>NZ_CP041146.1:2755000-3061111 GCF_006494775.1 Nocardioides humi | reverse complement strand
CATCGTCTCGGCGGTGCTGATCGGCTGGCACGAGCTGCTGAGCCTGATCGGGCTCGACCCGGCCGGCGGCCTCTCGTGGGCGCTGTCGATCATCGGCCTCACGCTGGTGATCCGGGCGGCCCTGATCCCGCTGTTCGTCAAGCAGATCAAGTCCAGCCGCAACATGCAGCTGCTGCAGCCCAAGGTGAAGGAGCTGCAGAAGAAGTACGGCCACGACCGGCAGAAGCTGGCCGAAGAGACGATGAAGCTCTACAAGGACGCCGGGACGAACCCGTTCGCGTCGTGCCTGCCGATCCTGATGCAGATGCCGATCTTCTTCGCGTTGTTCCGGCTCCTCGACCAGGCGGCGCGCAGCGGCAAGGCGCACGGCTTCCTCGACGCCGACCGGGCCAAGCAGTTCGGCCAGTCCGAGATCTTCGGGGCGATCCCGCTCAAGGAGTCGTTCTGGAACTCGCGCACCTGGGGCGACGAGCCGCACGGCCTGGTCATGGTGGTCGCCCTGATCCTGGTGCTCGCGATGACCGCGACCACCTTCACCACGCAGCGCCAGCTGATGGCCAAGAACATGCCGGCCGAGGCGATGAGCGGCCCGTACGCCCAGCAGCAGAAGATGCTGCTCTACATCCTCCCGGTGGCCTTCGGCCTCGGTGGCGTGGCGTTCCCGATCGGCGTCCTCCTCTACTGGACCACCTCGAACCTGTGGACCATGTGCCAGCAGTTCTACGTCATCCGCAACAACCCCGCGCCCGGCACGCCCGCCTTCGCGGCCAAGGAGGAGCGCGACCGGGCCAAGGCCGCCCGGCACGGCCGGACCCCGACCGAGACCGTCGTCGAGGAGAAGGTCGAGGAGGGGCGCCGGCCCGCGACGCGGCAGCAGCCGAAGCGGCAGAGCCGCTCGCAGCGCAAGGGCGGCACCACCCAGAGCAAGCCCGGCGGGCAGGCGAGGAAGTCGCCGCCCGAGGGCAAGGACGAGACCACGAACCACGAGGGAGACAGCAAGTGAGCGCCGAGATCGAGACCGATGTGGTGGCCGAGAACATGACCGACGACGTGGCCGAGGCAGCGACGGCAGACGTCGCGGACGACGTGACGGGTGACGTCCTCGAGGACGCCGACGAGGACGCCACCGAGGACGGGACGAGCGCCGACGAGGCGGCGGACGCCGAGCAGGACGCGCCGGCTGGGGAGAGCGACCGGGTGGCCCGGCTCGAGCAGGAGGGCGACATCGCCGCCGACTACCTCGAGGAGCTGCTCGACATCGCCGACCTGGACGGCGACCTGGACATCGACGTGGAGGCCGACCGGGCCGCCGTGTCGATCGTCGGCGCCGACCTGAGCCAGCTGGTGGGCCGCGACGGCAAGGTGCTCGAGGCCCTGCAGGAGCTCACTCGGCTCGCCGTCTACCGCGAGACCGGCGAGCGGTCCCGGCTGATGCTCGACATCTCCGGCTACCGTGCCGACAAGCGGACCCGGCTCACCCAGCTCGGCGCCGACACGGCGGCGCAGGTCGCCGCCTCGGGCGAGCCGGTCTCGCTGGAGCCGATGTCTCCCTTCGAGCGCAAGATCGTCCACGACGCGGTCGCCGCTGCGGGCCTCCGCTCGGAGTCGGCCGGCGTCGAGCCGCGGCGGTACGTCGTCGTACTGCCGGCCTGACGCTCGCGGTCGACGTTTCACGTGAAACACGACGACTCCGCACCCCCGGTGTCCCCCGGTCCTCCGGACCGTGAGGGCCCGGGGGTGCTGTCTGCTCCCCCGGCGGTCCTGGCGGAGGTCTTCCCCGCCGACCGCATCGATCTCGTGCTGGCGTACGCCGAGCTGCTGGCGACCGACGGTGTCGTCCGCGGCCTCATCGGCCCCCGCGAGACCCCCCGGCTCTGGGAGCGCCACCTGATCAACTGCGGCCTGCTGGCCGCCGCCCTGCCCGCCGACGCGACGGTCGCCGACGTCGGGTCCGGAGCGGGCCTGCCCGGCCTGGTTCTCGCGATCGCCCGTCCCGATGTGCGGGTGACGCTGATCGAGCCCCTGCTGCGCCGGACCACCTTCCTCGAGGAGGCCGTCGCGCGCCTCCGCCTCGACAACGTGACCGTGGTCCGCGGGCGGGCCGACGCCGTGCACGGCCTCGCGTCGTACGACGTCGTGACCGCCCGGGCCGTCACCGCCCTCGACCAGCTCGCCACCTGGTGCATGCCCCTGGTGGCGCCGACCGGCGCGCTGCTGGCGATGAAGGGCAGCAGCGCGGCCGAGGAGGTCGCAGCGGCCGAGGAGACCTGTCGCCGGCTGGGGTGCGCCCCGGCCGTGATCGAGGAGCTGGGTACCGAGCTCGCCGCCGAGGGCGCGGTCGAGCCGATTCGCATCGTCCGTCTGTCGTGGGCCGATCCGACCCGCGTATCGTTGCCGCTTCGTGGCCAGCGCGTTCCTCGGGGTTCGCGTGGGGGGAAGCCGCGAAGGAAGAGGAGGAAGTCGTGAGTGACTCGTTAGGCCCCGGTCCCGGGTTTTCCACCGGTCCGGAGGCGAGTGCTGAGCGTGAGTCTCCACAGAACCTCCCTGGTTATCCACAGGGCGACCCCGAACGGGTCGGTCCCGGAGACCGGTTGGTTTCACGTGGAACCGACGCCGTCGGCCCGGTCGACGTTTCACGTGAAACGCCCGGGACCACCACCTCGCCGCCGCTCACCGCGGCCCAGCTCGCCGAGCGGACGGCCGGGTTCGAGGACGACCTCACTCCCCTCGCCCGGGCGGCCCAGGCGACGGTGATGGTCCGCGCCGGCATCCCCCAGGAGCAGCTCGACCGGCCCTCGGAGACCCGGGTGTTCGTCGTGGCGAACCAGAAGGGCGGTGTCGGCAAGACGACGTCCACGGTCAACCTCGCGGCCGCGCTCACCCAGCTCGGGCAGCGGGTGCTGGTCATCGACCTCGACCCGCAGGGCAATGCCTCCACGGCGCTCAACATCGAGCACCGGCAGGGCACCCTGTCGTCGTACGAGCTCCTCGTCGACGGCGTCGCGATCGCCGACATCGTGCAGCCGTGCCCCGACGCCTCCGGCCTGTGGGTCGTGCCCGCGACCATCGACCTGGCCGGCGCCGAGATCGAGCTGGTCAGCGTCGTCGCCCGGGAGCAGCGGCTGAAGAAGGCGCTGGACGCCCACCCCCGGATCGGCACCGCCGCCGCGATCGGCGAGGAGCGCTTCGACTACGTCTTCATCGACTGCCCGCCCTCGCTCGGGCTGCTCACCCTCAACGCGCTCGTGGCCGGGGCGGAGATGCTGATCCCGATCCAGGCGGAGTACTACGCTCTCGAGGGCCTCGGCCAGCTGCTCGCCACCGTCGACATGGTGCGCGCCCACCTCAACCCGGAGCTCGCGGTGTCGACCATCGTCCTCACCATGTACGACGCCCGCACCCGGCTCGCCGCCGGCGTCGCGCAGGAGGTGCGCGACCACTTCGGCGACCAGGTCCTCAAGACCGCCATCCCGCGATCGGTGCGCGTGTCCGAGGCGCCGTCGTACGGCCAGACCGTGATGACCTACGATCCCGGTTCGCCCGGCGCGCTGAGCTACCTCGAGGCAGCGCGCGAGATCGTCACCCGAGGGAGCCTCTCGTGAGTTCCAGCACCCCCCGCCGCGGCCTCGGCCGGGGCCTCGGCTCGCTCATCCCGACCGCGCCGCCCACGCCCGCTCCCGGCAGCGCCGAGGCGGCCGGTGTCAACTCCGGCGCCCAGGATCCGGACTTTGCCGCTGGAGCCACGTCCAGCACCTCGGCGGACCCCGGGTCCACCGGGGCCGCGAACGGCGCTCAGATCGCGGATTCGGGTCTGCGGCCCGTCGACGGCGCCTACTTCGCCGAGCTGCCCGTCGACCAGATCGCGCCCAACGCGGTGAACCCGCGGACCGTCTTCGACGAGGAGGCGATGGCCGAGCTGGTCCACTCGGTCAAGGAGATCGGCCTCCTGCAGCCGGTCGTCGTCCGTCGGACCGGCCCGGACGCCTACGAGCTGGTCATGGGCGAGCGTCGCTGGCGCGCCACCCAGCAGGCCGGTCTCGCCACGATCCCCGCGATCGTCCGCGAGACCGACGACACCGACATGCTCCGCGACGCGCTGCTGGAGAACCTGCACCGCAGCAACCTCAACCCGCTCGAGGAGGCGGCCGCCTACCAGCAGCTGCTCGAGGACTTCTCCTGCACGCACGACGAGCTGGCCCAGCGGATCGGCCGCTCCCGCCCCCAGATCAGCAACACGCTGCGCCTCCTCAAGCTCTCCCCCGCCGTCCAGCGCCGGGTCGCCGCCGGCGTGCTGTCCGCCGGACACGCCCGCGCCCTGCTGGGTGTCGGCGACGCCGAGCAGCAGGACCGCCTCGCCCAGCGCGTCGTCGCCGAGGGCATCTCGGTGCGCGGCCTGGAGGAGATCGTCGCGGTCGGCGACGGCACCGGCGGTACGACGTCCCGCCCCCGCCGCGCGAAGCCGCAGGCACCGGGCCTGGGCGAGCTCTCCGAGCGGCTCGGGGACCGGCTGGAGACCCGGGTCAAGATCGACCTCGGCAAGGCCAAGGGCCGGATCACCATCGAGTTCGCCAACACCGGCGACCTCCAGCGGATCGTCGACCTGATCGACCCAAGGAACCGGCGCGACCGCCCGATCTGAGGCAGCAGTGGCCGCCGGTGACCTCGAAAGCCCGGGTCAGCTAAGTGCAGGAATCACCGCTTCGGCGGTGATTCCTGCACTTAGTGGCCGTTGCAACGGTCAAGAAGTGCCAGTTTCGGTCAACAAGCAGGCCACTTTCATCGGAACGTGGCTTTGTCGACAAAGACCTAAAGCGACTTGTGGCTAGAAAGACAAAACCACAGTGGTCCCAGAGGTTTCACGGGAAACATGGGTCACGAGGCGTTGCGCTTCTCCGCCGCCTTCGCCCTGCGCCTCGCGGCGCGCTCCCGGAGCTCCTCCTTGTCGAGGCGGTCGGCCTCGTCGGGCGTGGGCGCGGAGCCGCCGAACCGGGCGGGGATCCACCAGCTGCCCGGCCTCTTCTCGTCCTCGGGGTACTCCGCGATCACCTCGTCCAGCATCCGCTGCATAGCGGCGCGCAGCTCGGCGGTCTCCGCGGTGACGTCCTCGCCCGTGGGGTACAGCGGCTCGCCGACCTTGACCACGATCGTCTTGGCCGAGCGGGAGAAGTCCTTGGGGTGGTCCTTGGTCATCAGGCGGTGGGCGCCCCACACGATCACCGGGATGAGGGGTACGCCGGCGTCGGCCGCGATCCGTGCGGCGCCGGACTTGAGCTCCTTGATCTCGAAGGAGCGGGAGATGGTGGCCTCGGGGTAGATGCCGACGACCTCGCCGGACTTCAGGTACGCCAGCGCGTCCTTCATCGACTGCACACCCGAGGACCGGTCGACGCGGATGTGGTGGAACGAGCGGAGGAGGTGCCCGACCCCCGGCTTGTCCATCATCTCCTTCTTGATCATGAACCGGACCAGGCGCCGCCGCGGCTCGGCGCCGGCGCCGGCGTAGATGAAGTCGATGTAGCCGGTGTGGTTGATGGCCAGGAGGGCGCCGCCCTTGCGCGGGATGGACTCCGAGCCGCTGACCACGACCCGCTGGCGCATCAGCTTGAAGAGCACCTTGGCGGTGACGATGACGGGCGGGTAGGTGATGTCGAGCACCGGTGCAGTCTGACAGGCCCACCCAGCACAGTGCGACTGCGTGTCACGCAGACCCGCGGGCGGGAACTGTTCCCGGCGAACAAAAATCAGCGGCGGGTGGCGAGGAAGTCGGCGATCCGCCCGATCGCCTCCTCGAGCACCTCCACATCGGGGAGGGTGACCAGCCGGAAGTGGTCGGGCTCGAACCAGTTGAAGCCGGTGCCGTGGGTGACGAGGATCTTCTTGGCCCGCAGCAGCTCGATCACGAAGCTCTCGTCGTCGTCGATCGGGTACATCTCCGGGTCCAGCCGCGGGAAGCAGTACAGGGCGCCGCGGGGACGGACCGAGGAGACGCCGGGGATCTCGTTGAGCAGCCGGTCGGCGAGCATGGACTGCTCGTAGAAGCGGCCGCCCGGCACGATCAGCTCGTTGATCGACTGGTAGCCGCCGAGCGCGGTCTGGATGGCGTGCTGGGCGGGCACATTGGCGCACATGCGCATGTTGGAGAGGGTGGTGAGGCCCTCGAGGAAGTCCTCGGCGAGCTCCTTCGGCCCCGAGATCATCACCCAGCCGGCGCGGTAGCCGCAGACCCGGTACGCCTTGGACAGACCGCTGAAGGTCAGGCAGAGGACGTCGTTGCCCGCTGCCTCGGCGGCGTGGTGGTGGACCGCGTCGTCGAACAGGATCTTCTCGTAGATCTCGTCGGAGAAGAGGACCAGGTCGTGGCGCCGGGCGATGTCGACCAGCTTCGCGACCATCTCCTTGCTGTAGACGGCACCCGTGGGGTTGTTGGGGTTGATGATCACCAGGCCGTGGGTGTTCTCGGTGATCTTCGACTCGATGTCGTCGAGGTCGGGCATCCAGCCGTTCTCCTCGTCGCACCGGTAGTGCACCGGCGTACCGCCGGACAGCGACACCGCGCCCGTCCACAGCGGGTAGTCCGGCGCCGGCACGAGGATCTCGTTGCCGTCGTCGAGGAAGGTCTGCAGGACCATCGAGATCATCTCGGAGACGCCGTTGCCGATGAAGATGTCGTCGACGGCCGTGTCCTTCAGGCCCCGGGACTGGTAGTACTGCGCCACCGCCGTGCGCGCGGAGTAGATGCCGCGGGAGTCGGAGTAGCCCTGGGCGTCGGGCAGGTTGTGCACCATGTCGGCCACGATCGCCTCGGGGGCCTCGAACCCGAAGGGCGCCGGGTTGCCGATGTTGAGCTTGAGGATCTTGTGGCCCTCGGCCTCCAGCCGCTGGGCCTCGACCAGGATCGGTCCCCGGACGTCGTAGCGGACGTTGCGAAGCTTCTGGCTCTGGCGGATCTTGCGCACGAGCATCATCCTCTCAGGTCCGCGCCACCCCTTTTTGGCGGCGTTCGCGCGCGTACCATTCTCGGGTGTGGCCCGGACCACGGTCCCCCTCACGCTCGACCTGCTCGACGCCCTCGATGCGCCGTGCCGAACCTGCCTGTTCTGGGAGCGGGAGCCGGTGCACCGCGAGCGCCTCGACGCCGACGAGCGCGCGGCCGAGAAGGAGGCCTGGGTCTCCGAGCTGCTGCGGGAGTGGGGGTCCTGCGGCCGGGTGGCGGTGGTCGACGGCCGGCCCGTCGGCTACCTCGTCTACGCCCCCGCGTCCTATGTCCCCGGGGCCGCGGCGTTCCCGACCGCGCCGGTGTCGCCGGACGCGGTGCTGATGACGACCGCCTGGGTGCGCCCGGAGTACGCCGGCAGCGGGATCGGCCGGCTGCTGGTGCAGGGGATGGCGCGCGATCTCGTCGGCCGCGACGGGATCCGGGCCGTGGAGGCCTTCGCCCGCGCCGGTCGCGCCGCGCGGGGTGGTCCGCTGCGCGCACCGGAGTGCGTCGTACCGGCGGACTTCCTGGCGCGCGTCGGCTTCAAGACCCAGCGCGCCCACCCCCGCACGCCGCGGATGCGGATGGAGATGCGCTCGCTGGTCACCTGGCGCGGCGAGGTGGAGGCCGCGTGGGAGCGGATCGTGGGCGCCGTACGGCGGCCGAAGCCCGCGCCGGCGCCCGTCCCCCGGGAAGCACGAAACCCCCGGCCCTGACGGGGCCGGGGGCTGTCGCCACGTGCTCGGGCAATCAGGACAGGAACTCGTCCAGCTCCTTGAGGATCGCGGCCTTCGGGCGGGCGCCGACGATGGTCTTCGCGACCTCGCCGTTCTGGTAGACGTTGATGGTCGGGATGCCCGTGACGCGGTACGACGCCGGGGTGACCGGGTTCTCGTCGACGTTCATCTTCAAGAAGGTGATCTTGTCACCGTGGGCGCCGGCGATCTCGTCGAGGATCGGGGCGACCTGGCGGCACGGGCCGCACCACTCGGCCCAGAAGTCCACGAGGACGGGCTTGTCGGACTTGAGGACCTGCGCGTCGAACTCGGCGTCGGTCACGGCGTTGATGTTGTCGGCCACGGTGGGCACCCTTCAGGAGAGGTGAACGAAACGTCTAGCAGAAGAACCTACGCGCCCGCCGTGACATTCCCGGCAGTGACCGCCGCGTGGTCGAGCTCGGCGATGTAGCGCTCGGCGTCGAGGGCGGCCGAGCAGCCGGTGCCGGCGGCGGTGATGGCCTGCCGGTAGACGTGGTCGACCAGGTCGCCGGCGGCGAAGACGCCGGGGATGTTGGTCGCGGTGCTGCCGGGCCGGACGAGGACGTAGCCGTTGTCGTCGAGGTCGACCTGGCCGACCAGCAGCTCGGAGCGGGGCTCGTGGCCGATCGCGATGAACAGGCCGGTCGCGGGCAGCGAGCTGGTCTCGCCGGTGACGGTGTCGCGCAGGGTCAGCGACTCCAGCGACTCCTCGCCGTTGATCGACTCCACGACGGAGTTCCACACGATCTCCAGCTTCGGGTCCGCGAAGGCCCGCTCCTGCATGATCTTGGAGGCGCGCAGCTCGTCGCGGCGCACGATGAGGGACACCTTGGTGCCGAACCGGGTCAGGAAGGTCGCCTCCTCGACGGCGGAGTCGCCGCCGCCGACCACGGCGATGTGCTGCTCGCGGAAGAAGAAGCCGTCGCAGGTCGCGCAGTAGGACACGCCGCGGCCCGAGAGCCGTTCCTCGTCGGGCAGCCCGAGCTTGCGGTAGCCCGAGCCGGTGGCGAGGATCACCGCGCGGGCGGTGTAGGTGTCGGTGGCGGTACGGACGGTCTTGATGTCGCCGGTGAGGTCGACCTCGACGATGTCGTCGGCGACCAGCTCGGCGCCGAACCGCTCGGCCTGGGCGCGCATCTCGTCCATCAGCGCGGGTCCCTGGATGCCGTCGCGGAAGCCGGGGAAGTTCTCGACCTCGGTGGTGTTCATCAGCGCGCCGCCGGCGGTGACGGAGCCCTCGAAGACCAGCGGGCTCAGCTGGGCCCGCGCGGCGTAGATCGCGGCGGTGTACCCGGACGGTCCGGACCCGACGACGATGACGTTGCGCGGCTCGGACGTGGCGATCTCGGACATGGGACTCCCCGGCTGGACTGACGGACACTTCGACAACCAGATCGTAGGCCGCCGGATTCCCGGACGCCCGCGGTGGTCAGCCGGTGGCGGCGAGCGTCGTGGAGTGCAGCACGTCGCCGGTCCCGCAGGCGAGCACCTCGGCCTCCTGGGTCGAGCCGACCGGAGCCCGGAACGCGACGACGGCCGACTTGCCGTCGTACCGGACGCCGACGAGGTGGCCACGGCCGAACGACGCCGGCTCGCACATGAAGTCGGTGGGGGCGCTCAGGGTCGCCCCGGTGTAGTCGGCGGTCGCCGGGTGCGGGAGGGCGACGTGCTGGAGGGCCACCAGGTCCTCGCGCAGGTGGTCGGCGCGCACCTCGCGGACGGCGGCGTCGCTGGGCACCCGCCGCGGCACGGCGTACTGCTCGGCCGGGTCGCCGGGCACGGCGCTGGGGGTCGGTGCGGCCTGGGGAGCCTCGGCGTCCGAGCCCGCCTCGTCGCTCGAAGCTCCGCCCGCGCCCTCGCGGGCCGAGTCGTCCTGCGCGAGCTCGTGGGCGGCGGTCAGGTCGTCGCCGGCTCGGTGGTCGGACACGATGCCCACGCCGATGGCGACCGCGGCGACCGCGGCCGCCGCCCCGAACAGCATCCGGACCCGGCGCCGGCGGCGCAGCGCCGCCGGGTCCAGGGGTACGACGACCGCCGGTGCCTCGGGGTGGTCCTCGTGGATGCCGCCGGACGAGCGGGCGCCGGCGGCGCGCTCGGCCGCGAGGCCCGCGATCACCCCGTCGATCCGGTCGGCGACGTCGGTGGGGATCGGCGCCGGTCCGCCGGCCTCGGCGAGGGCGCGCCGGACGGCGTCCTCCTCGCGGGGAGTCGGGGGCTCGGTGGCGTCGTTCATGGGGGGTCCTGGCGTGGGGGTCCCGGGCGGGACGGAGGCGGGTGATCAGTCGACGGCGGTCCCGGCGGGCGGTCCGCGGGGGTCACCGATCCGACGTCCGGGGCGCCGGTGGGGTTCCCGGCGTCGTGGGGCGGGGTGCGGCCGGCGTCGGCGTCGGCGTCGGCGGGCAGGTCGTCGAGGACGTCGGCCAGCAGGACGGCGAGCCGGGCCCGGCCCCGGGAGCAGCGGCTCTTGACCGTGCCTTCGGCGCAGTCGAGGATCTGCGCGACCTCGGCGACGGGGTAGCCCTCCATGTCGACGAGCACGATCGCCGCCCGCTGCTCGTCGGGCAGCGTCGCCAGGGCGGCGAGGACCCGCTCCCGGCGCTCGACGACGAGGCCGCGCTCGGCCGGGTCGACCGCGTCGCCGACGGTCTCGCGGGTACGCCGGTGGCCGGCCTCGACGGCGTCGAGGTCGTCGGGCAGCGGCTCGGCCCGGCGTACCTTCTCGGCGCGCAGCCGGTCCAGGCACGCGTTGACGACCACCCGGTGCAGCCAGGTGGTCACCGCTGCGTCGCCGCGGAAGGACCCGGCGCGGCGGAAGGCGGCGACCAGACCCTCCTGGAGCCCGTCGGCCGCGGTCTCGGGGTGGCCGCAGGTGCGCAGCGCGACGGCCCAGAGCCGGTCGCGGTGCCGGGTGACGAGCGTGCCGAAGGCCTCGGGGTCCCCGGCGACGTGGGCAGCGAGCAGCTCCTTGTCGCTGGGCTCACTCACCACGGACCACCACCTCGGAGACCTCGGCCCGGAAGTCACCGGCGACCTCGGGCAGGGCCGTCCACCACAGGACAAGGTAGCGAGCCTGGACCGGCTCCGCACCGGCGAGGGTCAGCCGCCCGCCGCCGGCCGCGGTCGCGACGGGCTCGCCGGTCGGTGCCTCGGTGGGTACGGCGGTGCCCGCGACGCGGTACAGCGCGAGCCGGTTGGGCGCCGGATCGGTGCCGTCGTCGACCATCCGCACCTCGACGCTGGTGACGGTCCGGGTCGCGCCGAGGTCGAGGATCAGCCCGACCCCGGTCTTCAGGCCCGGCGGCGGTCCGAGCTGGTCGAAGTAGGTCTGGGTCCGCCACGTCGTCCGGGCGTTGCCGTCGACCAGGTTGCCGAGGGAGCCGGGGTTCTCCTCCCCGTCGGTGCCGAGCGGGTCGAAGTCGTCGACCTGCACCCCGGCGATCACCGCCGCCGCCTGCCCGGTCGGGGTCTCCTGAGGTGTGTTGTCGGCGTCCGGGTCGCCGCCGAGCGCGGTGCGGCCGCGGCCGAGGTTGAACGCGACCGCCACCGCCACGAGCAGGAGGACGGCGAGCGCGACGGCCATCGCCAGCCGCAGCCAGCTCCGGCCCGGCACCGTCTCCGTCGTGTCGGCCGGGTCGGGCTGGCCCGGGCCGGTGTCGGTGTCCCACGGCCAGAAGCCGGCCGGCGGCGGGGCGCCCGGCTCCGCGGGCACGGGGGGCAGCCGGGGCCGTCGTACGCCGCCGGGCGGGTCGGGCGCGAACAGCGGCCGCTCGGGCAGGTCCTCGAACGGGGCGGGGGCGGTGGTGGGGTGCTCCGGGTGCGCAGCCAGGTGACGTCGTCGTCGCCGAAGACCGGGAGCCCGGCCTCTGTGGGGAGCTCGGTGACCAGCGGGATGGGCGGCTCGTCGTCGAGCTCCTCCGCGGGATCCTCGACAGGCTCCTCCGCCTGCTCCGGCGCGGGCGTCGGCGCGGGCGTCGGCTCCGGCTCGGCGGGCGGGACCACCGGGATGTCGTCGCGGGAGGGGTCGTGCGGCAGCGGGTCGGCGAGGGCGGGCAGCCAGACCGGGCGGAGCTCGTTGATGGGCGGCACGGCGCGGGCCAGCTGCTCGGGCATGCCGGCCGGGTCGCCGACGAACGCGACCAGCTCGGCGGCGATGGCGGCGGCCGAGGACACGTCGGGGTGGTCCCCGCCCCGGCGCCGCCAGCGGGGGGCGGCGCCGCGCTGGTCGAGCTCGCGCCACAGCGTGTCGAGCGGCTGCGGGACCCCGGCGACGACCTGCCGGGGGCTGAGGGTGAGGTCGTTCTCGCGGGGCGCGGCCGGGACGATCGAGCCGGACGGCCCCGGCCAGGTCGCGGTCAGCGCGCAGTGGAGCAGCCCACCGAGGTCCTCCAGGTCGCCCTGCACGTCCCCCGGGGAGAGCCCGTGCAGCGCGGCGTCGACGCACATCCCGATGATCCGCACCGAGCCGTACCGGTCGATGAGGACGTTCTCGGGGTTGAGCCGGCCGTGGGTCACGCCCGCCGCGTGGGCGCGGGCCAGCGCGTCCGCGACGTCGGCGACCAGCCAGGCGGCGTTGCGGGGCGCCAGCGGGCCGTCGTGGGTGACCAGGATGTCGAGGGAGATGCCGGTCCCCCACTCGTTGACGACGAAGCAGCGGCCGTCCTCCTCCTCGGCGTCGAGGACGCGGAGGATCCGCGGGTCCAGGACCCGGGCGGAGGTGCGGGCCGCCTCGACCAGCTCATGGGCGCGCGCGTCGTCCTGGGCGATGACGTGGAGGGCGACGAAGCGCTCGAGGATCCGGTCGTGGGCACGCCAGAACCGCCCGCCGCCGCTCTCGCTCAGCAGGTCGATCAGCTGGTAGCGGCCGGCGAGGACATCGCCCGACCGTGTCGACGTCGCCACCTCGATCCCCCTGCCGATCCCTGCCGATCCCCTGCTGATCCCTGTGCCCTCGTGTCCCTCCGGTCACCCTAGCCCGGTCGCGCCGGTTCTAGCCGCGGCGCAGGCGCCCGGCGACGGTGTCGGCGACGGACGTCACCTCGGTCAGCCGCAGCGGCCGCGCGACGCCCAGCAGGGCGGCGGCGGCGCCGGCGCTGACGAGGGCGACCTCGAGCGCGGCCAGGGTCCAGTGCGCGTCGCGGCCGACCAGCTCGGTCACGGTGTCGGTGACGACGATGTCCACGAACCGGGCGACGACGAACACCACCGCGCTGGCGCCCAGCAGACGCAGCACGAACCCGCCCCAGCGCCGGCTCGCCCCGCCGGGCGCGCCGCCGCGACGGAGGCGGCGTACCAGCACGACGGAGGAGACGGTCGCGCCGACGGTGTAGGCGCTGGCGTAGGCGAGGACCAGCATCGGGGACGTGTCCCACGGGTCGACCCGGCCCACGAAGAGGATCGCGAGCCCGATGTTGGTGGCCGCGATCGCGCACTGCACGAAGAACACCAGCCGGTTGAGCTCCAGCGCGTAGAACCCCCGCAGCACCAGGTAGTGCACGGTGAACGCCACCACCGCGAAGCCGAAGAGCACCATCGACGACTCGAACCGGTAGAAGAAGGGCGCCGTCGCGCCATGGCCCCAGACCACCTGGGCGAGCGGCAGCGCGATCGAGGGCAGCAGCGCCGCGAACGGTACGACGACGACGAGCGCCGTGCGCAGCGTGCTGCCGAGCGTGCCGGCGAGCCGGGCCAGGTCGCCGCTCGCCGCCGAGGCCGAGAGCCGGGGCAGGATTGCGGTGGCCAGGGACACGGTGATGATCGAGTGCGGCACCATCACGACCAGCATCACGTTGGAGTAGATCGTGATGCCGGTGCCGTCGTCCGCGGCGGCGGTGCCGCCGGACGCGAGGCGCACCACGACGACGTACGCGACCTGGTTGACGATGACGAAGAGCACCGTCCACACGCCGAGCTTGAGAGTGTGGCCGAGACCGACCCCCCGCCAGTCGAAGCGCGGCCGGAAGCGCACGCCGGCGGCGCGCAGGTAGGGCACCAGGATGAGCAGCTGGGCGGCGATGCCGGCGGTCGAGCCGATGCCGAGCAGCGCCTCCTGGCCGGGCGTGAACGCCGCGCGCTGCTCCTCGGGCGTGGCCGGTCCGAAGGACAGCAGGTAGGCGATCAGGACGGCGATCGAGATCAGGTTGTTGGCGATCGGCGCCCACATCATCGGCCCGAACCGGCCGCGGGCGTTGAGCACCTGGCCCAGCAGCACGAACATGCCGTAGAAGAAGACCTGCGGCAGGCAGTACCGGGCGAAGTCGATCGCGGACTGGCGCTGCTCGGCGAGGTGGGGCGCGTTGTAGCTGGGGACGAGCACCTGCATCACCAGCGGCGCGGCGACCACCAGGACGATCGTGACGATGCCGAGGAAGCAGGCTGCGAGGGTGATCACCCGGTTGACGTACGCCGCGCCGCCGTCGGCGTCGTTCTTCATCGACCGGACCAGCTGGGGCACCAGCACCGCGTTGAAGACGCCGCCGGCCAGCAGGATGTAGAGCATGTTGGGCACCGTGTTGGCCACGGTGAAGATGTCGGCGTGCAGCGAGATGCCGAGCGCCGCCGCCAGCAGCGTCGAGCGGATGAACCCGCTGAACCGGGACACCACCGTCCCGGCGGCCATCACGGCCGTGTTGGCGAGGATCCTCCGCTGCTCGCCGGCCGCCTCGCCGCCGGTCGCCTCGGTGCTCACGTGGCGGCCGCGCCGCGCGCGGCGCGGAACCGCCGGACCAGGCGGATCCCGATGGCGACGAACAGGATGCCGGCGCCGGTGCCGATGATCGCCCAGATCACCACGCCGACCTGCCCGGAGCGGATCGGGAGCTCGTCCTCGGCGCCGATGGGGGTGCCGGTGACGTCGGTCAGCCGCAGCCGCACGTTGTGGACGCCGGTGCCGTGCATGTCGGCGCTGATCGGCACCGACGAGCGGCTGTTGGCGGCCAGCACGATCGGGTTGGCGGCCTTGATGGTCGCGCCGTCGTCGGTGGCGACCTCGATCCGCACCGTCACCGCATGGTCGAGGGTGTTGCTGACCGCGACGTTGAAGCTGCCCGAGCTGCTCGACAGGGTGACCCCCTGGGGCGCGTCGAGGCTGACCTTGTCGAGCTGCTCGACCACCCAGGACCGCGACCGGCCCAGCCGCGGCGCGGCGTCGGCGTCGCCGCGCATGGCGTACGACGTCCCGGCGAGCGCCTCCCCGACCACGGTGTCCCCGATCGTGTAGCCCTCGCCGAGGATGCTCTGCAGCGACCGGGCGGAGCGGATCAGCGCGCCGGCCTCGCCGAAGACGCCGGTGCCGAGCTGCGCCTTCGCCTGGCCGTCGGGGTAGGCCAGGTCGTCGGGGTCGATCCGGGGGGCGCTCGCGCCGCTGCCGCCGCCGGTGATGTCGTCGGTGACGGCCGGCAGGTCGACCAGGTCGATCAGGTCGGTGTCGAGGCCCTCCCAGAAGGCGCGGGCCCCGGCGGCGTCGACGCTGGTCGGGATGACGACCACGAGCGGGTCGGGCCGGTCGTCGCCGGCCCGGAGGACCCGGACGACCGCCTCGCTGAGCAGGCGCTGGCGCAGCGCGACCGGCGCGAGGGCCGGGTCGGGGCCGGGACCGCCGCGGGCGGTGGCCGTGCTGGTGACGACCACCGGCCGGTCGCCCACGGCGCCGCCGGCCGGGGGGCCGTCGGGGTAGGCGGCGGCCGGGAACATCTGCTCCCCCAGGAGCACGGCGGCCGCGTCGTCGACCTTCTCGATCGCGCCGGCGTCCAGGTAGCCGTTCGGCGCCGCGACCACCGGCGTGCTCTCGACCCCCCACGCGGTCAGCGTCGGCGAGGCGTGCTTGCGGGCGGTGGCGTAGGCGCTGGGCAGCGCCCGCGCGGCGGCTGCGAGGTCCGGGTCGCCGTACGGCAGCGCGGCCACGGTGTCGTCGGTCAGCACCGTCTGGGCGCGCTGGAGCCAGGCCTGTGCGGCGCGGACGAGCGGGCTGCCGGGCTCGAGCGTCGCCGCGCCGACCTCGGCGCCCGCGTCACCGCCCTCGCCGGCGTCGTCGCCCTCGCTCTTCGAGCCGCTCGGCGACGGGTCCTCGTCCTCGGGGGGCGTGCCGTCGGGGGTGACCGGCGTGATCTCGCGGGTGGGGTTGCCGGCCGCGAGCTGGCTGACCGCGTCGGGCAGCGCCGGGTCGAGCAGCCAGGTCACCGGGGCGCCGCCGCCCGCCGAGCCGAACGCGAGCGGGCCGCCGAGGGTGCCCTGCGGCGAGAGCGCGTCCTCCCACCAGGTGGTGCGGCCGAGCTCGCCGGTGGCGGAGTGCGCGACCCGACCCCGCAGGGGTACGACGACCGCGGTGTCGACGCTCGCGTCGGTGTCCGGCGCGACGTACGGCAGGAAGGTCCGGGCCCGGCCGTCGGCCAGCAGGTCGCGGCCGTCGGGGTTCTCACCGAGCGCGTGCACCCCGAACCAGTAGACGCCCGTCGTCGGGTTCGCGAACACCTGCCGGAGGACCCGCTGCGGGATCCGGATCGTGTACGACATCGACTCCCCCGGTCCCAGCGTCTCGACCTGCGCCCGGACCGCCTCGTCGTCGGTGTAGCGGACCCCGACCTGCGCCTCCGGGTCGGTGGCGACCGCCGCGGTCAGCTCCGCCTCCGTGGTCATCGCCGGCGGGCAGCCGGTGCAGTCCGGTCCGGCGCCGAAGACCGGGTAGAGGTTGATCCGCTGCCACGTCTCGAGGTCGACATTGGTGACCTGGCCGCGCACGATCAGCGGGCCGGTGAGCGGCAGCACGCCGGGGGTGAGCTCGTCGATGGTGATCTCGAGCGGAGCGTCGTACTCCTCGTCCTCGGGGGCCGCGGCCCCGGCCGGCGCACCCGGCGCCACCAGGACGACCGCCAGCGCGACGAGAGCGGTCGCGAGCCCTAGGGCGAGCAGGCGTGTACGACGGCGGACCACGATCCCGAGGGTAGTGGGGCCTCCTGTGCGGTCTCTCCTAGACTCTCCGCCCGTGACCGAGACGCCCGACTCCCCCACTCCGCTGAGGCTGGTGGACGTCCAGAACGCGGTCGCCGCCGAGCTGGACCGGATCGCGCCGGTCATCGACGATCTCGGCGCCCGGTTCGCCGCGGCCGGCCACGAGCTCGCCCTCGTCGGCGGCCCGGTGCGCGACGCGATGCTCGGCCGCCGGTCCAACGACCTCGACTTCACCACGTCCGCCCGCCCCGAGCAGACCGACCGGATCCTCAAGGCGTGGGGCGACGCGTGGTGGGACATGGGCCGCGACTTCGGGACCATCGGCTGCCGCAAGGGCGACTGGGTGGTCGAGGTGACGACGTACCGCTCGGAGGCCTACGACCCCGACAGCCGCAAGCCCGACGTCGTCTACGGGGACTCGCTCGACGGCGACCTCGGCCGGCGCGACTTCACCGTCAACGCGATGGCGGTGCGGCTGCCGAGCCGCGCGATCGAGGACCCGTACGGCGGCGTGCTGGACCTCGCCCACCGCGTGCTCCGCACGCCGGGCACCCCCGAGCAGTCCTTCTCCGACGACCCGCTGCGGATGATGCGGGCCGCCCGGTTCGCGGCCCAGCTCGGCTTCACGGTGGACCCCGACGTCGTCCGGGCGATGACGGAGATGGCCGACCGGATCGCGATCATCTCCGCGGAGCGGGTGCGCGACGAGCTGGTGAAGCTGGTCTGCGCCCCCCACCCCCGGCTCGGGCTCGAGCTGCTGGTGGAGACCGGGCTCGCCGAGCGGGTGCTGCCGGAGCTGCCGGCGCTCAAGCTGGAGCGCGACGAGCACCACCGCCACAAGGACGTCTACGAGCACAGCCTCACCGTGCTGGAGCAGGCGATCGACCTCGAGCCGCGACTGGCCGCGCGGGCGGGGCTGCCGGAGGGGCCGGACTTCGTCTCCCGGTTCGCCGCGCTCATGCACGACGTCGGCAAGCCGCGGACCCGCCGGTTCCTCGCCGACGGCTCGGTCACCTTCCACCACCACGACGTGGTGGGCGCCAAGCTGACCCGCAAGCGGATGAAGGCGCTGAAGTTCAGCAACGAGCAGATCGACGCGGTCAGCGACCTGGTCGAGCTGCACCTGCGCTTCCACGGGTACGGCTCGGGCGAGTGGACCGACTCCGCCGTCCGCCGCTACGTCCGCGACGCCGGCGACCAGCTGGAGCGGCTGCACGTGCTCACCCGCGCCGACTGCACGACCCGCAACAAGCGCAAGGCCGACCGGCTGCGTCGTACCTATGACGACCTGGAGGCCCGGATCGACCGGCTCGCGGGCGAGGAGGAGCTCGCCGCCATCCGCCCCGACCTCGACGGCAACCAGATCATGGAGATCCTCGGCATCGGCCCGGGTCGCGACGTCGGCGCGGCGTACAAGTTCCTGCTCGAGCTGCGCCTCGACAACGGCCCGATGAGCGAGGCGGACGCCACCGCCGCGCTGAAGGAGTGGTGGGCCGCGCGCGGCTGAGCCCTCCCCCACCACGGCGACCGGGGCTACCAGGGCACCGAGCCGTCGGCGTCGAAGAAGCTGCCCGACGGCCCGTCGTCGTCCAGCAGCGCTGCCCGGGCCACGACGTCCGCGGCCTGGTGCGCCGGTGTCGGCGCCGCGGCGCGGTTGTCGGGGCCGCCGAGGTCGGTCTGCACCCAGCCGGGGCACACCGAGTTGACCTTGACCCGGGTGCCTGCCAGCTTCTTGGCCAGCGCCACCGTCAGCCCGTTGAGCGCCGCCTTCGAGGCCTGGTAGGCCGGCACCACCAGCCCGTGGTACGGCGACGCCGGGTCGAGCTGGTCGCTCAGCGAGCCCATCCGGCTCGAGACGTTGACGACCCGTCCCCCATCCGAGCGGACCAGCAGGGGGAGCACGGCCGCGGTCACGCCGACGGCGCCGAGCACGTTGGTGCGGAAGGTGCGCAGGAACAGCTCGGGATCGAGCGGGTCGGCGACCCGGGCAGCGGTCGCCTCCGGCAGGATGCCCGCGTTGTTGACGAGGATGTCCAGCCGGCCGTGCTCCCGGCGGATCTGCTCGGCCGCGGCCGTCGCGCTGGCCTCGTCGTCTACGTCCAGCGGCACCGCGCTGGCCCACACCCCGGCCTCCCGCAGGCCGCGTACGGCAGCGCGGCCGCGGTCCGCGTCCCGGGCACCGATCACCACCGTCACTCCCTCCCGGCCCAGCCGTCGTGCGGTCGCGAGGCCGAGGCCGCGGTTGCCGCCGGTGACGAGGGCGACCCTCGGATCCGTTGTCGTCGTCATGGGCCCAGCCTCGCGGGACCGGACGGGGCGGGTCTGGCGGCAATCGGACCTCGCGTCGAGGCGTCGGCGAGCCGGCGCGACCTGTGACCGGGGTCACGTACTGGCGGTACGCTACCTGCGGGTAGGTTGCCGGGAGCCCCCACTGTTCCCACGGAAGGCACCGCCATGGCCGACACCTACGAGAAGCTGCTCGAGGACTCCATCGAGATCGCCGCCCCCACCGACAAGGTGTGGTCGCTGGTCACCGACATCCCGGCGATGGCCAAGTGGAGCCCGCAGGTCGTGAAGTCGACCGTCAAGGGCGGCATCGTCAAGCAGGGCGCGACGTTCAGCAATCTCAACAAGCAGGGCATCAAGCGCTGGCCGACCGGCGGCAAGGTGATCCGGTTCCAGCCGCCCGCCGGCGCCACGCCCGGCGACTTCGCCTTCCGGATCCGCGAGAACCGGACCATCTGGTCCTTCCAGCTCGAGCCCACCGAGGACGGCGGCACCCGGCTGACCGAGCGCCGCGAGACCCCCGACGGCGTCTCCGGGCTGTCCCTGCTGCTCACCAAGGTGGTGCTCGGCGGGCAGCAGGGCTTCACCGACGAGCTGCGCCGCGGGATCCGGCAGACCCTGGAGCGGATCAAGGCCGAGGCCGAGGGCTGAGCACCGGACCTGAGCACCAGACCTGAGCACCGGGCCTGACCACCGGGCCTGACCAGGTGGCCGGTTCAATGGGCGCGTGAGTGAGGGCAGCCCCGCGACGAAGGTCGCGACCGTGGCGGTCGCGGTCGTCGTACTGATCGCGGTGGCGGCCGTGCTCCTGCTCCAGGACGCGAAGGAGCCGCCGGGCGGCCGACCGGGCGGGCCGACGACCGTTCCTCCGCCCCCGTCGTCCGACGTCACGCCGAGCCGGACCGAGCCGCCGCCCCCCACGCCCACCCCGACCGTCCCGCCGTCGCCGACCGCGCCGTCCTCGCCGTCCTGCCCGATGCCGGCGCCGGTCCAGCTCACGGTGCTCACGTTCAACATCCACTTCGGCACCGGGCACGACGGCAGCGTCCAGCTGGACCGGATCGCCGAGGAGATCCGGGCGTGGGAGCCGGACGTCGTCCTGCTCCAGGAGGTCGACAAGGGCCGCCCGGTCAGCGGCAACCTGCATCAGGCCGAGGTGCTGGGGACCCTGACCGGCCTCCACCACGTGTACGGCGGCAACTCGCGCAACACCGGCGCCGGACCCCGCGGCAACGCGATCCTGACCCGGTTCCCGATCCTCGACTCCGGCAACACGCACCTCCCCATGGCCGGCGGCCGCGAGCTGCGCGGTCTGCTGCACGCCCGGATCGACGTGGGCGGCGTACCGGTCAGCGTGTACGCCACGCACTTCGACCACCGCTCCCGCCAGGCCCGCAAGGTGGCGGCGAAGACCGTCGTCCGGCTGCTCGCTGCCGACCCGCTGCCCAAGGTCCTCGGCGGCGACCTCAACACCGGCCCCGACTCCCGCGCCGTCCGGATCCTGCGCCGCTCCGGCCTCGGCGACGCCTGGGCGGTCGGGAAGGGCAAGGGCGCCACGGTCCCCGCCCACCGCCCCGGCAGCCGGATCGACTTCATCCTGCACGACGGCTGGTTCACGCCCCTCCAGGCCGAGGTGCTCTTCTCCGCCGTCTCCGACCACCGCCCCGTGTGGACCCGGATGCAGCTGCAGCCCCCGCCCGCCTGCTGAGCCGATCCGGGGTCCGGCCCCAAAAACGGTCGTGTGCCTGAGACCCCGCCTCCACGGGTTCTCAGGCACACGACCCCACGGAGTGGGGAGGCTCAGACGCCCTTGATGAAGGCCTCGAGCTGGGCGCGGCCCTCGGTGTCCTCGATCTGCACCGGCGGGCTCTTCATGAGGTACGCCGAGGCGGGGATGATCGGGCCGCCGACGCCGCGGTCCTTGGCGATCTTCGCGGCCCGGACGGCGTCGATGATGATGCCGGCGGAGTTCGGGGAGTCCCAGACCTCGAGCTTGTACTCCAGGTTGAGCGGGACGTCGCCGAACGCGCGACCCTCGAGGCGGACGTAGGCCCATTTGCGGTCGTCGAGCCACGCGACATAGTCGGACGGGCCGATGTGGACGTTCTTGTCGTCGACCTTGCCGGCCAGCGAGCCGTTGAGGTTCGAGGTGACGGCCTGGGTCTTGGAGACCTTCTTGGACTCCAGGCGCTCGCGCTCGAGCATGTTCTTGAAGTCCATGTTGCCGCCGACGTTGAGCTGGTACGTGCGGTCCAGCGCGACGCCGCGGTCCTCGAAGAGCTTCGCCATCACCCGGTGGGTGATGGTGGCGCCGACCTGGGACTTGATGTCGTCGCCGACGATCGGGACGCCGGCGTCCTCGAACTTCTTGGCCCACACCGGGTCGGAGGCGATGAAGACGGGGAGGGCGTTGACGAAGGCCACGCCGGCGTCGATCGCGCACTGGGCGTAGAACTTGTCGGCCTCCTCGGAGCCCACCGGGAGGTAGGAGACGAGGACGTCGACCTCGGCGTCCTTGAGCGCCTGCACGACGTCGACCGGCTCGGCGGCGGACTCCTCGATGGTGGCGCGGTAGTACTTGCCGAGACCGTCGAGGGTCGGGCCACGCTGCACCTCGATGCCGAGCGTGGGGACGTCGGCGATCTTGATGGTGTTGTTCTCGGAGGCGTTGATGGCCTCGGAGAGGTCCTTGCCGACCTTCTTGTCGTCGACGTCGAACGCCGCGACGAACTGGACGTCGCCGACGTGGTAGTCGCCGAACTGGACGTGCATGAGCCCCGGGACGGTGCTCGCGGCATCGGCGTCCCGGTAGTACTGCACGCCCTGGATGAGGGACGTGGCGCAGTTGCCCACGCCGGCGATCGCTACTCGAACCGAACCCATGGGGTTTCCTTCCTTGCTACTCATGACATCTCGTGAAATGAACAGGCGCTGACCTGATCCGCTTGCTCGTGCCGGTCAGGACGGCGTCGACGGTGTCGCCGGCGTCGCCGTCTCCGGACCGGGTGGTGCCTGCTGCACGTTGCGCTCGGCGTTGATGAGCTCCGAGAGCCACCGGACCTCACGCTCGACGGACTCCACGCCGTGACGCTGCAGCTCGGCGGCGTACCGGTCGGCCTCGGCCTGCGTCATCGCCAGCTCGCGCTGGACGCGGTCGAGCCGCTCCTGGAGCCGGGAGCGACGCCCTTCGAGGACGCGCAGCCGGATCTCCATGTCGGTGGAGGAGAAGAACCGGAACCGGATGTCGAAGTTGTCGTCCTCCCATGCGGTCGGACCCACCTCCGACATCAGGCGCGAGAACTCCTGGGTGCCCAGGTCGGTCACCTGGTAGACGATCCGCTGCCGCCGGGTCTGGGGGCCCGAGGGCACGGTCTCCTCGATGAGGTTGCCGCGGAGCATCTTCTTCAGCGCGGGGTAGAGGGAGCCGTACGACAGCAGTCGGCCCCAGCCCAGCATCAGGTTGAGCCGCTTGCGCAGCTCGTAGCCGTGCATGGGTCCCTCGTGCAGCAGTCCGAGGACTGCGAGCTCGATGGTGTCCCCGCGCCGTGCCATGCGACCTATCGTAGCGATATATCCGCGGGACGTGAACTCCCGATGGATCGCGGGTGTCGGATCGGGGCGCGCGGCTGCTGCGGCCGGGCGCAGGAATCGCCGCTTCAGCGGTGCTTCCCTCACTTCTTGACCGTTGCAACGGTCAAGAAGTGACAGTTTCACCGCTTCAGCGGTGATTCCTGCAAGCGGATGCCCGGGAAATCGGGTCACTCAGCCCCGCGCCGTACCCTGTCCTGCGTGGTTCAGGGAAAACGGAAGTCCGGAGCGTCGGCCAAGCGGTCGAAGTCGCGCGGGAAGGACCGCGCGCCGCGGACCTGGAAGCAGCGGCTGAAGCTGCTCACGATCTGGGGTCTCGTCGGGTGCGTGGTGATGGCGCTGCTCGGCGCCGGCGGCTTCTTCGTGGCCTACCGGTCGATCGACATCCCCGACCCGAACGCCGAGTTCCTCACCGAGACGACGCAGGTCTTCTACTCCGACGGCAAGGCGCAGCTGGGCCAGTTCGCGGTCCAGAAGCGTGACTCGATCGACTACGACGAGATGCCGCAGTACATGAAGGACGCGACGGTCGCGGCGGAGAACCAGAGCTTCTGGACCGACAACGGCATCGACCCCAAGGGCATCCTGCGGGCGGCGTTCAGCAACGCCCAGGGCAACGCCACCCAGGGCGCGTCGACGATCACCCAGCAGTACGTCAAGATCCTCTACCTCAGCCAGGAGCGCACCTGGAAGCGGAAGGCGAAGGAAGCGATCCTCTCGCTCAAGATCAAGAACCAGCTGAGCAAGCAGGACATCCTCGAGGGCTACCTCAACACCATCTACTTCGGGCGCGGGGCCTACGGCATCCAGGCCGCGGCGCAGGCGTACTTCGGCAAGGACGCAGCGAAGCTCAACCTCAAGCAGTCCGCGACCCTGGCCGCGATCCTCAACAACCCCAACCGGCTCGACCCCGACAACGAGGGGGCGGCCGAGCGGCTGTTCGGGCGCTACAAGTACGTCCTCGCGTCCATGGAGGAGATGGGCACCGCCCCGGCCGACGAGGTCGCGAAGGCGAGCGAGGGCCTGCCGAAGTTCCCCGAGATCAAGCAGAACGCCCAGTACGGCGGCCAGCGCGGCCACGCGCTGACGATGGTCCGCAAGGAGCTGCTCCGGCTCGGGTTCAGCGAGCAGGAGATCAACGGCGGCGGCCTCCGGGTCACCACGACGTTCACCAAGAAGGCGATGAGCGCCGCGGCCCAGGGGGTCGCCGAGGAGCGGCCGGAGGGCTTCGGGCCCAAGCAGCTGCACGTCGGCGTCGCCTCGGTGGAGCCCGGCACCGGCGCGGTGCGTGGCTTCTACGGCGGCCAGGACTTCCTGCAGTCGCAGCTCAACTGGGCCGTCGAGGGCGGCCAGGCTGGCTCGACGTTCAAGCCGTTCGCGCTCGCGGCCGGCATCGAGTCCGGTTTCGAGCTCAAGGACACCTTCGACGGCAACTCCCCCTACGACCTGCCCGGCGGCGGCCGCCCGGTCGAGAACCAGGGCAACCGCAGCTACGGCCGGGTCGACCTGATCAAGGCCACCGCGGACTCGATCAACACCGCCTACATCGACCTCACCCTGGGGATGCCGGACGGGCCGACGCAGATCATCGAGACCGCCAACGCGATGGGCATCCCGCCGGACCAGCCGGCCACCAAGCCGTACGGCATCCCGACCTCGAGCCCGGGCCTGCAGGCCAACACCGGCGTCTCGCTGGGCTCGCAGACGGTCAGCCCGATCAACATGGCCAACGGCTACGCCACCATCGCCAACCGCGGCGTGGCGGCCGACGCCTACATCATCGAGAAGGTCGTCGACCGCGACGGCGTGGTCCGCTACAACCACAAGGTCACCACGCACGAGGCGATCCCCGAGGGCGTCGCCGACGACGTGGGCTACGCCCTCCAGCAGGTCGTGAAGTCCGGATCCGGTACGTCGGCCCTCGGCCTGCGCCGCCCGGCCGCCGCCAAGACCGGCACGGCCACCAACGGCAGGGGCGAGGTGTCCTCGGCCTGGTTCGTCGGCTACACGCCGCAGCTCGCGACCGCGGTGATGTACGTGCGCGGCAAGGGCAACGAGCAGCTCAAGGACTGGCTGCCGTCGTACTTCGGTGGCGCCTATCCCGCGAGCACGTGGACCGCGGTGATGACCAAGGCCCTCGACGGCGAGGAGGTCGAGAGCCTGCCGGGCGCCGCGTGGGTCAAGGGCGAGGCGCCCTCCGACGGCCACGAGAAGCTGCCGCCGCCCCCGCCGCCGGAGCCGAAGAAGACCAAGAAGCCGAAGAAGAGCCTGACCAGCGAGGCACCCCCGGAGGTGCCGGCGCCCCCGGTGACGACGGAGGTCCCGCCGCCGCCGACCACGGAGGTCCCGCCGCCGACCGATCCGGTGACCACCCCTCCGCCGACGACGCCGACCGCCCTCGGCCAGCCGCGGGTCCGGCACGGCCGCCGCCGTCCGCGCTGATCCGTGACCGGCGTCGACCAGCACGTCCACCCCACCCGCGACGACCCGGTCGTCACGGCGCTGAGCGAGGTCGTCGGCGGGCCGATGGGCGACCGGGCGCGCACGCACCGGTGGTGGACGTCGGCGCGGGTGCTGCTCCTGCTGACCGCTGTGGTGTTCGCGGCGGGACTGGTCCAGAAGGCGCCGTGCTCGCTGGCGAAGGGGCACGACCAGAACTGGGTCTACTCCCACATGTGCTACACCGACCTGCGGCCGCTGTACGTGCCACGCGGGCTGGCGGAGAATGCCTGGCCCTACTCCGACGACGAGCAGGTCCGGGCGCGCTACGAGGTCATGGAGTACCCCGCCGGCATCGCCTACTGGGCGTGGGGCACCGCCTGGGTCACCCACTGGCTGAACGGCTCGCCCGACCTCGAGGAGCGCTACCGCACCCCTGTCGACCAGCTGTACGGCGACCCGGAGGTCGACGACGAGCAGACCATCTTCCTGCTGGTCAACGCCGTCGGCTTCGGCGCGCTGGCGCTGCTGTCCACCTGGCTGCTGGCCGGCGTCCATCGCACCCGGCCCTGGGACGCGGCGGCCTTCGCCCTCTCACCGACCCTGCTGCTCACCGGCCTGATCAACTGGGACCTGCTGCCCGTCGTCCTCGTGGCGGGGGCGCTGTGGGCGTGGTCGCGCGACCGCCCGGTGCTGACCGGCGTCCTGATCGGGCTCGGCACCGCCGCCAAGCTGTACCCGCTGTTCCTGCTCGGCGGGCTGCTGGTCATCTGCCTGCGGCGGCGCCAGCCGGGACGGTTCGTGGTGGCCGCGGTGTGGGCGGTGGCCGCGTGGGTGATCGCCAACGCGCCGGCGTACCTCACCGGCCCGGACCAGTGGAAGGTGTTCTGGTCCTTCAACGCCGACCGCAAGGCCGACCTCGGCTCGCTGTGGATGCTGGTCGACCAGGCCGGGAACGTCGGCTTCTCCGCCCACACGATCAACCTGTGGTCCTGGATCCTCTTCGGCGGCTGGTGCCTCGGGGTGTTCGTGATCGGCCTGACGGCGGGGCGGGGGGTGCAGGAATCACCGCTTACGTGGCGTTTCCTGCGCTTCTTGCCCGTTGCAACGGGCAAGAAGCGCCAGTTTCACCGCCTCAGCGGTGATTCCTGCACCCCCGTACCCCGCCTCGCCCAGCTGGGCTACCTGATCGTCGTGGGCTTCCTGCTGGTCAACAAGGTCTACTCGCCGCAGTACGTCCTGTGGCTGCTCCCGCTCGCCGTCCTGGCGCGGCCGCGCTGGCGCGACCAGATCGTGTGGCAGGCCTGCGAGGTCTTCTACTTCTGCACGATCTGGTGGTACCTCGGCGGCTACCTCGCGCCCGCGGGCGGCGGCGACGCCGGGTTCTACTGGGTCGGGATCGTGGTGCGGGTGGCCGGCGAGCTGTACCTCGCCGCGGTGATCGTGCGGGACCTGTACCGGCCCGCGCACGATCCGGTCGCGGGCGAGCGGATCGCGCCTCAGTCGGTGACGACGACGCGGTCGAACCCGGTCGCCGTGTAGCGGACCCGGACGTCGACCTCCTCGCCGACCTCCGGCACCCGCGCGCCGTGCGGGAGGAACAGCATCGACGCCTGCATGTGCGGCGGCTCGGCGAAGAGCCGCTGCTTGCCGTCGATGGCGTACGGCGAGCGCACGAAGCCGACCGCGTCGAGGCCGCCCCGTGCCAGGGTCGCCGCGCGGGCGCGGATGCTCTGCTCACCGGTGGGCGCCTCGAGGCCGATGCCGTGGGCGGTGCCGCCGCTGACGACGAGGACGTGCCCGGACTTGGGGGCGGTGCGGCCGCGGTAGCCGAACGCCTCGCCGCGCTCGACGGGGTGGACGTCGAGGACGGTCGCGGTCACCCGGAGCGCGCCGCGGTCGCCGAGCCAGAGGGCGGTGCCGATCCGGGGCCGGACGGTGAAGTCGGCGTACTGGCGGCGCAGCGTGGCCAGCTCGTCGTCGGTCAGGTGGCTGACCCAGACCTCGGGCCGGCCGCGGGCGGGGATCTCGGCGGCGACGTAGTCGTTGACCAGCCGGGTCACCTCGCCGAGGTGGGTGCCCTGGCCGAGGGGCAGGTGCAGGGCGAGGCCCTCGACCCGGGCGCCGGGGTGCTTGCGGAGCAGGTCGCCGGCCTCCCAGAGCTCGCGGGCGGCCATGCCGTGGCGCAGCATCGAGGTCATCCGCTCGAGTACGACGCGCGCGGTGGGGTCGGCGTGGAGCAGGTCGCGCAGGTCGGCGAGCCGGCTGACGGTGTGGACCAGCCGCTTCGCCAGCGCGGGATCGGGGAGCGGGACCCAGGGGCGCCACGGGGTGAGCACGAGGAGGTCGCCGTGCCAGCGCTGCGCGACCTCCGGCAGCTCGTCGTACGTGCCGACGGCGAGGGTGCGGACGTCGTGGCCGCGGTCGGCCAGCCACTGCGTCCTGCGGGCCAGCCGGCCGAGCGTGAAGCCGTAGCCGTTGCCCTTGGCGACCGGGACGATGCCCGGCTGCGCGTCGGCGACCGCCTCCAGGTGGGCCCGCCAGCGCGGGCCGTCGACGGTGAGGGTGAGGCTCATCCGCCCCTCCTGGCCAGGTAGACCTCGAACGCCTTGTACAGCGGGCGGTTGAGCGGCAGGTCCCACTCGCCGGCGTGCTCGACGGCCTCGCCGCCGGTGCCGACCTTGAACTGGATCAGCCCCACGTGGGGGTCGTCGGCGTCGAGGGTCTCGGTGATGCCGCGCAGGTCGTAGACGGCCGCGCCGGCGTCGATCGCGTCGCGGATCATCGCCCACTGGACGGCGTTGGAGCCGCGGACCTCGCGTTTCTCGGTGGAGGAGGCGCCGTAGGAGTACCAGGCGTGCTCGCCGACCCGGATCGCGATGGTGGACGCGACCAGGTCGCCGTCGTGGCGGGCCAGCCAGAGGGTGAACCGCTCGGGCGCGTCGGCGCGCAGGGCGTCGTACATGGTCTCGAAGTAGCGCAGCGGCCGCGGCGTGAAGTGGTCGCGCTCGGCGGTGTGGACGTAGAGGTCGTGGAAGGCCTTGAGGTCCTCGCGGCCGCCACGGACCACCTCGACGCCCTCCTTGGCGGCCTTCTTGATGTTGCGGCGCCAGAGCTGGTTCATCCCCTTGAGGACCTCGTCCTCGGTGCGCTGGGCGCCGTCGGGGTGGCGCAGCGGGATCTGGAAGACGAACTGCGGCTGCCCGGCGGCGAACCCGCCCTCGACGCCCTGGTGGCGCCAGCCCAGCTCGTGCAGCTGAGCCACCACCCGCGCGCCCGCGGGAGTGCGCTCGGCGGGCGGGATCTGCCCGAGCAGCCGGACGTCGGGGTCCGCGATGCCCTCCTTGACCTGCGCCGTGCTCCAGCGCCGGGTGACGACGGGAGGCCCGATGCGTACGGCGAACGCGCCCTGCCGCTTGAGGTGCGCCACCATCGGGGTGAGCCAGGCGGCGAGGTCGTCGCTGCCCCAGTCGATCACCGGCCCCTCGGGGAGATAGGCGAGGTAGCGGTTGAGCCGCGGCAGCTTCCGGTAGAGCACCAGGGCGGCGCCGGCCCGGGCGCCGTCGTCGTCGAACCAGCCCAGCGACTCGCTGCGCCACTCGCTCTTCACCTGCGCCCAGCCGGGCGTCTGCAGGAAGCTGGCGGACGGGAGGGAGGCGAGGAATTCGCGGTGCTCGGTCGGGGAGATCGGGCGCACGCTCGGCATGAGGCGAGGCTATCTGCTGTGCGGGGCGGCTCCGTTGGCGGCGTACCGACCACCATGGTCGTCCACCGGGTGGATCCGCGGCGGATTCGGTGGGTACGCCGCGCGATCGGCCACGTCTCAGATCCGCTCGCGCAGCCAGGCACGGGGCGAGCATCCGATCCGCTGGGTGAAGGCGCGGGAGAAGGCGGCTGGATGGGCGTACCCGAGCTCCCGGGCGGTGACGGCGACCGACGCCCCGGCGCGCAACCGGCTCTGGGCCACGGTCATCCGCCAGCGGGTGACGTACTCCGCCGGCGTCTGACCGACCGTGGCCCGGAACCGGGCGGCGAAGGTGCTGCGCGCCATGGCTGCCGTCCGCGCCATCGTGGTCAGGCTCCAGTCGTGGCCCGGATCCTCGTGGACGGCGACGAGGCACGGCGCGAGCTGGGGATCCACGAGGCCGGGGATCAGGCCGGGAGGCAGGTCGAGCCGGTCGGAGTGGTCGAGGAGCCAGCGGTACAGCTGGATCAGCACGACCTCGAACAGCCGGTCGGCCAGCACCCGCCGCCCGCACCGGACGTTGTCGACCTCGGCGAAGAGCAGGTCGAGCGAGGACGTCAGGGTGTCGACCGACGCCAGGGGTACGACGAGCACCGGCGGCAGCGTGCGGACCAGCGGATGGTCGGCACCGCCCTCGAAGTCGACCGTCGCGCACGCGAAGTCGGACTCCTCGACGGGAGCGTTGTGGAAGGCGTGCTCGAGCGGCTGCGGGTAGAACAGCAGGCTGGGCTCGGCGACCTCCAGGCGCTCCAGCCGGCCGCCGGGGACCTGGTGGGTCACCGCCATCTCGCCCTGCCGGAGCACGTGCAGGAAACCCTGTCCCGGGCGCGCGGCGAAGGTGGTCACGCCGCACAGCGGCCCGGTGTGCAGGAGTCGGGTCCGTACGCGGAACAGCTCGAGCAGCGGGGAGATGCGATCCAACGCGGGCACCCACGCATGATCTCAGACGATCAGGTAGGAATTCCGGTCGATCTGCGTCAAATCATCTGGCGGAGGCGAGCAGGATCGGGTCCGTGCCCGCCGCATCCCGACAGAGCGGGCGAACCCGGAGGAGAAGCCCCATGTCCGTCGTCCCCCTCGTCGAGCGCGCATCCGCCTCCGGCAGTGTCAAGGAGCAGCTCGACCAGATCCATGCCGCCTTCGGCACGGTGCCCGCCATGTTCCGTGCGGTCGCCAACTCGCCGGCGGCGCTGACCAGCATGTGGTCGGCGTTCGGCGCGTACGGCGGCGGCGCGCTCGGCCCGGCCGTCGGCGAGCAGATCGCCGTCGCCGTCGCCAACCGCAACAGCTGCTCGTACTGCCTGGCCGCGCACACCGCCCTCGGCCGCAAGGCCGGCCTGAGTGGCGAGACCCTGACCGCCGCTCAGACCGGGGGGTCGGACGACCCGCGTACGGCGGCGCTGCTCGCCTTCGTGCTCCGGCTGGTCGAGAACCGCGGCCAGGTCACCGCGGACGAGGTCGCCGCCGTACGCGACCAGGGCTGGAACGACGAGGAGATCGTCGAGGCGATCGGTCAGGTCGCGCTCAACCTCTTCACCAACTACGTCAACGTCGCGCTCGGCGTGCCGGTCGACTTCCCGAGTGTGCCGCTGCGCTGAGTCATGCGCCGGAGACGCGCTCGACCCGCTCGACCAGCCAGGCGAAGTCGGCGACGTGCTCGTCGGCGCCGCCGGGCGTCTCGCACACGACGGGCGCACCGGCGTCGCGGACCACCTGGGCGAGCAGGTCCGGGTCGATCTGGCCGGCGCCGAAATTGGCATGCCGGTCGGCGCCGGAGTCGAACGCGTCGCGGCTGTCGTTGGCGTGGACCAGGTCGATCCGGCCGGTGATCGCGAGGACGTCGTCGACGATCGTCTCCAGCGCGTTGCCGCCGGCGTGGGCGTGGCAGGTGTCGAGGCAGAAGCCGACCCTCTCGAAGCCCTCCGCCTGCGAGATCGCCTCCCACACCCCCTTGATCCGGTCGAGATAGCGGGTCATCGCGTTGGTGCCGCCGGCGGTGTTCTCGATGAGCAGCGGCACCTTGATGTCCGTCGCCTCGATCGCCTTGCGCCAGTTGTCGTAGCCCTTCGCGGGATCGTCGTCGTCGGTGACGTGGCCGCCGTGGACGATCAGCCCCTTGGCGCCGAGCTCGGCCGCGGCGTCCATGTGCTGCTGCAGCAGCTTGCGGCTGGGGATCCGCTGGCGGTTGTTGGTGGTGGCGACGTTGATGAGGTATGGCGCGTGCACGTACAGGTCGATGCCCGCCGCCTCGGCCGCGGCGCGCAGGGCGGCCGGCCCGCCGTCGTAGGACAGGACGGGGCCCTTGTAGGACTGCGGATTGCCGAGGAAGAACTGGACCAGCGGGGCGTTGCGGGCCGCCGCCTCGGCGACCGGGTCGGTCTGGTCGACGTGGGCTCCGATGCGCAGCTGGCTCATGCGGTTCATCGTAGGGAGGGGCACCGACGACCGGAGATCGTGCCCGTCTTCGGCGCAAACGCTCGTGCATCGGCCGGGGTGGCACTACCGTCCTCGCGTGACCACCCTTCACGTCTCCGCGGGCGGCCGGACCTGGTCGTTCGAGGAGCCGCGCGTCGTCAGCATCGGGCGCGACACCGGCTCCGGGATCGTTCTCACCGCCCCCTCCGCGTCCCGGCGGCACGCCGAGCTGCGCTCCGACGGCTCGGGCTGGGTGCTCGTCGACGTCGGCTCCAGCGGCGGGACCTGGCTGAACGGCAACCGGGTGACCGAGGTCCGGCTCGGCGGCCCGACGTCGGTGCGCTTCGGCGGCGCCAACGGCGAGGAGGTCGTGCTGACCCCCGCCGGAGTCCCGCGTCCGGCCGCCCCGGACCCGGCCACGCTGCCGCCCGCCGGCCTCGCGCAGACCGTGCTCCCCGGCACCGGTCCCGCCGGCCCGGGCTACGTCAGCGGGCCCGGGCTGCTCGTCCGCGCCGGTGGTACGTCGAGGAGGTTCCCGCCCGGGACGGTCATCCGGATCGGCCGCGACCCGGCCAACGAGGTCGTCGTCGACGACCCCTCGGTCTCCCGGCTGCACGGCGTCGTCGAGGGCCGCCCGACGGCTGGTGGTACGTCGACCGGTCGACCGCCGGCACCTTCCTGGAGGAGGACCGGGTCGGCCAGCGCAAGCTCGAGGACCCGACCACGCTGATGCTCGGCCACCCCACGGCGGGCGCCGAGGTGGAGGTCGTGCCGATCGTGGCGGCCGGGGCCGCGCAGAAGTCGATCGCGAAGAGGAAGCGGCGGCGCACGGCCGCGCTCGTCGGCGGCATCGTGGCCGCGCTCGTCCTGGTCGGCGGCGGCGTCACCGCTGCGGCGCTGCTGCTCGGCGACGACGACGATCCCGGCCGGACCGGCGGCCCCACCGAGCCCGCGGGGCTGAGCACCGAGGAGCTCGACCGGGCCAAGCTGGCCAGCGTGCTGATCATCGCCGTCGACGACGACGGGCAGCCGATGTACACCGGCTCCGGCACGATCATCAGCGAGGACGGCCTGATCCTCACCAACGCCCACGTCGGGAAGCCCAGCGCGCCCGGCCAGCGTCCGCCCGGCGACGACCCGGCGGGCCTGTTGGTCGCGCTCACCTCGGCGGAGGACGACAAGCCCGCCGCGCCGTCGTACACGGCGGAGGCGATCGTCTCCGACGGCGTCCTCGACCTGGCGGTCCTCAAGATCGTCGCCGACGCCGACGGCAAGGAGATCGACGACGACGACCTCGACCTGCCCGCGCCGGTGCCGCTCGGCGACAGCGACGACCTGCGCACCGGCGACGAGCTCACCGCGCTCGGCTTCCCGGCCGTCGCGCACGTCGCCTCCGACGACGGCCTCGACCGCGCGCTCACCGTCACCCGCGGCGTCGTGTCCACCTTCCTCAAGGAGACCGCCGTCCCCGGCAACCGCGCCTGGATCGACAGCGACATCCGGATCGGCTCCGGCAACTCCGGCGGCGCCTCGATCAACGACGACGGCGAGCTGGTCGGCGTCAACAGCGCCGTCGTCACCGAGGCGACGGTCGGCGACAGCGGCGAGGGCGGCGCCTTCACCGGCGGCTCGGCCCGGATCCGGCCGGTCAACCTGACCGCCGACATCGTCGAGATCGCGAAGAAGGGCGGCGACCCGGACTACGTGTCGCCGTACCTCGACGACCTGCCGGACCCGCCCGCCGACCCGATGGGCCAGGCCACCGCCACGGCCGCCGGCTGGAGCCTCGACGGCAACAGCGACTGCACCACCACCAGCACCCTGTCGGACCCGCAGATCCTCACCGGCGTGACCCTCCCGGCCACCCTGTTCGCGCACTTCGCCGTGTCCGGACTGCCCGACGGGACGCCGTTCACGATCGAGCTCTACAACCCCGAGGGCGAGCTGCTCGGCTCGCTCGACGGCGCGTGGAACCTCGGCGACGGCGACGTCTGCGCCGCCGTCTCGCTCGACCTGCCCGAGGGCCTGGTGGGTGCGATCGCGGTGCTCGTCATCGACGGCACGTCGATCGAGGACCCGGTGCTGTTCGGGTAGGCCGCTCCGCTCCGCTCCGGGTGCCGGGTCTCAGCGGGTGGTCCGGCGCACGCGGCGCCGGACCGCCGCGCGCTCCAGGGGCCCGAGCTCCTCGACCACGGCCAGCACGGCGGCGAGCTGCCCCAGCGCGTCGAGGGCGTGCGCGGCGCCGGTCGCGTCGACGCCGTCGTAGAGCTCCAGGCCGACGAAGGCGCTGCCGATCGCCCGGGCCAGGCCGGGTACGTCGACGAGGCCGGCGAGCACGGTCCCCGCCGTCAGCCGTCGCAGCACTCCCTCCACCTCGACGATCCACAGGTCCAGGCCCTGCCGGGTGGCCTCGGCGAGCGCCGGGTGGGACGACGCACCGGCGAGCAGCTGCCCGAGCAGGGCGACATTGCCCGCGGCCCGCTCGCTCGCGTGGACGTGGCGCGCCACCGCGACCAGGTCGGCGAACCCGGTCACGCCCGCCAGCGCCGCCCGATGCGCGGCTACGCGCTGCTCCGCGCCGTGGACGCAGGCGGCCGCGAGCAGCTCGTCGACCGAGCCGAAGTGGTAGAAGACCAGCGCCTGGTTGACCTCCGCCTCCGCCGCGATCGCGCGTGCCGAGGCCTTCGCGATCCCCTGCTCGGCGACCACGCGCAGGGTCGCGTCCAGCAGCTTCTCGCGGGTGGCGCTCATGGCGTGATCCTGCCCGGTCTTGAGCGATCGCTCAATCCGTGGCAGGATTTGAGCGATCGCTCAATTGCTGGAGGGCGCATGCCGAACACACCGGGGATCGGGGGCTACCTGATGGCCTGGTTGGTGAGCATCCTCGCCCTGCCGCCGCTGCTGGCGGCGGCATTCAAGGAGCCGCTCGGTCCGGGGATGGCCGTCGTAGTCGGCATGTATGCCGCGGCGAATTCGGTGCCGTTCGCCTGTATCGGCATCCCGGTGGTCCATCTCGCCTGTCGTCGGGTCCGCTCGCAGAGCATCCACGTGGTAGCGGCGGGGGCGGTGGGATGGGTCTCGGCGGTGCTGCTGATGTGGCCCGATCCGGGCTACACCTCGTTCGCCATCGCGCTCGCCGGCTCGACTGCGTGCGGCCGACTGGTCGTCGTACCGTTGGTGTGGCGGCGGCGCCGCTGGGCCGGCGATTCGGCCCGGTCCGCCGCGCGCTGTTAGCCTGTCCCGTCCGGTGCCGCTGGCGCCGTACCGCCTGCTGGTCCGAACCAGCGGGCAAGCAGAGCCCTCCTGCCGTGGAGAGTCCACGGCCGCCTGAGTCCAGAGGAGGTGGAGACCGCTTTGCGCAACTACGAAGTCGTGGTCATCCTCGACCCGAGCCTCGACGAGCGGACGGTCCAGCCGTCGCTCGACAAGTACCTGAACGTCGTCCGCAACGACGGCGGCACGGTCGACAACGTCGACGTGTGGGGCAAGCGTCGCCTGGCGTACGAGATCAAGAAGCACGCCGAGGGCATCTACGCCATCGTCAAGCTGACCGCCGCGCCGGCGACCGTCGACGAGTTCGACCGCCAGCTGACCCTCAACGAGTCCGTCCTGCGGACCAAGGTCCTGCGACCCACCGTCTGAGGATCCCGTTCCTGTGGATGGCCACTGTTCATTGTCGGCACCACGGGACACCATGGGGGCCGTCGTCCGGGTCTGACCCGGATCGTCCGTCCGCACCCACCCTCACCAGGAGATCACCATGGCAGGCGAGACCGTCATCACCGTCGTCGGCAACCTCGTCGACGACCCGGAGCTGCGCTTCACCCCCAGCGGGGCTGCGGTCGCGAACTTCCGGATCGCCTCGACGCCGCGCACCTTCGACCGCCAGACCAACGAGTGGAAGGACGGCGAGGCGCTGTTCCTGTCCTGCGCGGTCTGGCGGCAGTACGCCGAGAACGTCGCCGAGTCCCTCACCAAGGGCATGCGCGTGATCGTGACCGGCCGGCTGAAGTCGCGGCAGTACGAGACTCGCGAGGGCGAGAAGCGCACCGCCATGGAGATCGACGTCGAGGAGGTCGGCCCCGCGCTGCGGTACGCCACGGCCAAGGTCAACCGCGCCTCGCGCGGTGGCGGCGGTGGCGGCTACGGCGGCGGCCAGCCGCAGGGCGGCGGCGGAGCTCCGGCGGGTGACCCGTGGGGTGCCCCGGCCGGCGGCGGCGCTCCGCAGCAGCAGGGCGGCGGTGGCGGGTACGCCGGCGGGGCTCCCGCCAACGACCCGTGGGCCGCACCGGGTGTCTCGTCGAGCGACGAGCCCCCTTCTGAGTAGCACCGCCTAGGCAACAACACATCAACCATTCCGGCCGCCGCTTGACTGGCGCGGCCGGGCTCTGAGGAGGAGCACCACAATGGCGAAGGCAGTCGTCCGCAAGCCGAAGAAGAAGGTTTGCCAGTTCTGCAAGGAGAAGGCCACCGGTGTCGACTACAAGGACACCGCCCTTCTGAAGAAGTTCATCTCCGACCGCGGCAAGATCCGCGCCCGTCGGGTGACCGGCAACTGCGTCCAGCACCAGCGGGACGTCGCGATCGCGGTGAAGAACGCCCGTGAGGTCGCGCTGCTGCCCTACACCTCCAGCGGCCGCTGAGCAGAGTCGAGAAGGAGAGCTGAACCCATGAAGATCATCCTGACCCAGGAGGTCGAGAACCTCGGCGCTGCTGGCGACGTGGTGGAGGTCAAGGACGGCTACGGCCGCAACTACCTCATCCCGCGCGGCTTCGCGATCCGCTGGACCAAGGGCGCCCAGGCGCAGGCCGACTCGATCAAGTCCGCCCGCGCCGCCCGCGCGGTCCGCGACGAGAACCACGCCGCCGAGCTGAAGGCGAAGCTCGAGGGCTCGCCGGTCGACGTCAAGGTGAAGGCCGGCCAGGGCGGCCGTCTGTTCGGCGCGGTCACCCCCGCCGACATCGCCGCCGCGCTCGGCGAGGCCGCCGGCGAGGCGATCGACAAGCGGACCATCGTGCTCGGCAACCCGATCAAGTCGCTGGGCAACCACGCGGTGTCGGTCAAGCTCCACGACGACGTGTCCGCCGCGGTGGCGCTCAACGTCATCCCGAGCTGACGCAACTGACGCATCCACGGCGTGGCCGGGCCCTCGGGGCCCGGCCACGCCGTTACTTTTGACCCACTCCTTCCTTCCCCGATACCCCAGGAGCTTCCCCGATGCGCGTACGACGGTTCTGGCCTGCTGCCCTCCTGCTGCTGACCCCGGTGCTGGCGGCCTGCGGCGACGACGACCAGCCCGTGGACGAGACGCCCACGCCCACCCCGTCCCCCACCGAGACGGCCTCGACGCCCGAGACCACCGCTCCGACCGAGCCGTCGACGACGGCCGCCGCCGGCCTGCCGGCCGCCTGCGACGTGGTGACCGCCGACGACCTCGCGGAGGCCTACGGCATGACCTTCGGCGCCCCCGAGGTCGGCGGCGACGACACCAGCGAGAACGGCCTGGCCTGGACCAGCGACGACTGCTCGTTCGAGGCCCCCGAGCTCGCCGAGGTCACCGTGAAGCTCACCGGCCCCGAGGACTTCACCCAGGGCTCCTTCGGCTGCCCGCAGCCCACCGACGACGACGGCATCGTCGAGCCGGCCAACGACATCGCGGGCGCCACCGGCGGCTGGTGGAAGGTCAGCAACCCGCCGGACTTCGAGGGCGAGCTGCGCGCCTGCGCCGATGCGGTGCTGCTGCAGATCGAGCTCGACTACGAGGACGGTGTGCAGTACGAGGGCGACCCGCTCAACCAGACGGTCGGCCTCGCCGAGAAGCTGCTCGTCGCCGTCAAGGGCTGACGTCGTCCGCCGCGGGCTCGGCCCCGGCCCACGGGGCCGAGCCCTGGAGCGCGCAGAGCAGGATCACGAGCAGGACGCCGGCCAGCCCGACGGTGCCGATCCCGTAGAGCCAGCGCCAGCCGGCGCCGTCGTACAGGACGTTGGCGACGACGGCGACGAGGATCGCGGCCTCGGCGAGGAACCACCACCAGCCGCTGCGGGCCCCGGCCGCGCGGGCGCGGGTGCCGAGCGCGTGGCACAGCGTGGCCTGGAAGCCGAGGGCCGGCAGCGACGACGCCCAGACGACCGCCGGGTCGGCGTCGTCCAGCCAGTCCCGCGCGGCCGGCGGGCTGAGGGCGATCGCGACGGCCAGGGCGAGCACCGCGAGGTAGCCCAGGGTGAGGCGCAGCCGGATGTCCGGCGCCGCCCTGGCCAGCCGGATCCAGCCGATGAGCACCAGCAGGCAGCCGAGCACCTCGGCCACGTCGACCTTGTCGTCGGGCGCGGCGGTGAAGACGACGACGGCCAGGCCGATCGCGATCCAGTAGAGCGGCTTCACGCCCCGGCCACCAGCCACGCGTCGCCCCGCGAGCGGTGCACCAGGGTGATCAGGCGGCCGCCCATGAACACCACGGAGAACATGACCCACAGCCAGGGCAGCCCCGCGCCCAGCCCACTCGTCAGCAGCACGACGGGAGCGTAGCCCGCGAGCACCGCCACCCCGGCCCAGGCCAGGTAGCGGCCGTCGCCGGCGCCGATGAGCACGCCGTCGAGCACGAACACCACCCCGGCCACCGGCTGGGCGGCCGCGGCCACCAGCAGCACCGGCACCAGCGCGTCGCGCACGCCGGCGTCGGGGGTGAACAGCGCGCCCAGCCACGGGCTCGCCGCCGCCAGCAGCAGCCCGGTCACCACGCCGCTGACCACGCCCCAGCCGACCATCCGGCCGGTGACGGCGCGGGTGCCGGCGACGTCGCCCGCGCCGAGGTAGCGGCCGGTGATCGCCTGCGCCGCGATGGCGATCGCGTCGAGCACGTAGGCGAGGAAGCCCCACAGGGTCATCGCGAGCTGGTGCGTCGCGACCGGGACCGCGGCGCTGCCGGCCCCGCCCGCGCGGTGGTCGGAGGTCGCGGTCAGCACGACGGCGTACGTCGTGACCAGTAGCGAGGCGCGCAGGGTGAGGGTCCGCACGATGAGGGGTACGCCGGCGCGGGCCGCCGCGCGCACGCCCGGCAGCTGCGGGCGCAGGGTGGCGCCCTCGCGGCGGGCGGCGCGCACCACGACCAGCACCAGCGCGACCGCCATCCCGGTCTGCGCGAGCACCGAGCCCAGCGCCGAGCCGGCGATCTCCAGGCGCGGGACCGGCCCGGCGCCGTACACGAGGGCGATGTTGAGGACCAGGTTGGCGATATTGCCGGCCACGGCCACCACGAGCGGCGTCCGGGTGTCCTGGAGGCCGCGGAGCACGCCGGTGCCGGCCAGGATGAGCAGGAGCGGGACGAGGCCGAGGGCGGCGACCCGGAGGTACGTCGTCGCGGGCTCCACGACGTCCGGGGACGCCCCGAACACGGCGACGAGGGGGTCGGCGCCGAGGGCCGTGAGCAGGGTCGCGGGGATGCCGATGAGGACCGCCAGCCACAGCCCGTCGAGCCCCTGGGCGAGGGCGTCGGCGCGGTGGCCCGCGCCGATCTGGCGGGCCACGCCGGCGGTGGTGCCGTAGGCGAGGAAGATGCACAGGCCGACAACGGTCGTGATGACGGTGCCGGCGATGCCGAGACCGGCGAGCTCCGGGGTGCCGAGGTGGCCGACGACGGCAGCGTCGCCGAGCAGGAACAGCGGCTCGGCGACGAGGGCGAGGAAGGCGGGGAACGCCAGCCGCGCGATCTCGCGGTCGAGGGCTCGGGACGTTTTCACCGCGCGTCTCCGAGAGCCGGTGGATAAGTGGGGTCGTCTTGTGGAAACAGGGGGCGGTGGTGTGGTACTGGGGGAGTCACCGTGGCGGACCCGGCTCGACCGCCCGGTGACCGGAAGGTGAACGGGATCACACCCACAGTTTTTGCCGTCCACAGGTGTGAGGGGACGTTTCCGCAGGTCAGCGGGCGTTTGACCGCCTCATCCTGCTTCATCTCCACAGCTTCCTCCCCACCCCGTGCACACCATGCCCGCGTGTCGTCCACGCCCTGCCCCGGGTTATCCCCAACCCTTGTGGATATCGGGCTTTCGGTGGGCCGCCCCCGGCCCGTAGGTTGCCGCACCGGTGCCCTTCACAGCTGACGTGCCCGCCGATTGTGTCGGACCCGGTCGGCACGCTGGTCACCGTACGGCCCGAGCAGACGAGACCAGGAGGTGGGAGGACCGTGAGCCTCACGGACGACCCGCCCGCCTGGACCGCCGAGCCGTCCGGCCAGTGGGGCGACGGCCCGGCGCCGTACGCCCCCGGCGAGGCGCCCAGCGGCGGCCGCACCCCGCCCCAGGACATGGCCGCCGAGCAGTCCGTGCTCGGCGCGATGATGATCTCCAAGGACGCCATCGCCGACGTCGTCGAGGTGCTCCGCGGCGCCGACTACTACCGTCCGGCCCACGAGGAGATCCACGAGGCGATCCTCGACCTCTACAGCCGCGGCGAGCCGGCCGACATGGTCACCGTCGCCGGCGAGCTGCAACGGCGTGGCCAGCTGCAGAAGATCGGCGGCGCGCCGTACCTCCACACCCTCGCCGCCAACGTCCCGATCGCCGCCAACGCCGGCTTCTACGCCGAGATCGTCTACGAGAAGGCGATCCTGCGGCGCCTGGTCAACGCCGGCACCAAGATCGTCCAGATCAGCTACGCCGGCGAGGGCGAGGTCGAGGGCATCGTCAACGAGGCCCAGTCCGAGATCTACAAGGTCACTGACCGCAACAAGTCCGAGGACTACGCCCCCCTGAGCGACATCATGGACGGCGTCCTCGACGAGATCGAGGCGATCGAGAACCGCGAGGCCGGCATCTACGGCGTCCCCACCGGTTTCGCCGACCTCGACGAGCTGACCAACGGCCTGCACGCCGGCCAGATGATCGTCGTCGCCGCCCGGCCCGCCATGGGCAAATCAACGCTGGCTCTCGATTTCTGCCGCGCCGCCTCCGTGGGACACAACCTGACCAGCGCCTTCTTCAGCCTGGAGATGACCCGCGCCGAGATCGTCATGCGCCTCCTCTCGGCCGAGGCCCGGATCCCGCTCAACCACATCCGCAACGGCAAGATGGGCACCGAGGAGTGGGACCGCCTGGCCCGCCACGTCGCGAAGGTCTCGGCGGCGCCGATGTTCGTCGACGACTCCCCCAACATGACGATGACCGAGATCCGCGCCAAGGCGCGCCGGCTCAAGCAGAAGCACGACCTCAAGCTGATGGTCATCGACTACCTCCAGCTGATGTCGTCGGGCAAGAAGGTCGAGTCCCGCCAGCTCGAGGTCTCGGAGTTCTCCCGCCAGATGAAGCTCCTCGCCAAGGAGCTCGAGATCCCGATCATCGCCCTCTCCCAGCTCAACCGCGGGCCCGAGCAGCGCGCCGACAAGCGCCCGGCCATGAGCGACCTGCGCGAGTCGGGCTGCTTGACCGCGGACACCCGCCTCATGCGCGCCGACACCAATGCCGAGATCACCCTGGGCGAGCTGATGGACGGCGACGTCCGCGACATCCCGGTCTGGGCCCTGGACGACCGCCTCAAGCTCGTCCCCCGCACGCTGACCCACGCCTTCCCGAGCGGCACGAAGCCGGTCTACGAGGTGACGCTCGCCTCCGGGCGCCGGGTCAAGGCGACGGGCAACCACCCGTTCCTGACGTACGACGGCTGGATGCCTCTGGCCGAGCTCGAGGTCGGCAGCCGGGTCGGTGCGATCCGGCACGTGCCGCCACCGCTGGAGATCGCGCCGCGGGATCCCAACGAGATCGTGCTGCTCGGGCACATGATCGGCGACGGGTCCTTCGTGAAGCGCCAGCCGATCCGGTACGCGTCGGTCGACGAGCACAACCTGCAGACCGTCGCCTGGGCAGCGCGGCAGCTGTTCGGCATCGAGGCGATTCGCGACGAGTACCCCGCTGCGCGCGTGACGACCCTCCGGTTGCCGGCGCCCTATCGACTGACGCACGGGAAACGGAATCCGATCGCCGAGTGGCTCGACGAGATGGGCCTTTTCGGCCTGCGTAGCCACGAGAAGTTCGTTCCCGACTGGGTCTTCTCCCTCCCCAAGGAGCAGGTCGCGCTGTTCCTGCGGAGCATCTGGGCGACTGATGGCTGCATCCACCTGTCGGAGGCGGACAGACGTGGTGCGATCTACTACGGATCGACCAGTCGGCGACTTGCCGACGACGTGGCCCGGCTCCTTGCCCGATTCAACGTGTTCGCGCAGGTGCGTGGATATCGGAAGGGCGAATACAGGATCTGCTATCAGGTTCATGTGAGCGGAGCCGAGAATCAACTGCGCTTCTTGGATGATATCGGCGCTTCCGGGTCGCGTGAGGATGCTGGCCTGGTGCTGGCGGAGTTCCTGCGGACCGTCAGGCCGCAGCCAGGCGCCGACCGCATTCCAGCCCGTGTGTGGGACGACGTTCGGCAGACGATGTCGGCGGATCCCGTCGCAGTGAGGGAACTGATGCGTGAGTTCGGCTCGGCCGCGACCATGACGAGAACCGCGCCGGGGCGGCAGAAGCTCTTCCGGATCGCGTCGATCCTCGGGGACAGCGACCTGGCGCTGATGGCGACCAACGATATTTACTGGGACGAGATTCGTTCCGTTGAATTAGTGGGCGAAATGCCCGTATTCGACGCCACCGTATTGGGCGTCCATAATTTTGTGGCAAATGGAATAGCACTCCATAACAGCATCGAACAAGATGCTGACATGGTTATTCTTTTGCACCGTGACGACGTCTACGAGAAGGAGTCGACCCGCCCCGGCGAGGCCGACCTGATCGTCGCCAAGCACCGCAACGGCGCGACCCGCGACATCGTCGTCGCCTTCCAGGGTCACTACAGCCGGTTCGTCGACATGGCGCACTGAGCGGCACGCACGGCGCCGATCCGACGGGGGAGGCGCTCAGCGCCTGGTCTCGTACCTCGTCAGCAGTACGCCGTCGGGAAAGGCCCGGGTCTCGACCAGGTCGAGGCTCACCCAGCTGTCCAGGGCCGTGAAGAACGGCGTGCCGCCGCCGACCAGGACCGGGTGGGTGACGATCGCGTACTCGTCGATCAGGCCGGCCCGCATGGCCGCGGCGGCGAGAGTGGCGCCGGCGATGTCCATGGGGCCGCCGTCCTCGGCCTTGAGGCGGGTGATCTCGGTGACCGCGTCGCCGGTGACCAGGCGGGCGTTCCCGTCGACGGCGCCGATCGTCGAGGAGAAGACGACCTTCGGCATGCCCCGCCAGCGGCGGGCGTACTCGATGTGCGCGGGGGTGGCGCCGGGCTGCTGGTCGGCGGTGGGCCAGTGGGAGCTCATCGTCTCCCACAGCCGGCGCCCGTACAGCGCCAGGCCCGTCGCTCCGACCCGGTCGGACCACCATTGGAACAGCTCGTCGCCCGGCGCGCTCCAGCCGAGGTCGTCGCCGGGCGCGGCGATGTAGCCGTCCAGGCTCATGTTCATCCCGAAGGTCAGTCTCCGCACGGCGTCAGCCTCCCGTGAGCTCGGTCCTCGGCAGGTGCAGACCCGCGCGGCGCAGAGGATTCATCGGTCGGGGCGTTCAGACCAGCCCGAGCTCCCGCGCCCGTACGCCGGCCTGGAAGCGCGACTCGGCGCCGAGTGCCTCCATCAGCTCCGCCACCCGGCGGCGGTAGGTGCGCACGCCGAGGCCGAGCATCCGGGCGGCGGTCTCGTCCTTGATCCCCTGCCCGAGCAGGTCGAGGAGCTGCGGCGCGACTCGGCGGGCCTCGGCGATCTGCGCGTCGTACACCGCCAGGTCGGTGGCGGTCCGCCAGGCGACCTCGAAGAGCGCGAGCACCCCCTGTACGACGTCGGGCTGGGTGAGCACGCTGTAGCTGCGCTGCCCCCGCCGGACGTCGCCGGCGATGATCGCCATCCGGCCGTCGAGGATGACGGTCTCGCTGAGCTCGTCGGGCGTGATCCGGACCTGGGCGCCGTGGCGCTCGCACGCCTCGTGCAGCTGACGCGCCGCGGCCGGGTCGAGGACGACGTGGGGCCGGTAGAGCTTCCGCAGCCGAACCTCCGCCGGCGGCTGGACGCCCACGGTCGTGCCCCGCAGCGCGCTCCAGCTCCGCAGGTCGGCGGCGGCGAAGACGACGTCCGAGGCGGTCGCCAGCAGATGGCCGGCCCGCGCGATCAGTTCCTCCTCGTTCCTGACCACGACGACGGCCGGAGCAGCACTCATGACTCGATTCTGCCCGCGCCGCCCCACCGGGGACACGGGTCGGCAGCAAGCTGCCATCGGCTCGTCGTCCGGCGTACGCCGCCGCAGGCTGGATGCATGACCACTGAGATGACCCCAGACCCGACCACGACCGCCGCCGGTGCTGCCGGCACCTGGCAGCTCGGCGACCGCACGGTCAACCGCCTCGGCTTCGGCGCGATGCGCCTGACCGGCATGCCGTGGGACCCCGCTCCCCGCGACCGCGAGACGGCGATCGCGGTCCTCCGCCGCGCGGTCGAGCTCGGCGTCGACCACATCGACACCGCCGCGTTCTACTTCCTGCCGACCCGATCGTCCAACGAGCTGATCAGCACCGCGCTGCAGCCGTACGCCGACGACCTGGTCATCGTCACCAAGGTCGGCCCGAGCCGCTCCCGGGCCGGCGGGTTCGAGGAGTACGCACGGCCGGGCCAGCTCCGCACGCAGGTCGAGGAGAACCTCCGCCAGCTCGGCCGCGACCAGCTCGACGTCGTCAACCTGCGCTGGGGCGCGGGGCTCGGCAAGGACGAGGGGTCCATCGCCGACCACCTGGGTGCCCTCGCGGAGCTCCGCGATGTGGGGCTGATCCGGCACCTCGGCGTCTCCAATGTCACCGCCGAGCAGCTCACCGAGGCGCTCGCGCTCACCCCGATCGTCTGCGTCCAGAACCGGTACGGACTCACCGAGCGGGCCGACGACACCATCCTCGACCTGTGCGCCCGCCACGGCGTTGCCTTCGTCCCCTTCTTCGCGATGGGTGCGGGCGTGCCGGGCGCGGTCCCCGGCGCCGAGGTCGACCGGACCGGGGAGAGCGTGATCGCCGAGATCGCCGACCAGGTCGGCGCCACCCCCGCCCAGGTACGCCTCGCCTGGACGCTCCACCGCGGACCGCACGTCCTCGCCATCCCCGGCACCGGCAGCCTCGACCATCTCGAGCAGAACGTCGCGGCCGCCGGGATCGAGCTCGGCCCCGATGCGCTCGCCCGGCTGGACGCGATCGGCGCCCATGACGGCCCGCCCATGACGGCCCGCCCATGACGGCCCGCCCATGACGGCCCGCCCATGACGGCCCGCCCATGACGGCCCGCCCATGACGGCCCGCCCATGACGGGTCGCCCATGACGGGTCGCCCGTGACCGACCGCCACTGACGATCGCGGTACGCCGCCGCGCCGTGAGTCAGCGCTGGCGCCGGCGCGCCGCCTGGGCGAGGAGCCCGTCGACGAGGGCCTCGAGCCCGTCGGCGAAGGTGTCGCGTGCGGAGACCTCCACCCACTGCTCGCTCACGGCGGCCAGGCCGGGCAGCCGGGCCGGGTCGTGCTTGCTGATCGACGGGTCGGGGCGGGCGAAGATGACGGCGGGGGCCGCGGCGTCGGTGTCGGCGCGCCGGGCGCGGGTGTTGGCGCGGACCAGGATCTCGCCGACCGTGTAGTACCAGATGTTGCGGAAGACGAGGATCGACTGCTCGGGGGTGCAGCCCGCCTGGGCGGCCCCGCTGACGACGGCCTCGACGAGCCAGATGGCCGCGTCGTCGAGTCGGCTGAGGAAGCCGTCGGTGGTGACGACCTCGGCGATCCAGGGGTGCGCGGCGAGGGCGTCGTGGCCGGCGATGCCGGCGGCGACGATCCGGTCCCGCGGGTCGTCGGGAAGGTCGGGGCGGGGGAGCTGGGTGAGGTGGTCGTTGACCAGCTGGACCAGCAGGTCGCCGCGGTCGTCGACGTGGTGGTAGATCGTCATCGCGCTCACGCCGATCTCGCCGGCGATGCGGCGTACGGTCAGCTTCTCCCAGCCGTCCCGCTCGATGATCAGCCGGGCCGCCGCGAGCACCTCGGCGCGGGAGGTTCGGGGCGGCCGGCCGGTCCGGCCCCGTGTCGGCGTCGGCTTCGCTGCGGGCACCGCCCCATCCTCCCAGTACGCCGCGCGCTCGACAGGCGTGGTCGCGTCAGCTACTTTATTTACATGTACGAAAACTCTCCCGTCCGAACCCTCGCGGCCGTGTGCGCGGCCCAGTTCCTGGTGTCGCTCGACCTCTCGGTCGTCAACGTGGCGCTGCCGCAGATCGACGCGGAGCTCGGGTTCAGCACGGTCGGCCTCACCTGGGTGATCCACGCCTACGCGCTGACGTTCGGGGGCTTGCTCCTCCTCGGCGGCAAGGCCGCCGACCGCCTCGGCCGCCGGCCCGTGCTCGTCGCGGGCCTGGTCCTCTTCGGCCTGGCCTCCCTCGCCGGCGGCTTCGCCGAGCAGCCGGCTCACCTCGTGGCGGCGCGGGCGGTCCAGGGCATCGGCGCCGCGGCGCTGGCACCCGCGGCGCTCTCGGTGCTGACCGAGGCCTTCCCGAGCGGGCGGCAACGCGTCCGCGCGTTCGGCATCTGGGGTGCGATGAACGCCGCCGGCGGCGCGCTCGGCGTGCTGGTCGGCGGCCTGCTCACCGAGTACGCCGACTGGCGCTGGGTCATGTTCGTCAACGTGCCGATGGTCCTGGTGACCCTGGCGCTGGTGGCCCGCGGCGTCGCGGCCTCCCCACCCCGGTCCGACACGGGCGACCCGACGTGCTGGGCGGCGTACTGGCCACCGCCGGCGTCGGCCTGCTGGTGCTCGGCATCGTGCGGTCCGACCAGATCGGCTGGGCCACGGCGACGACCTGGGCGACGATCCTCGCGGGCCTCGCCCTGCTCGCCGGGTTCGGGTACGTCGAGGCCCGCACCGCCGCGGAGCCGCTGCTCCGCCTCGGCCTCCTCCGGTCCCGCTCGATCGCCGGATCGAACGCGTTCAACCTGCTCGTCGGCGCGGCGATGGCGTCGGCGTTCTACTTCATGTCGCTCTACCTGCAGGTCGTGCTGGGGCATGGCCCGGCGCGCACCGGCCTCGAGTTCCTGCCGTTCGCCCTCGGCGTCGTGCTCGGGTCGATGCTCGCGATCCGGCTCGGCTACCGCGTCGGACCGCGGGCACTGCTCGTCACCGGAGCGCTGCTCACGGCGATCGGCTTCGGCTGGTTCGCCCGGGTCGACGCCGAGGGGACCTTCCTCGCCGACGTCCTCGTCCCCTCGCTCGTCGCCAGCGTCGGCTTCGGCATCAGCCTGGCCACCGTCGTACGCACGGCCACGGCGGAGGTCGCGCCGGCGGAGTCCGGTGTCGTCTCCGGGCTGCTCAACAGCTCCCGCCAGATCGGCGCCGCCCTCGGCCTGGCCGCCCTCGGCGCCGCGGCCGCCCACCGCACCGGCGGCCGCGCGGACCCGGGCTCGCTGGCCGACGGCTACGGATGGGGACTGCTGCTCAGCGCGCTGGTGCTGGTCGCGGCGGCCGCGATCGCCCACCTGGTCCTGCCCGAGACGTCCGCGGCCGGCGGTGACGTCGTCGAGGACGGAGTCCTGACCGCGAAGGAGAGCCGATGAACGAGAGCACCGTCGACCGGCGAGGTCCCCTAGCCCTGATGTACGCCGGCCTCGCGCTGACCGTCGCCGCGGCCGTCGCGCCCTTCCTGGCCCGGCCGGTGCTGGGCGATCACGTCCGGGCCGGCTACCCGGAGTACTCCGACGCGCGGGTCGACACCGCGGTGACGGCGTGGCTGGTCATCCTGGCCGTCCTCGGTGCGCTCGGCGCCGTCGGCTGGGGCCTCTCCATCTGGGCCGTCCACAGGCAGCGCTGGGCCAGGCCGACGGCGACCGTGATGCTGATCCTCGGCATCGCCGCCGCGCTCACGGTCGCGCTGGTCAGGGACACCTCCGGCGAGGTCGGCCTCGCGCCGCTGTTCGGCTGGATCGGGATCCTGCCCTGCCTGGCCGGTGCGGCTGCCGTCGTCCGGCTCTGGAGGGGGTCGGTCTAGGGCCTGCATCGCCGTCGCGACCTCCTCGGCGGCCGCGTCGGGGATCCTCGTCGAGGCCCCTTCGAGGACGAGTAGGCGCGCGCCGGGGATCTCGCGCGCGAGCGCCTCGCCGTTGCCGACGGGGAAGAACGGGTCGCGGCGACCGTGCACGACCAGCGTCGGCATGGCGAGCCCGGGCAGCCGCTCGCGCCAGCGCGGACCGCAGTCGAGACGGGAGAACACCATGCCCAGCTGGTTGGCCAGCTGCACCGCGGGGGCGGTGCCCGGCGTACGGTCCCAGATGCGGGCGGCGGCTGCGCGGGCGGCGGCGGGATCGTCGCCGAGGATCGCCGCGCCGTCGGCGGCGAAGTCCGTCACGGCCTCGCGGTCGGACCAGTCCGGCATCGGGCGCCCGAACAGCCGCTCCATCGTGGCCGCGTCATGGTCGGGCAGGTCGTCGTCGACCGGACCCGGGGCGACGGGCCGCGTCCCGGCGAGGGTGAGCGCGCAGAACGCGTCCGGGTGGTCGAGCGCGGCGACCTGGGCGACCATGCCGCCGACGCCGATGCCCGCCAGGTGTGCGGGACGGTCGTCGAGCTCGCGGGCGAGCGCCGCCGCGTCGGCGGCCAGGTCCCGCAGCGTGTACGACGGCGCGTCGGGATCGAGGGTGAGCGACGCGCCCGCGTCGCGCAGGTCGTACCGGACGACGCGGTGCGCGCCCCGCGCGAGGGCCGCGCAGAGCCGGTCGGGCCAGGAGAGCATGGTCGGGCCGCCCACGCACAGCACCAGTGGCGCCGCCGGGTCGCCGAGCTGCTCGATCCCGAGCGTGACGCCGTTCGCCTCGACCGTCGTGGGATACATCGTGGACCTCCGGGCGCCGTGGCGCTGTCGTCGTACGTGATTCAGGGCTGCTCCACGGGTGGACGGCCGGGCGGGCGAGAACTCATCGGGCCGTCCGCACCGCCGCCGCCATCCGGTCGGCGAGCGCGCCGACGGCGGCCCGGAGCTCGGGCCCGCCCTCGACCCGGAAGGAGAAGGGCAGCGCCGAGAGCCACTCGCCGGCGACCATCGCGGGGTTGCTCGTCGTGCCGAGAAGCAGGCAGTGATCCTCGTCCAGGGACTCGAGGCGGCCCATCGGCGGCGCGATGCGCGGGGCCACCTCGGCGTACGGCGCGGCGAAGACGACCCTGGTCTCGAACTCCCGTCCCGAGCCGAGGTGCTCCTCCAGCAGCGGCACCGGATCGAGCCCGGGTGGCGGCTCGAAGGCGGCGTCGCACGTCGTCACGGAGACGACCCGGTCGATCCGGTAGGTGCGCACCGCGTCGGCGCGGAGGGAGTGGCACAGGAGGTACCACAGGCCGTGGCGTACGACGACGGCCCACGGCTCCACCTCCTCCTCCCACGCGGCGTCGGCCCGGCTGCGGTAGCCGATCCGCACGCGCTGCCGGTCCGCGACGGCGGTGGCGAGCGCGATGGTGCGCGCGGGATCGGGTCGCGGGGCGCGGGACGGGGCCGCGGAGGCGTGCCGCAGCACGGTCGCCGCGGGAGCGCCGACGTGCTCGGGCAGCGCCCGGACCAGCTTGGCCAACGCGGCTCCGACCGGGTCCTCCTCGTCCCCGGGACGGCTGCCGTCGAGCACGGCCATCACCAGGCCGAGCGCCTCGGTGGCGCTGAAGACGAGGGGCGGCAGCCGGATCCCGCGGCCCAGCCGGTAGCCGCCGTACGGGCCCCGCACCGACTGCACCTCGATGTCGGCGTCGCGCAGCATCGCGACGTACCGCCGGGCCGCGCGCGGGGTGACGCCGAGCTCGGCGGCGAGGCGTGCGGCGGTGATGCCGGGGTGCTCCTGGAGCAGCTCCAGCACCCGGAGCGCCCGCGAGGCGGGACTGACGACGGCCACGCCACCACGCTAATGCGGAACGGATCCGTCCTGAACCGTCGCTAGCGTGCGGAGCTGCCGTGATCCGTTCGAACGACAGGAGTGAACCGATGGCCGAGCTCGTCCTCTTCCACCACGCCCGCGGACTCACCGACGGGGTCCGGGAGTTCGCCGGGAGCCTGCGCGCCGCGGGCCACGTCGTGCACACCCCCGACCTGCTCGACGGCGTGGTCCCCGACAGCATCGACGCGGGCCTCGCGCTGATCCGCGAGCTCGGCGACGAGTGGGACCGACGGGCGGACCGCGCCGTCGCCGACCTCCCCGAGGCCCTGGTGTACGCCGGCTTCTCGGCGGGCGAGGCGCTCGCCCAGCGCCTCGCCCAGACCCGGCCGGGAGCGCGGGGCGCGCTGCTCTACGAGTCCTGCATCCCGGTGACCGGGGAGTGGGCCCTCGGGCCGTGGCCCGACGGCGTGCCGGTGCAGGTGCACGGAGCCGAGGGCGACGAGTTCTTCGCCGAGGACCTGCCCGCGGCCCGCGAGCTGGTCGACCTCGCCGGCCCCGGGCTGGCCGAGCTCTTCGTCTACCCCGGGAGCGGTCACCTGTTCACCGACAGCTCGCTCCCCGCGTACGACGCCGACGGCGCCGCGCTCGTGCTGGAGCGCTCCACGGCCTTCCTCGACCGGCTCGGCTGAGCACGCACGGTGCCATTGACAAATATTCTTGTCAATGGCACCGTGACCGGCATGCGGGACGTCGAGGTCATCGAGAGCGTGGAGGCAGCCGCAGCCGCGCTGGATCCGGTCCGGGCCCGGCTGCTCGGCGAGCTGGCCGTCCCGGCCTCCGCCGCCGGGCTCGCCGCCCGGGTCGGCATCGCGCGCCAGAAGGTCAACTACCACCTCAAGGCGCTCGAGGCGCACGGCCTGGTGGAGCTGTCCGAGGAGCGGCGGCACGGCGGCATCACCGAGCGGGTGCTGCAGGCGTCCGCGGCGTCGTACGTCGTGTCGCCGGCCGCCGTCAGCGCGTCCGCTGCCGATCCGGGCGCCAGCGCCGACCACCTGTCCGCGGGCTACCTCGTCGCGCTGGCCGGCCGGCTGGTGCGGGAGGTGGGCGCCCTGGCGCGGCGGGCCGGCGCGTCCGGCAAGCGGCTGCCGACACTGACCATCGACACCCAGATCGGCTTCCGCTCGGCCGCCGACCGGGCCGCCTTCGCGGACGACCTGACCGCGGCGGTGCTCGACCTGGCCGCCCGCTACCACCACGACGACGGTCGCCCCCACCGGCTGGTCGTCGCCGCCCACCCCCTCCCGAGGAGAGCTGATGAGCACGACCCCGAACGTCCCGTACCGCCTGGAGTTCAGCGTCGAGGTCCCGGGCACCCCGGAGCAGGTGTGGCAGGCCGTCGCCACCGCCCAGGGGATGAGCGCCTGGTTCCTGCCGACCGAGCTGGAGGAGCGCGAGGGCGGCGCGCTGCACTTCACCATGGGCCCCACGATGGGCTCGGACGGCCGGGTCACCGGCTGGGACCCGCCGCGCCGCCTCGTCTACGAGGAGGACTGGGCCGCCCTCATGGGCGTGGACCCGGACGCGCTCAGCCCGCTGCGGTCGGAGTTCCTCGTGGAGGCCCGGTCCGGCGGCACCTGCGTCGTCCGCGTCACCAGCAGCGGCTTCGGCATCGGCGCCGACTGGGAGGCGGAGTTCTGGGACGAGCTGGGGCCCAACTGGATGCCGTTCTTCGACAACCTGCGCCTCTACCTGACCCACTTCCCCGGCCAGGAGGCCACGCAGCTCGAGGCCACCGCCTCCCACGCGGTCACCGCGGAGGCGCTCTGGTCGATCCTGTACGACGCGCTGGGGCTGGGCGCGGAGGGCACGACGGTCGAGGTGCGCGGCGCCACCGGCACGGTCGAGCGGCTCGGCGAGCGGCAGGCGCTGGTCCGGCTCACCGATCCGGTGCCCGGGATGCTCAGCGTCTTCACGTACCCCGAGGGCGAGGACAAGGCGATGGCGGGCGTGCGGGCCTACCTGTTCTCCGCCGACGCGGCGGACCACGTGCGGCGTGAGGAGCCGGCCTGGCGCGCCTGGCTGCAGGCGCTGGCCGCCGACGCGGATCAGGCCCGCGACTGAGGGTCAGCGGCCGGCCCAGGCCCGGTGCTCGGCCGCGAGCCCCTCGACGAGGAGGTCGAGCGCGTCCTCGACCCGCTCGTCGTCGCCGGTCGTGAGCAGGTCGAGGAGGAGGCCGCGCAACTGGGCGACCAGGAGCGTGGCGAAGGCGTCCACCCGCTCGGGCGGGCAGCCGGCGTCGAGCGCGAGCCGGCGGGTGTCCTCGATCCAGTGGGGGACGGTGCTCTGCAGGAACCCCTGGTACGCCGCCGGGCTCTGCAGCGCCAGGCCGTAGGCCTCGTACATCAGCCGGTAGTAGCGGAGGTTCTCCGGCTGCGTCCACCAGGCCCACAGCTTGCGGACGACGTCCGTGGGCGCGTCGTCGGGGGCAGGTCGAGGGGCACCGGCTCGCGGGTCCGGATCAGCTCCATGACCTCGAGCAGCAGCTCGTCCTTGGTGCCGAAGTGGTGGCGCATGGTCACGTGGGAGACGCCCACGGCGGTGCCCAGCTTGCGGAAGGACAGGCCGTGGACCCCGTTCTCCAGCAGGTAGTCGAGGACCGCCGCGAGGATCTCGGCCCGCCGGTGCCGATAGCGCAGGGCGCGACCGTCCACCCCTCGTCGCTCACTCCGGCACTCCTTCGATCGCGTCTGCGCGCCCCATCCTACGAGGCTCTACCGAGTGGTAGAGGAAACTCTGAGATTGCACTACCATCTGGTAGATCAATCTTCGGCCGAGGGGCGATGCACCATGGATCAGACACAGCCGACCGTCCTCGTCGTCGGCGCGGGCCTCTCCGGCCTGGTCGCGGCCCGGGAGCTGCAGCGGCGGGGCGCCGACGTCGTCGTCCTCGAGTCCGCCGAGCGGGTCGGCGGCCGGGCGATGGCGGTGACCACCGCGCTGGGATCCCGCGTCGACCTCGGCGGGCAGTGGATCGGCAGCGACCACCACCGGATCACCGCGCTGGCGGAGGAGCTGGGCCTCGACACGTACCCGATGCACAGCAAGGGCCTGCCGCGCCTCGTCTCCGGCGGCCGCGAGGTCCGGGCGGTGTCGCCGTCGGTGCTCCCGGCCGCCCTCGCCCTCGCGGGCCTGGAGGTGCTGACCCGCACCGGCGCGACCGGCCGCTGGAACGACGCGACGGTCGACGCGTGGCTGCGCCGGGTCCCCGGTCGTACGGCGCGCCGGCTGCTCGAGGTCATCGCGCTGATCTCCTGGACCGCCGACCTGGACCGCTTCTCGGTGCATGCGATGTCCGAGCTGGTACGACGCCAGGGCGGCCTGCGCACGATCCTGTCGACCACGAACGGCGCGCAGGACTCGCTCCTCGTCGAGGGCGCGGGCACGCTCGTCGAGCGACTCGCCGCCGAGCTGGGCTCCCGGGTGCTGACCGGGCAGCGGGTCATCGCGATCGCCCGCGACGACGACGGCGTCACTGTGCACACCGCCTCGCGGGAGCTCCGCGGCGCGCGGGCGATCGTCACCGTGCCGCCGCCGGTCGCCGGCCGGATCGAGCACCACCCGCCGCTGCCGCCGGAGCGGGCCGCGCTGGAGCGCGACACCTCCATGGGGTCGGTCTACAAGGCGATCGCGGTCTACGACCGGCCGTTCTGGCGGGAGCGGGGGAGCGGCGAGCTGCTCGTGCTCGACGACCCCGGCCGCGCGGTCTTCGACACCACGCCGCCGGGCGGGCCCGGCCACCTGTGCACCCTCGTGGGCGGCCCGGAGGCCCGCGCCCTCGACGACCTGGACCCGGCCGAGCGCCGGCGCACCCTGCTCGGCCCGCTCGTCGCCCACCTCGGGCCGGCGGTCCTCGAGCCGGCGGACTGGCAGGAGAAGGCGTGGCACCGCGACGAGCACGCCGGCGGTGGGTACGTCGCGCTGCCCGCGCCCGGCACCACCGCGGGCATCCCGCCCGTGTCGCACCTGCCCGCGGGCACCGTGCACTGGGCGGGCTCGGAGACGGCGGAGGACCACCCCGGGTACCTCGAGGGGGCGATCGACGCCGGCGAGCGCGCGGCCCGGGAGGTCGCCGCGGCGCTGGGGGACCGGATCAGCCCGGACCCTCCGGGTGGGTGAGGTCGTAGGCGCGGGACAGCTTCTGGGGGACGACCATGCGCCAGGCGTCGACGACGAGCTCACGGGCCTCGGCCGGCTCCAGCGCGGCGAGGTCGGCGTGGACCCAGTTGAAGCGCAGCTCGGACTCCGCCGGCAGGTGGAATTTCGCCGGCTCGCCGCCGACGAGCGCCGCGCGCTCCTCCTTGGGGAACGCGAAGCCCATCACGGTCTCGTCGAGCGAGAACGCGACGTACACGATCTGGCCGACGCGGAACTTCAGCCGGTTGCGCACGTGGACCTCGTACGAGCGCTCCAGCTCCGAGCCGAGGGACCGGACGTCGTCGACGGTCGCCATGCTCAGCCGGCGGTCGGGGTCTCGTCGAGCGGCCAGACCTCGATCACGCCGTGGGCGACGGCGCAGGGCGACCCGGCGACCAGGGCGACAGCCTCGTCGAGGCTCGCCGCCTCGACCACCGCGAACCCGGCCACGGGCAGGTCGGAGCGCAGGAACGGCCCCTCCGTGGTCCCGGTCCCGGCGCCGTCGTGGTTGCGGACCTGGACGGGCGTGCCGGCCACGCCCATCCGCGCGCCGCGGGCCAGGAGCGCGGCGTCGTTCGCATGCGCGGCGTCGCGCACGGCCGGGTCGGTGCGGTCGTAGTCGTCCGGGTCGCCGTAGCCGATCGTGATGAACGTGGGCATGTTCGCCTCCTCGCGATGGTCCTCTCCCAGGTGGACCCCGGCCGGCGGCAGGAATCATCGCTGTCCCGTGGCGGGCGGCGCCAGGGTTGCGGCAGGGGGCGAGTGGGCACGGTGCCGGCGTGACCCGGCGCCCGCTCCTCGTCGTCGCCACCGTGGCGGTGGCGGTGGCCGTCGGCATCACCGCCTGGGTCGTGCTGCCGAAGCGGGCGGCCGCGAGCGCGGCGCAGGACGTCGCCCGGAGGTACGCCGAGCTGGTGGCGTCCGGCGCCGGCGACGACCTGCGGGAGCTGTGGGCGATGGAGGCCACCGAGAGCCCCGGCGCCCTGCGGACCGCGGGTGCGCTGCTCGCCGGCGCCGAGGAGCGGATCGAGGTCGTGTCCGTCGGCACGCCGCAACAGGCGCCGCGGTCGGGCGCTCCCTCCCAGTCGGACTTCACCGAGGCGGTCGCCGTCGAGGTGCGGTACCGGCTCGCCGGGCAGGAGCACCGCTGGCCGATCGTCCTGGCCCGACGCGAGGGCACCCGCGGCACCGACCTCGGCGACTGGCGCGTGGTCGGCCCGCTCGTGGGCGCGGTCGCCTGGGAGCAGCCGGGGTTCGCCGACGTCGCGTCCGACGTCTACGTCAGCACCGTCCGTCAGGTACGACGACCGCTCGTCGTCGGCGGTGGCGACGAGGACGTCCAGCCGCTCTACCCGGCGGCCTACCGCGTGCAGCGCCGCCTGGACCCGTACTACGCCTCCGAGGAGGGGAGCGTCGTGGTGACCGCGGGGAAGGCGGTGGCGCCGCCGGAGCTCGCGGTGAACCCGACCGACCGGACCCGGGACCGGATCCGCCGCCTGGTGCTGGCCCGGATCCGTGCCTGCGGCAACCGCGACGGCGCCCGCGACAGCGACGACGCGTTCTACCGCTGCCCGCTGCGCGACCTCGCCGAGGCGCGGGGGGTCGACGTCTGGGGTGACGACGACTGGTGGCTCGGCCTGGTCCGCAAGCCGGTCGTCGAGGTCGACGGCCAGCGGATCACCGTCTCCGGCGGGCGGGCCCGGCTGCGCGGACCGCAGGGTGTGCTGGAGATCCGGTTCGGCGGGACCGGCCGGTACCTGCTGGACAACCAGGCGTGGCGTCCCGCGATCTGGGAGCTCGACCTCGAGGACGGCGGCTGATGCGCCGGCTCGTGGCCGCCGCCGCGGCGATGGCCGCCCTGGTCGTCGGTGGCTGCTCGGTCTCCGACGACGGCGCCACGGACGCGGAGGCGGGGGCGATCGCCGCCGCCCAGGCCTACGTCGACGCGATCGCCGCCCGCGACCTCGCCACCGTCGAGGAGATGACCGACCCGGAGGCGTTCCGCTACCACGTCGCGTCGGCCAAGGAGCAGGACATCCGCGCCGCGCTCCCCGACGCCGAGCCGATCGCCGACCCGTGGGTGTCGCTGGTCAGCGCGACGAGCGAGGCACGCTACGGCCCGGTGGAGTACCTGCTCGACGTGTCGTACGAGCTGCGCGGCCTGACCGGCGGCGGCACGGTCGTCGTCCGGCTCGGCGAGGACGCGGACCCGGACGACGTCGCGAGCTGGACCGTCACCGAGCCGCTGGTGGTCCGGGCCTCGACATGGGTCGACGGCAGCCACGTCCCCGCGGCCCGGATCGGCCGGGTCGCGCTGCCCCCGGACTCCTCGTCGTCGGCCCTCGTGAAGGTGTGGGGCTATCCCGGCGGCTACACGCTCGAGCCGGCGGAGCCGATCCCGGAGGTCGAGCCGCTGTGGGTCGCGGTCGGCCTCGCCGACGCCCCGCCGTGGGACGACAGCCTGCCGAAGCTGGGCGAGCGGCCCGACGACTGAGGACGCGCGGTCAGGCCGGGGTCGCGTCCTGGGCGGCTGCGCGGAGACGGTCGGCGGCCGCGCGCACGCAGTCGGCGAGCGGCGGCGTACCGGCGCCCGAGACCCAGTGCTCGAAGGCCACCCGGAACACGGCCACGCCGGCCTCGGCGACGACGCCGGCGACGTCGTCGGGCACGCCGCGGGCGGCCAGCGCCGCCGTGGCTGCGGCGCCGAGGGAGGCGAGCTTGAGCAGCTCGCGCTCCTGCAGGCCGGGGTGCGACGCGATCACGGCGGCCCGCTGGCGGGCGAAGTCGCGCCGCTCCTCGAGGGCGTCGCCCGCGGCGGTCATCGCGCCGACGACGGTGTCGTACGGCGCCGCGTCGGCGGGCGCCGCGGCGATCGCCGCGACCACGTGCTCCTCGAGCAGTGCGCCGCCGGCGAACAGCACCTCGCGCTTGTCGGCGTAGTAGCGGAAGAAGGTGCGCTCGGTGACCCCCGCACGCCGGGCGATGTCGGCGACGGTGGTCGGCTCGTAGCCGTGCTCGGCGAACAGCTCGAGTGCCGCCCGCAGCAGGCGGCCCGCGGCATCCGGCTCCCAGCGGCCCATGGCCGCCATCCTAGGTGATGACAGCTTCTGACATCACGACGTACTCTGATGTCAGGAACTGACATCAGAGGAGACATCATGCGCATCTTCATGACCGGGGCCTCGGGCTGGATCGGGTCGGCCGTCGTCCCCGAGCTGCACGCGGCCGGCCACCGGATCGTCGGCCTGGCCCGCTCCGCGGAGTCCGCGGCCGCCCTCACCGCCGCCGGGGTCGAGCCGCTGCCGGGCGGCATCGACGACCCGGACAGCCTCCGGGCGGGGGTGAGCGACGCCGACGGCGTCGTCCACCTCGCCTTCAAGCACGACTTCGCCGACTACGCGGGCGCCGGTCGCACCGAGCGCGCCGCCGTCGAGACACTCGGCGCCGCGCTGGCCGGCTCCGGCCGCCCGCTGCTGATCGCCTCCGGGGTCGCCGGCCTCGCCGCCGGCAAGGTCGCGACCGAGGAGGACGCCACCCGGCACATCGGACCCGAGGCGCCGCGCGGCGGCAGCGAGCAGCTCGCCCTGTCGTACGCCGACCGCGGGGTCCGCGCGGTCGCGGTCCGCTTCGCGCCCAGCGTGCATGGCCACGGCGACCACGGCTTCGTCGCCACGCTCGCCGGCATCGCGCGCGAGCGGGGCGTCGCGGGGTACATCGGCGACGGCACGAACCGCTGGCCGGCCGTGCACCGCGACGACGCCGCCCGCGTCGTACGCCTCGCTCTGGAGGGCGCCGGGCCCGGCTCGGTCGTCCACGCCGTCGGCGAGGAGGGCATCGCCACCCGCGACATCGCCGCGGCCCTCGGCCGCCGGCTCGACCTGCCCACCGCGTCGACCGCGCCGGACGACGCGGCCGAGCACTTCGGCTGGATCGCGATGTTCTTCGGCCTCGACGCGCCCACGTCGAGCCGGCTCACCCGCGAGCGGCTGGGCTGGGCGCCGGCCGGCCCCGGCCTGCTCGACGACATCGCCGCCGGCGCCTACGACCGCTAGTAGTGTGTCGCGGCTAAAACGTGGTGTTGGGAGGTGTCCAGGTGCGTGCATCGCAAGGCGGCGTAGCGACGGCATACCGGGTTGTCGGGCAGGAGCGGAGCGACTTCCCGACAACCCGGGGCTCCGCTGGCGTCTTCCGAGCTTCGCCAACGCGGCGAGGTGCGTGCCTGGGCGACTCCCAGCCCGCGTTTTAGCCGCGACGCGCTACTAGCTTGCATCCCGTACCCAGGTACGGGTCTACCGTCGGTGCATGACATCCGACTGGGTCCCCGAAGCCTGCACCCTGCCGACCGTCGAGCAGCCCCTGCGCCGGCGGGAGTTCGACGACCTCTTCCGGTACGACGTCCGCTCGGTCGTCCGCACCTCGCCGACCCGCACCCGGCTCGACCTCCGCCCCTCGCCCGAGGCGGCGGAGCGGGCCGCCGGGCTGGCCGTGCGCGAGACGGGCTGCTGCTCGTTCTTCTCCTTCGGCCTCGCGATCGCCGACGGGACGGTCGCGGTCGAGGTAGCGACGTCCGAGGGCCATGCGGACGTGCTCGCGGCGCTGACGGAGCGGGCCGAGGCGCTGGCGGGGAGCGGGTCGTGAGCGCCGTACTGCGGGCCGGGCAGGTCGCCGACGCCGTCGGCGTCAACGTCGAGACGCTGCGCTACTACGAGCGGCGCGGGATCCTCGCCGAGCCGGACCGCAGCCCGGGCGGGCACCGGCTCTACTCCGAGGCGGCGGTCACCACGCTGCGGGTCGTCAAGGCCGCGCAGGGGCTGGGCTTCACGCTCGACGAGGTCGCCGAGCTGCTGGAGGCGGGCCGCCACCGCCACGGCCGGGTCCAGGCGGGACTGCAGGCCCGCACCGAGGCGAAGCTCGCCGAGGTGGAGCGCAAGATCGCGGACCTGGAGGTGATCCGCGCCAGCCTGATCGCCGCTCGCGATGCCGGGTGCGACGACCTGGTCCGCTGCGCGGAGTCGGACTGCTGCCCGATCCCGTTCGTCCAGATCGCCCGGTGCGAGTCGACGGCGACCGCCGCGGCCACTGCAGGGGGCGTTCCGCGAACCGGACGACTCCGGCTACCGTGAGGCCATGACTCGGGCTCAGGGGTACGGCGGGACGCGCAACGGATCGGCGACGCAGGTGCAGGACCGCGACTCGTTCCGCACGTTCACGGTGCGGGAGCTGGTCGCCTACGGCCGGCTGATCGTCAACCGCGAGCGGGTCGATCCCGAGCGGGTGGTCCACGAGTTCATCCGGGCCAACCCCAATGTCGACCTCGACGCCCGCTCCACGATCACCGAGTGGCAGGACGGGATCCGGCCCGGCGACACCGCCGACACGGCCGAGCGCCCCCGCTACTTCTGACTCGATTTGGTCGAGCGCGTCTTGGGCGCTGCGAAAGGCAGCAAGCTGCCGGAGAGCGCCTCTCGCCGCGCTGCCGACCATGACCGACTCCGGTTTGGGAGGATCAGCGCATGGACGTGCTGCGCTCGATCACCCTCTTCGCGCTGGCGGCCGTCGCCGAGATCGGCGGCGCCTGGCTGGTCTGGCAGGGCGTCCGGGAGCACCGCGGCTGGCTGTGGATCGGCGCCGGCGTGATCGCGCTCGGTCTCTACGGCTTCGTGGCCACCCTCCAGCCGGACGCCCACTTCGGCCGGATCCTGGCGGCGTACGGCGGCGTGTTCGTCGCCGGCTCGCTGCTGTGGGGGATGGCGCTCGACGGCTTCAAGCCGGATCGGTACGACGTCGCCGGCGCGCTGGTGTGCCTGGTCGGCGTCGCGGTGATCATGTACGCGCCGCGGGACGCCTGAGTACGTGTTTAAGAAGGTCCTGACCTGCTGCGCGCCGCCCCGTCGGCGCCTCGCGGCGTTGCAGATGCTCGATGGTGCAACCAGACCGCCGTCGCATCTGCGCCTTGCGAGCCACTCGACGGATGCGACGCTCGCGACGATCAGGACTTCTTCAACACGTACTGAGCTCACCGGCCCGCCCTCCCCGTCGGCGTACCGCCTCAGCGCGGTGCGCGCTCGGCCAGCCGGACCGCGGCGTGGCGCACGATCGGCGCCTCGTCGTCGTCCCGGACCGCCTCGTGGGGCACCTGTCCGCCGAGCAGCCCGGCGGGCTGGGTGAGCCAGGTCCACACCTGCCACGGGTCCATCCGGGAGGCGAGCAGCGGCTCCAGCACGGCCGTGAGCTCGGGGCGCACCTCGCCGTCGCCGGTCAGCTGGAAGGCGGGGACCAGCACGCCCCCGTCATGGGGTACGACGAGCAGCGCGCCCCGCTCGGCCGCCTTGTGGACGGCGAACCGGGCGGCGTTCTCCGACACCCCGCGCACCTGCGCCAGCGTCGCGTAGGTGTGGGTGGGCGAGGCGAGCAGCGCCGCGCGGACCTGGGCCTGCCGGCGCAGCTGCACCAGCGCGAGGGGTACGGCGTGCGCCGGGTCGTCGCCGTCCTGGTGGAGCACGCGGTCCAGGTCGGCGAGCTGGTCGCCGGTGAGCGGCGCGCCCGTCCCGGGATCGCGCCAGCGGGCCACGCCGCCCAGGTCGCGCTCGAAGCCGGGCAGCCCGGCCGCCGCCAGGTGGTCGGCCAGGCCGAGGTCCTCGAGCCAGTCCGCCAGCTGGTCCCCGTTCACGGGGTCCAGCCTCGCACGGGCGGATCCGCCACATGGAAGGGTGGCGCCGCGGACCTGCCGGAGGACTGAGCCGAGCACTGGAAGACTGCCGCTCGTGCAGCAGGTGGCGAGCGGCGACGACGTACGGATCGAGCGCCTCGGCGCCGTGGGCCGGATCGTGCTCGACCGCCCGCGGGCGCTGAACGCGATCACCCTCGGCATGGTCGAGCGGATCCGCGCCGCGCTCGAGGAGTGGCGGACCGCGGACCTGCGGGCGGTGCTCGTCGAGAGCGCGTCGGAGCGGGCGTTCTCGGCCGGCGGCGACATCCGCCGGGTCCGCGAGAACTCGCTGGCCGGCCGCCACGACGAGAGCCTGCGGTTCTTCGAGACGGAGTACGCCGTCAACGCGCTGCTCGGCGGCTACCCGGTGCCGGTGGTGGCGCTCGTCGGCGGGATCTGTCTGGGCGGCGGGATGGGCCTCAGCGTGCACGGGACCTTCGTCGTCGTGTCGCCGGAGGCCTCCTTCGCCATGCCCGAGACCAGGATCGGGTTCTTCCCCGATGTCGGCGGCTCGCACTTCCTGCCCCGGCTCCCGGGCGCCACCGGCCGGTACCTCGGCCTCACCGGCGCCCGGATCGGCGCCGCCGACGCGCTCGCCCTCGGTCTCGCGACCCACGCCTGCTCGGCCGCCGACCTCGCGCGGCTGCCCGACCTGATCGCCGGGTACGACGGCCCGCTGGAGCAGCTCCTCCGCGAGCTCGCGCCCACCGAGCCGGGGGAGGCCGGCGCGCTCGCGGCCGTGCGGCCCGAGCTGGACTGGGTGTTCGGCGCGCCCGACCTCGCCGGCATCCGCGCCCGCCTGGACCGGCTCGCGCGCGGCCCGCGGGAGGCCGTCGCCGCCTGGGCGCGAGAGACCGGGAGCGCGCTCGACGCGGCGTCGCCGTCCAGCCTGGCGGTGACGGACCGGCTGCTCGTGGAGGGCCGTGGTCGCTCGCTCGAGGAGTGCCTGCGCGCCGAGCTGGACACCGCCCGCGAGGTGATCGCCGCCGCGGACTTCGCCGAGGGGGTCCGCGCCGTGCTGGTCGACAAGGACCACGCGCCGCGGTGGAGCACGCTAGGGAAGCGCTGATCAATCATGCACCGCCGCCCGAACGCCGGATCGGGCGATCTTCGGCCCCTACATCTTTCGATGGACGCCCGGTACACCCACAAGATGTAGGGGCCGAATCTCATCCCGCCCGACGTCCGCTCGACGGCGCAGCATTGATCAGCGATTCCCTAGACGAGTGACGCGATCAGCGTCTCGACCCGGCGGCGGATCTCGTCGCGGATGGGGCGGACCGCGTCGATGCCCTGGCCGGCCGGGTCGTCGAGGACCCAGTCCTCGTACCGCTTCCCCGGGAAGAACGGGCACTCGTCGCCGCAGCCCATGGTGACGACCACGTCGGCCTCCTGCACGGCCGCGCTCGTGAGCACCTTCGGCTGCTCGGCCGCGATGTCGATCCCCTCCTCGGCCATCGCGGCGACGGCGACGGGGTTGACCCGGTCCGCGGGCTGCGAGCCGGCGGAGAGGACCTCGATCCGGCCGCCGGCCAGATGCTGCAGGTAGCCCGCGGCCATCTGGGAGCGTCCGGCGTTGTGGACGCAGACGAAGAGGACGGCGGGCCTGCTCATGGCGCCTCCTGGGGCGTGGGTGCCGGGACGGGGAGGGGGTGGAGCAGCCGTACGGCGAGCGCGGCGGCCGCGCCGCCGGCCAGTTGGGCCAGGACGAAGGCGGCGACCGAGGCGGGTGCGATGCCGGCGAACGAGTCGGACAGGGTCCGCGCGAGGGTGACGGCCGGGTTGGCGAAGCTCGTGGAGCTGGTGAACCAGTACGCCGCGACGATGTAGCCGCCGACGGCGTACGCGACGGTCTCGGCGCGCGCCGAGCGCAGCGCGCCGAAGACGACGAGGACCAGGCCGAAGGTGGCCACCGCCTCCCCGAGCAGGACGCCGCCGCCGTCGCGGGTCCGGGCGGACAGCGCCACGGCGTCGAGGCCGAACATCAGGTTGGCGACCACCGCGCCGGCCGCGCCGCCGGCGACCTGCGCTGCGACCAGCACGGCGGCATCGGTGCCGCCGATCCGGCCGAGCGCCCGCTCGACGAGCGTCACCACCGGGTTGAACGACGCCGAGACCGGCTGGAACGCGATGATCAGCGCGACCAGGACCGCGCCGGTGGCGAGACTGCTCTCCAACAGCTGCAGGCCGGGCTCGCCGGGGGAGAGCCGGGTCGCGGCGATGCCCGAGCCGACCACGGCGGCGACCAGGAACGCCGTACCCAGCAGCTCGGCCAGGGCGTGCCGGGCGAGAGCGCTCACGGCGTGATCACCCCGTGACGCCGCCGAGCAGCCCGGCGAGGTCGCCGAGCGCCGCGGCCTCCACCCGGTAGTAGACCCACACCCCGCGCTTCTCCCGGCCCAACAGCCCGGCCTCGTGCAGCACCTTGAGGTGGTGGCTGATCGTGGGCTGCGACAGGTCGAACGCGTCGTTGAGGTCGCACACGCACGCCTCGCCGTCCGCATGGGAGGCGACGAGCGACAGCAGCCGGAGCCGGACCGGGTCGGCCAGCGCCTTGAGCAGCGGCGCGATCCGGTCGGCGGCCTCGGCCGAGAGCGGCTCGCGGGTCACCGGCGAGCAGCAGGCCACCGCCTCCACCGGCGTGAGGTCGAGCAGAGACTTCGACATGCGTCGATATTGACATATATCGATGTCTGGGTCCAGTCTGGCAACCCATCGAGCACCATCAATATCCCAAGGAGGACCCCGTGTCCCGTCTGCAACTGGCTCTGGACGTCGACGATCTCGACGCCTCGATCGCCTTCTACGCCGCCCTCTTCGGCACCGCTCCTGCCAAGGTCCGGCCCGGCTACGCCAACTTCGCCGTCACCGACCCGCCGCTCAAGCTGGTGCTCGTCGAGCGCCCCGGGCGAGGCGGCTCGATCAACCACCTCGGGGTGGAGGTCGCCGAGCCTGCCGTCGTCGACGCCGAGCAGACCCGGCTCGCCGCGGCCGGCCTCGCCGCGGTCGAGGAGCGCGGCACGACCTGCTGCTACGCGAGGCAGGACAAGTTCTGGGTGCAGGGTGCTCCCGACGGCGAGCGCTGGGAGATCTACACGGTGCTGGACGACGCCCCGGCCTCGCCCGCGCCGGCGGGGTGCTGCTGACCCGCCGGCCCGATTCGCCAGGGGGCGGCACGCCCCTCTAGACTCGGGATCACGAAGGGGAGTAGTCCTCAACGGCTGCGTCGACACACTGGACCGAGAAGTTCTTCGGGCCCGGCGCAGCAGGCCACCGGAGACGGTGGCGGACGAGACTTTCGGCCAGTTGCGCGACCTGTGATGAGCAGACGTGCCTGGTCGAGGGCAACGTCCATCTCAGGTGGGTTCCTCCGGCCGGGCGCCGGAGAGGAAACCCGATGTACGCCTTCTTGTTGAGCACCGCGGTCATCTTCGTGGCCGAGCTCGGCGACAAGAGCCAGCTGATGGCGATGACCTTCGCCACCCGCTACCGCGCCCGCGACGTCCTGATCGGCCTGACCGCCGCGACCGCGATCGTCCACCTCGCCTCGGTCGGCATCGGGTACGCGATCGGGGACGCGTTCGGCGACTACCAGGGAACGATCGAGGTCTGCGCCGGCATCGCGTTCCTCGGCTTCGCGCTGTGGACGCTGCGCGGCGACGAGCTGACCGAGGAGGACGAGCGCAAGGCCACCAGCGCGACCGGCCGGGCGATCCTCGTCGTCGGCCTGTTCTTCTTCCTCGCCGAGCTCGGCGACAAGACCATGCTCGCCACGATCACCCTCGCCACGCAGGAGGGCTGGTTCGGCACCTGGCTCGGCTCGACCGTCGGCATGGTCGCCGCCGACGCGCTCGCCATCGGCGTCGGCGCGGTGCTCGGCCGCCAGCTGCCCGAGAAGGTCATCAAGTACGGCGCCGCCGGGCTCTTCGCGCTGTTCGGGCTGCTGCTCATCGCCGGTGGGGCGGGTTGGCTTTGACGTGGGCGTCGGAGAGGATGCGGCCATGGAGATCGTGCTGCGTCCGGTCGTGGCCGACGACCTGCCGCTGCTGGCGGGCGGCGACGCGCCGTACGACGACTTCGGTCCCCGCCCGCCGCGCACCGAGCCGTACTCCCCGGTCCTGCGCGAGCCCGGCGGCCTGGCCGTCTGCGACGCCGCGGCCGGGTCGCTGCTGGGGAGCGTGAGCTGGATCTGGATGCAGTGGGGGCCGATGCCGGAGTCGCGGAACCCGATGATCGGGATCTGGCTGCGCCCGGAGGCGCGCGGCCGCGGCGCCGGGACCGCCGCCCAGCGGGCGCTCGTCGACCTGTTCTTCCGGCACACCACGGTCAACCGGGTCGAGGCGAGCACCGACGTCGAGAACGTCGCCGAGCAGCGGGCCCTGGAGAAGGCGGGCTTCACCCGCGAGGGCACGGTCCGGGGCGCGCAGTGGCGCCACGGCGCCTTCCACGACTGCTACTCCTACAGCATCCTCCGCGCGGACCGGACCGCCTGATGCGCCGCGGCCGCCCGACCTCCTGGTACGCGCGGCCGGCCGCCGGCGCCGCCCTGGTCGCCACCTCGACCGCTGGACGACCGGCACCGCGCGTGGACCTTCGAGCGGCTGCTCCGCGCCCCCTCCGCCCGCGACCGGCTCCGGGACGTGGCGCGGTCGGGCGCCGACCCGGACGGCTGCCTCGAGGCCGTGCCACCGAGTCGATGCGGGTCCGGTCCGTGGTGCCCTTGATCGGCCGACGGGTGCGGGCGACCTCCCTCAGAACGCCTGCGGGCCGATCCGCTCCACCGCCACGAACACGCTGAGCACCAGCAGCACGACGTTCATCCCGATATTGGGCAGCTCACCGCGGCGGGCGTGGGTGACGATGGCGCCGACCATGATGATCGCCAGGCCGATGGCCGCCGCGGGGACCAGCCAGGTGGCGATGTCCAGCGCCCCGGGCAGGACCAGGCCGAGCGCGCCGAGCACCTCGGCGGCGCCGATGAGCTTGATCAGGTTCGCGGGGAACGGCTCGGCCCAGCCCATCCTCGGGTCGGCGAGGAGCTGCTCCTTGGACTTGGCGAGCTTCATCGTGCCGGCCATGAGGAAGAGCGCGGCCAGCAGGGCGGTGACGATCCAGACGACGAGGTTCATAGGACTCCTTCGGTGTCCTCCGAGCGTAGGGGGTCACGATCCGAAATTGGTGAATCAACTACATCATGCAGTAGATTCACCACATGACACGACGGACACCGCGCGAGGCGATCGACCGGCTGATGCACGTGTCGATGCTGATCTCGACCGACCTGAGCAGGTACGAGCGCGCGTCCGGCCTCTCCGCCGCCCGCATCCACCTGCTGTGGCAGCTCGGCCTCGACGGTCCGACGACCCAGCAGCGGCTGGCCGCCGCCCTGGACGTGACGCCCCGCAATGTCACCGGCCTGGTCGACGGCCTCGTCGCCTCCGGCCACGTGACCCGCGAGCCGCACCCGGCCGACCGCCGGGCCATCCTGGTGACGCCGACGGCCGCCGGGCGGGCGGTCATCGAGGAGAACCGGGCGAGCTACGACGACCTCGCGCAGCAGCTGTTCGGCGACCTGCCCGCGGACCGCCTCGCCGACTTCACGGCCGTGCTCGACGAGACGATCGCGCGCTTCACCGCGCTCATGGCGGAGGTGGAGCCGTGAACCGCCTCCGACGCGTCCTCGAGGACGCCGTCCAGGTGGAGCTGGCGATCTGGCGCAATCTCGCCCGGTGGATCGTCCGCCGGCCCGACGCGCCCGCCGGTGCCATCCAGCTCGGGTACGGCCGGCTGACGGCTCCCGTCCTGTGGCTGTGGATCTTCGGCTCCTTCGCCGAGGTGGCCGCCCTCGAGCTGGTGCTGCGCAGCATCGACGCCACCTGGGCGCACGTCGCGCGGATCCCGCTGTTCGTCGTCGGGATGTGGGGCGCCCTCTGGATGCTCGGCATGGCCGCCTCCTTCTCCGTCCGCCGGCACCTGGTGCTCGCCGACCGGCTCCGGATCCGCAACGGCCCACGGTTCCGGGTCGACGTACCCCTCGACGCCGTCGTCGCCGTCCGTGGCGTCGAGCACGAGTTCGAGGGCCTGGTCAGGACGGTGTACGAGGACGACGGGCTGCTGCTGGTCGGCCCGGGCCACCGGACCAACGTCGAGCTCGCCCTCGTCGGGCCCACGGTCCTCGCCACCCACGACGGCGAGCGGCTCGTCGACCGGGTCGGGTTCTGGGTCGACGAGCCGCGCGAGGTCGTCCGGCTCCTGCAGACGAGGCTCGGCCCGGGGGTCGGCCCGAAGGTCAGCCGGCCCGCTTCCAGCTCGGTGCGTCCGCCCGCTCGCGAACCGCGACGTTGACCCGGTTGAACAGGTTGAGCGTCGCGATCTGGAGCAGCAGCGCGGCGGCCTGCCTCTCGTCGTAGTGCTTCGTGACCTCCTGCCACAGCTCGTCCGGGACCGGGTCGTGGCTGTCGGCGAGGCGGGTGAGGGCGTCGGTGAGGGCGAGGGCGGCGCGCTCGGCCTCGTCGAAGTACGGCGACTCGCCCCACGCCGCGACGCCGACGACGCGGTCCATCGACTCGCCGGCGGACTGCAGCGCCTCGAGGTGGCCCTGCACACAGGCGCTGCACCCGTTGATCTGGCTGGCGCGGAGGGCGACCAGCTCCAGGGTGGCGGTCGGTACGCCGCCCTTGGCGACGGCGGTCAGCAGGCTGCCGATGCCCTTGAAGGCGTCGGGGAGGATCTGGGCGGGGTTGGCCATGCGGGGCTCGACGGTGGTCATCGTGTTCTCCTCGGTTCGATCTCGGTCGGTCGCGTCCCTGACCCGCGGCGGCGCCGGAGTGTGACCGGATCGGGGGAGATCCGCGGAAGAATCCGCGGCCTGTCACATCGGCGGGCCGCGGCGGGTCAACAGGGCCCCGAGGAGAGGAACGCCCGTGAACGACGACGCCCTGGCCGCGGCCTTCGAGCAGCACCGCCGGCACCTGCACACCGTCGCCTACCGCGTGCTCGGCTCGGTCACCGAGGCCGAGGACGCGGTCCAGGAGGCCTGGCTGCGCCTGCACCGCACCGGCGCCGCCGAGATCGACAACCTCGGCGGCTGGCTCACCACGGTCGTCGGCCGGATCGCGCTCAACACCCTCCGCTCCCGCGCGACCCGCCGCGAGGACTCCCTGGAGGACCGGGTCGAGCGGCTGCCCGACCCCCTCGTCACGCCGTACGACGGCGCGCAGCCCGAGGAGCAGGCGCTGCTCGCCGACTCGGTGGGCCTGGCGCTGCTGGTCGTGCTCGACCAGCTGGGCCCGGCGGAGCGGATCGCGTTCGTGCTGCACGACCTGTTCGGGGTGCCGTTCGACGACATCGCGCCGATCGTGGAGCGCACGCCGGCCGCGACCCGTCAGCTCGCCAGCCGCGCCCGCCGCCGGGTCCGCGGCACGGACGTCGTCCGGCCCGACCGCCCGGCCCGGCAGCGCGAGGTCGTCGACGCGTTCTTCGCCGCCGCGCACGCCGGCGACCTCGAGCGGCTCGTGGGCGTGCTGGCCCCCGACGTCGTGCTCCGCTCCGACCTCGGCGCGCTGCGCGGCGGCGTGGTGGAGTACCGCGGCGCCGACACGATCGCCCGCAACGCGCTGATGTTCGCCCACCCCGACCGCGTGGTGCACCCGGTCCTCGTCGACGGCCGGGCCGGTGCGGTGATCACGCTGCACGACGCGGTGTTCAGCGTGATGGCGTTCACCGTCGTCGACGGCCGGGTGGTCGGCGTCGAGACGTGGACCGACCCGGACGTGCTCGCCCTGGTCCCGCCCGGCACCTGGTCCTAGGGAACCACTGAGGCGCCGGCACGGCGCCCGACCGAAGTAGGGGGCGGTCGCCGACCGGGGACCGATGTGCGAGCGCCGCGGCGCGGATTGACTGGCGGGGTGAGCATCACCAGCGAAGGTCCCGTCGCGCTCTCGGCGCGGGCGCTCGGGCCGGACCTCGCCCGCGGCTGCATGCTGCTGTTCATCGCGCTCGCCAACTCCCACTACTTCCTGACGGGCCCGTCGCCCGGTACGCCGATCCGCGGCGGCTTCCCGGTGGACGGCTCGGCCCTCGACGCGGCGGTGACCTGGGTGATAGCGACCTTCGTCGACGGGCGGGCGTTCCCGATGTTCGGCTTCCTCTTCGGGTACGGCGTCGCGCACATCGCGAGCCGCCGGGCCGCCGCGGGGGCCACGCCACGGCAGGTGCGGCGGCTGCTGTGGCGGCGCAGCGCGGTGCTGATCGCGGTGGGGGCGGTCGACGGGATCCTGTTCTTCGTGGGCGACATCCTCGCGATGTACGGCGTGCTGCTGCTCGTCGGCGCCTGGGCCGTGCGGTGGTCCGACCGGTGGCTGCTGGTGGTGGCCGGGTTCTTCTTCCTGCTCAACGCGCTGCCGTCGGCGGACTCCTCGACGGTGAGCACCGAGGGGCCGGATCCCTCGATGCTGCCGCCCGACCTGGCGACCCTGCTCGCGGAGCGGCCGGTGGTGGTGGCGTTCATCGCGCTGGTGGGTCCGCTCGGCTTCGCCTGTCCCTTCCTGCTCGGCCTGTGGGCGGGCCGGCGCCGGCTGCTCGAGCAGCCCGAGCGCTACCGCCGCCTGCTCACCGTCGTCGCGGTCGTGGGCCTCGCCGCCGCGGTGCTCGGCGCCCAGCCGGTGGCGCTCATGCTGGCCGGCGTCACCCCGGTCCCGGGAGACGGCGTGCTGGAGCTGATCGGCCCGCTGCACGACGCGACGGGTGTCGCCGGAGGCCTCGGGTCCGCCGCCCTGGTCACCCTCCTCGCCCGGCCGCTGGAGGGCCTGGTCGAGGGCCGCCGCGGTCGGGTGATCGACGCCCTCGCGGCGACCGGGCAGCGCTCGATGACCTGCTATCTCGCGCAGTCGGTGGTGTGGGCGGTGGTGTTCACGCCCTTCCTGCTCGGCCTCGCCGGCACCCTCACGGTCACCACGACGGCGCTGCTCGCCGTCGCGACCTGGGTCGCGACCGTCGTACTGGCGGACGGCCTGGCGCGGCACGGGCGCCGGGGGCCCTTCGAGGTGCTGGTGCGCCGGGTGACCTACCGGTGAGTCGCGCCCCAGCGGAATCCGCTCTGTTACGGGGGTGTTACATGACCTCGTGACCACCGCCACCGCCCCCGACGTCGCCCGCGACACCCGCCTCCAGCGGGTCCTGGTCGTCCTGGGGATCGTGGTCCTCGCCTTCAACCTGCGCCCGGCGGCGTCGAGCGTCGGGCCGCTGCTGGAGGAGATCCGCGCCGGCGTGCCCCTCGGCGACACCCAGGCCGGCCTGCTCACCACGCTGCCGGTGGTCTGCTTCGCGGTGGTCGGCGGCGCGGCGCCGCGGCTCGCGTCGTGGCTCGGGCTGCACCGGGTCACCCTGCTCGGCCTGGTGCTGCTCACCGGCTGCCTGTGGGGGCGCGGCGAGGTGCACCAGGGCTGGCTCTTCCTCGTGCTCTCCTTCGCCGCGCTCGCAGGAGCCGCGACCGCGAACGTGCTGATGCCGTCGCTGGTGAAGCTGCACTTCCCCGGGCACGTCGGCCTGCTCACCGCCGTCTACACGACGTCGATGGCGATCGGGCTGACCGCGTCCTCCGCGCTGAGCGTGCCGATCGCCGGCACCGCCGACGGGGGCGACGTCGACTACGTCCGCGGCCTCGGGGTGTGGGCGGCGACCGCGGCCATCGCGATCCTGCCGTGGATCGGGCTGATCGGGCACGACCTCCACGTGGGCCGCCGTACCCGGTCCCTCGGGGTCGCCGCGATCGCCCGCACCCGCCTGGGCTGGGCGATGGCCGGGGCGTTCGGGCTCCAGTCGCTGCAGGCGTACGCCATGTTCGGCTGGTTCGCGCAGATGTGCCGCGACGCGGGGTACTCCCCCGAGGCCGCCGGCGTCCTGCTCGGCATCGTCACCGGCGCCAGCATCCCGCTGTCGCTGCTGATCCCCATCCTCGCCGCCCGCCTCCGCGACCAGCGGATGCTGCTCACCGTCCTCATCGCCTGCTACCCGATCGGCTACCTCGGCTTCCTCGCCCAGCCGCGGCCGCTCGGCTGGCTGTGGGCGCTGGCGATCGGCGTCGGCGCGAGCACCTTCCCGCTCGTCCTCACCCTCATCGGCCTGCGCAGTCGCACCCCCGAGGGCACCGCCGCCCTCTCCGGCTTCACCCAGTCCACCGGCTACCTCCTCGCCGCCGCCGGCCCGTTCGGCGTCGGCGTCCTGCACGCGATGACCGGGACCTGGACCGTGTCGGTCCTCGTCCTCCTCGCGCTGTGCGTCCCGCTGTACCTGTGCGGCCGCTACGCCACCCGGGACCGGTTCATCGAGGACGAGATCGCGGCTCAGTCGCCGGCCTGACCGGCGAGCAGCGCGACCAAGCGGTCCAGGTCGGCCCGGTCGCCCCGCCGGTAGGCGGGCACGAGCAGTGGGGCGGCGAGCCGGATCGCGCCACTGAGCCGGAGCCGGGTGAGGACGGTGAGGGTGCAGCGATCCGGGCCGTCCGGCTCGACCTGCCGGTGGCCGCGCACCTCGACGGGCGGCTGGCCGCCGACGTACCCGGCGTGCAGGGCGTCGGCCGCGACGACCTCGGTGTGCGTCTCGAACCGCATCCCCCAGAAGGTGAGGCGCTCGACCTGCCGCTGTCCGACCTCGGCCCGTCCGGGCGGCGTACACATCAGCGAGGTCACCCGCGAGCGCCACCGCGGGTCGTTGCCCCAGTCGAGGACGTAGCCGGCGACCTCCGCGGCCGGGCGGGGCACCGGGACGGTGGTGGCGATGACGCGTTCCATACGCGGAGCATGCGCCGGCGGACTGGGAGCCGGCTGGGAGCCGGGGAGCCGATCTGCACAGAACCTCCACACGTCGTCCCCGTCTTCCGGCGCCGCACGCTCGTAGCCTCGGGGCATGCCCCTGGAGAGCGTGCGCCGTCGGGTCCTCGTGGTCGAGGACGACCCGGTCATCAACCAGGCGGTCGCGGACCGCCTCCAGGCCGAGGGGTACGACGTCGTGCGGGCCTTCGACGGGCCGGGCGCGGTGGCGGCGTACGGCGAGCACGCGCCGGACCTGGTGCTGCTCGACGTCATGCTCCCCGGGTACGACGGCCACGAGGTGTGCCGCCGGATCCAGGCCGACCGCCCGGTGCCGGTGCTCATGCTCACCGCCCGCACGGACGAGGCGGACGTGCTGGTCGGGCTGGGGGTGGGGGCGGACGACTACCTGACGAAGCCGTTCCGGATGCGGGAGTTGGTGGCCCGGGTGGCCGCGCTGCTGCGCCGGGTCGACCGGGCCGCGGAGCTCGCCGGGCGGCGCGCGCTGGAGCTCGGCGACCTGCGCGTGGACGGGCCGGCCCGGCGGGTGTGGCGGGGCGAGCAGGAGGTCCGGCTGACGCCGACCGAGTTCGACCTGCTGCTCTGCCTGGCCGCGACGCCGGGTGCGGTGGTGACCCGGGAGCGGCTGCTCGCCGAGGTCTGGGGCTGGGACGGCGCGACCGGGACCCGCACGGTCGACAGCCACGTGAAGGGGCTGCGCGCCAAGGTCGGCGCGGACCTGGTCCGGACCGCCCACGGCGTGGGCTACGCCCTCGAGGTCCCGGGGAACCGCGCCCCATGCGAATCTGTCGAGGAATAGGCAGATGGACGACAAGTTCGCATGGGGCGCGCCCGGCAGGGCGGTGCAGCCCCTGGTCGGCATCCGCTCGATCAAGGTCAAGCTCGGCGTCCTCGTCGCGGCGAGCGCCACGATCGCCGCCCTGGTCGCCGCGCTCGGCCGCTCCGGCGGCGTACCCGTCTGGCTGACCATCCCGGTCACGATCGGCCTCGCGCTCGCGCTGACCCAGCTGCTCGCCGTCGGGATGACCTCGCCGCTGCGGCAGATGACCGCCGCCGCGCGCCGGATGGCGACCGGGGACTACGCCGTCCGCGTCCCCGACGGCGCCCGCGACGAGGTGGGCGAGCTCGCGCGGGCGTTCAACACGATGGCCCACGATCTCGCCGGCGTCGACCGGCAGCGCCGGGAGCTGGTGGCCAACGTCAGTCACGAGCTGCGTACGCCGCTCGCCGGCCTGCGCGCGGTCCTCGAGAACGTCGTCGACGGTGTGGTCCCCGACGATCCCGCCGTGCTCGCGACCGCGCTCGCGCAGGCCGAGCGGATGAGCGGACTGGTCGAGGACCTGCTCGACCTGGCCCGCGTGGACGCCGGCCGGGCGCCGCTCTCCCCGCAGCCGGTGCGCCTCGACGAGCTGCTCGCCGGCGCGGTCGCCGAGGCCCGCACGCTGGGTCGCGACGTGGAGTACGACGTCCGGCTGGTCCCGGCCGACCTCGTCGTGACCGCCGACCCGGCCCGGCTCCACCAGCTGGTCGCGAACCTGCTCGACAACGCGTCGCGCCACAGCCCCTCCGGGGGCACCGTCGTGGTGACCGCGGAGCGGGACGACGGCCGCTACGTGCTGGAGGTCCGCGACGACGGCCCGGGCGTCCCGGTGGCCGCGCGGGAGCGGGTCTTCGAGCCGTTCGGGACGCTGGGTGCGAGCGCCGACGACACCGGGGGAACCGGCCTGGGCCTGGCCATCGCCCGGTGGGTGAGCGACCTGCACGGCGGCACCATCGGCTTCCTCGACCCGCCCGGCGGCGCGACCGGCGCCCGGGTCCGCGTCGAGCTGCCCCTCGAGCCCGCGGCCCGCCCGGCCGCCGTACCCGACCTGCCGATCCAGGAGGAGACCGTGACCGTCCCGACCGCACCCGCCCCCGTTCCACCGCCGCCGTCGGTCACCGACGACCTGCTCGGCGGGTTCTGGCCGGAGCGGGACGTCCCCACCCGCACCGGGCTCCTGCTCGGCGCCCTCGGCGCCGGTCTGCTCGGCGGCATCGTGCTGCCCGAGCGGGCGCTGGGCGTCGGCACCTTCCTGGTCCTGCTCGCCGCGGGCGCCGTCGTGCTCGCCGGGGCCCGGGACCGCCGTGACCCGTTCACACTCACCTGCGCGGGACTCTGCGTGCTGCTGGCGGGGACGGCCGTCGTACGGGATGCCGAGTGGGTGGTCGTGCTCTGCCTCCTCGCGGGCGCGGCGCTCTGCGTCTGCGGGGTCACCCACGGCCGCAGCCTTGGCGGGTTCGTGCTGGCCGGGCTGATGTGGCCGGTGGCCGGGGTGCGCGGGATGCCGTGGCTGGGCCGGACGATCGCCGCCCTGCCGGTCGTCGGGCACGGCGCGGCCATGCTGCGCACCGTCGTCTGGTCCGCCCTCGGGCTGGTCGTCTTCGGCGCCCTGTTCGTGTCGGCGGACGCGCTGGTCGCCGAGTGGGTCGACGCGCTGCTGCCCGACCTGACGATCGACACCTTCGTGCTGCGGGCGTTCGTGACGATCGCCGTCGGCGGGACCGCCCTCGCGGCGGCGTACCTCGCCCTCAACCCGCCCCGCGTCGACCGCGACGCCCCGGCGCCGCGCTCGGTGGCGCGCCGCTACGAGTGGCTGGCGCCCGTCCTGGTGGTGGTCGGCGTGTTCGCGGTGTTTCTCGTGGCCCAGGCGACCGTGGTGTTCGGCGGGCACGCCTACCTGCGCCGGACGACCGGCCTGACCTACGCCGAGTACGTCCACGAGGGCTTCGCCCAGCTCACCATCGCCACCGCCCTCACCCTGCTCGTCATCTGGGCGGCCGCCCGCAAGGCCCCGCGCGAGACCGCCTCCGACCGGCTCTGGCTCCGCGTCGCCCTCGGCGCGCTCTGCGTCGAGACACTCGTCGTCGTCGCGTCGGCGCTGTACCGGATGGACGTCTACCAGGAGGCCTACGGCTTCACCCGCCTCCGGCTGCTCGTCGACGTCTTCGAGGGCTGGCTCGGGGTCCTGGTGGTCGCCGTCGTCGTCAGCGGCATCGGCCTGAGGGGCGCCTGGCTGCCCCGCTTCGCCCTGCTCAGCGGCGTCGTCGGCCTCCTCGGCCTCGCCCTCGTCAACCCGGACGCCTGGATCGCCCGCCACAACCTCGCCCGGTACGACGACACCGGCCGCGTCGACTGGGCCTACCTCCGTGGCCTCTCCGACGACGCCGTCCCCGCCCTCGCCGAGCTGACCGGCCGGGACCGGGAGTGCGCCCTCGCCGGGCGCGAGGTCGGCGGCGACGACTGGCTGGAGTGGAACCTGGGCCGGTCCCGGGCTGGCGATGCGCTGGGGGACACGACAGTGCCGGAGTCGCCGGGAGCGTCGTGGGGACGAGAGGTGTGCGCCGGGGGCGCCGGCGGCTAGGTTCGCCGGTGTGGCCGCTGTACTGAGCGAGGAACGTCTTCTCGACATCGCCGGACCGACGGTCTTCGGGCGCGGCGAGGACTACGTCGGCTACGTCCGCGGGCTGCGGGTGGTGGGTGCCCGCGCTACGGCGACCATCCAGGCGCGCAACGTCTACCTCGTGGACCTCTCGTGGGCCGACGGCTCCCCCGACGGCTCGTGCACCTGCCCTCACTACGCCGAGGGGAACTTCTGCAAGCACCTGGTCGCCGTCGGGCTGGCGGTCGTCGCCGACCTGAGCTCGGAGGAGCTGCGGACGGTGGTGCGCGATGCGCTGGCCACGCGCGGTCTCGTGGACTACGGCCGGTCGTTCGAGGTCGCGCGCGATGCCGAGGAGATGCTGGACGAGCTGGAGGGGTACCTCGACCGCGGAGCCGCGGACGCCGTACGCCCGGTGCTGCTGAAGGCGACGGAGCGTCTGCCGGGTCACGGTGATCGCGGTCAGCGCCGTCGGGCCCGGCCCGGCGACGAGCGTGAAGGTCAAGGTCAAGCTCCCCAAGAAGCGGCACAAGTAGGGGCGGTCCGCAGTACCTGAGGACCGCGGACCGGCACCTCAGGCGGAGGCGGACGAGGGCCGCGCGTCCCTAGCGTCGTCGGCATGACGATCCTCCTGTCCGACCCGCGGGTCCGGGCCGTGCCCGTGGTCGAGTGCGGCGAGCCGCTGGTCCGCCTCCCGCACGACCTCTCGCCCGCGGGCGCCCTCGTGCGCGCGGGCCTCGCGGAGCGGCTCGTGGCCGCGGACCGCGCGCTGCCCGCCGGCATCCGGCTGCGCGTGGTCGAGGGCTTCCGCTCGCTGGAGGACCAGCGCGCCATCGTCAGCTCGTACGGCGCCGAGCTGGCCGCGCTGCACCCCGGCATCGATGCCGGGGAGCTGGAGCGGCTGACCAGTCGCTTCGTCGCACCCGTCGACGTGGCACCCCACGTGGCCGGGGCGGCCGTCGACCTCACCCTCATCGACATCAGAGCGCGTCCCAAGAGGTCCCGCCTGCTGCGCGCCGCGCTGCACGCACGCTGGCGGCGTTGCCGAAGCTCGACGGGCCATCCAGCCCGCCTTCGCTCCGGCGCCTTGCCATCGCACGCGCATCGCGACGCTCGCGACGGCGGGACCTCTTGGGACGCGCTCTACGGCGACGAGCTGGACCTCGGCACCCCGATCGACGCGACGCCGGAGCAGAGCGACGGCCGGTGCTGGTTCGCCGCCGGCGGGATCGGCGCCGATGCCCGGGCGCACCGCACCCTCCTCGCGGACGTGCTCGGTGCGCAGGGGCTGGTGAACTACCCGACCGAGTGGTGGCACTGGAGCCACGGCGACCGGTACTGGGCGTTGACGACCGGCGCGCCGCACGCCGTCTACGGGCCGCTGTCCGCGGCGGTGGCGGCGTGAAACCACCCCACGAAGTTCTGCGCCTCCCCCACTGCGCTCCTCCGACGCACAACTCCGCGGGGACCCCGGGTGGCTTCGCGGTGCAGTCCCACGCGGCCGTGCCGAGTACGCCGCGGCTGACCGTCGACCTGGCCGCCGTCGCTCGCAACACCCGCACCCTCGCCGACCGGGCAGCCGGCGAGCTGATGGCCGTGGTCAAGGCCGACGGCTTCGGGCACGGCGCGGTCGACGTCGCCCGGACCGCCCTCGCCCACGGCGCCACCCGGCTCGGCGTGACCAGCCTCGCGGAGGCGTGGGCGCTGCGGGACGCGGGCCTCGTCGTACCGGTCCTCAGCTGGCTCAACCCGGTCGACGCCGACTTCGCGACCGCCGCCGCGCGGGACGTGGACGTGGCGGTACCGAGCCTCGCCCACCTCGCCGCGGTGGCCGCGGCACCCGGCCGGAGCCGGATCCACCTGCATGTCGACGCCGGCATGGCCCGCGACGGCGCGGAGCCGGAGGAGTGGGCGGCGCTGTGCCGGGCCGCGCGGCGCGCCGAGGTCCGCGGGCAGGTCGAGGTCGTCGGCGTGATGGGCCATCTCGGCTGCGCCGACGACCCGGCCGACGAGTGCAACGCGCTCGGCCGGACCCGGTTCGCCTGGGCGGTCGAGGTCGCCCGCTCGGCTGGGCTGCGCCCCCGCGACCGGCACCTCGCCGCCACGGCCGCGACCCTCGCCGACCCGCGCACCCACCACACGATGAGCCGCGTCGGCGCGGGCCTGGTCGGCATCGACCCCTCCCGCACGACGGCGCTGGAGCCCGCGATGACGCTGACCGCCCCCCTGGTGCAGGTACGCCGCGTCCGCGCCGGCACCCCCGTCGGCTACGGCCACGCCCACCGCACGGCCCGCGCCACCCACCTCGGCCTGCTCCCGCTCGGGTACGCCGACGGCCTGCCCCGCGTCGCGTCCGGCTCCGCCGAGGTGCTGGTCCGCGGCGTCCGTCGCCCGGTCGTCGGCCGGATCTCGATGGACCAGGTCGTCGTCGACCTCGGAGCGGCCGGCGCCGAGGCGGGGGAGACCGTGACCGTCTTCGGCCCAGGAGGTCCCGGAGGTGCCGGTGAGCCCACGGTCGCCGAGTGGGCCACCTGGGCCGGCACCATCGAGCACGAGATCGTCACCGGCATCGGGGCCCGGGTCGCGCGCGAGGTCCGCGCGACGCCGCACCTCCGGGCGCTCTCGGGGAGCCCGGCGTGAGGACCCGGGTGGCCGTGATCGGCGGCGGGCAGAGCTGCGAGCACGACGTGTCCCTCGCCTCGGCGGCCTCCGTGGCCGCGGCGCTCGACGCCGCGACGTACGACGTCGTCCCGCTCACCATCGGCCGCGACGGCACCTGGCGCGACCGCGGGCAGCGCCCGATCGGGCTCAGCGGCGCCGCCCAGGTGCTGCGCGGCTGCGACGTGATGTTCCCGGTCGTGCACGGCCCGCGCGGCGAGGACGGCGCCCTGGCGGCGCTGGCCGAGCTCGCCGGCCTCCCGTACGTCGGCAGCGGGATCCGCCCCGGCGCGCTGGCCATGGACAAGTGGGCCACCAAGCTGGTCGCGCGGGCCGTCGGGATCGCGACGGCTCCGGGCGTGCTGGCGACAAGGGCGACCGCCGCGCACCTGCGCTGGACCCACCCGGTCGTGGTCAAGCCGGTCGCGGCCGGCTCCAGCCAGGGCGTGAGCCGGGTCGACGTACCGGAGGCGCTGGCGCCCGCGCTGGACGCGGCCTTCGCCCTCGACGACCGGGTGCTGGTGGAGGACCTGGTGGCCGGCCGTGAGGTGGATGTCGCGGTGCTGCGCCGCGCCGACGGGAGCCTGTTCGTCCCGCCGGCGCTGGAGATCGTGACCGACGGGATCTTCGACTACGACGCGAAGTACGGCGGCCATGCGGACTTCCGGGTCCCGGCCCCGCTCGACGAGACCGACGCCAAGGCCCTCCGCGAGGCGGCGACCGCGGTGTTCGAGGCGCTCGGCTGCGCGGGTGTCGCGCGGGTCGACTTCTTCCTCGCCGCGGACGGGCCGGTGCTCAACGAGGTCAACACCATGCCCGGCATGACCGAGCACTCCCAGGCGCCGCGGATGTTCGCCGCCGCCGGCATGGCCTACCCGGACCTGCTCGACGAGCTGGTCCGCGGCGCCCACCGGTGAGGCCGCCAGGTTCGGAGCGCGTGGACGGGCTCGACCTGCTCCGCGGGATCGCGGTCGGGCTGGTCGTCCTGCGCCACGCCCTGCCCGACCTCGCGTCCGGAGCGGGCGTCGTCGGCGTGGTCATGTTCTTCGCCCTGTCGGGCTACCTGATCACCGGCGTCCTGGAGAGGCGCCCGCGACTGCGCGACTTCTACGCCCGCCGCGCGCTGCGCCTGGTGCCGCCGCTCCTGGTCCTCGTCGCCGGCGTCGTCCTCGTGACACTCCTCCTCGACCCGCTCGGCGACCGCGACGAGCTCGGTTGGACCGTGCTGTGGGCGCTCACCTGGACCGGCAACCTGCCGTTCGGCCACGCCGGCGTCGCGACCTTCCACCTGTGGACCCTGGCGACCGAGGAGCAGTTCTACCTGGTCTGGCCGGCCGTGCTGCTCCTGCTCGGCCGCGGTCGCGCGCTCCTGCTCGCCGCCGTCGGCACCGCCCTCGCCTGTCTGGCCACGACCTGGTGGCTGGCCGAGGACCCGGACCTCGCCTACTCCCTGCCCACCAGCTGGGCCGGCTGCTTCGTCGTGGGCGCTGCCGTCCGGCTGTACGGCGACCGGCTCGACGCCCGGCTCCCTTCCTGGGCGGCGCCGGCCGCCCTCGCCGTCCTGGCCGTGCTGAGTGTGGTTCCCTTGCGAGGACACGTGCTCACCTACCTGGCAGGAGGTCCGGCCATCGCCGCGCTGACCGGTGTGCTGATCCTCGCCTGCCGGCGCCGGGTCACCGTGACCGGCCCGCTGCGCGCGCTGGTGGCGCTGGGGACCGTGTCGTACGCGGCGTACCTCTGGAACTATCCGCTCTCGCTCTGGCTGCCCCCGCTCCCCGCGGTGCTGCTGACCCTGGTGGCGGCCGCGCTGTCGTGGCGGTACGTCGAGGCGCCGCTCCAGCGCCGCTGGGCCCGCCGGCGCGCCTCGGGCGGACCGGCAGGCCCATCGGCGGTGGAGGTGCCGGCATGAGCCGCGCGACGCGGTGGCTGCCGGACCTCCTCGCCGGCATCGCGGCGTTCGTGCTCGGCCTGGTCGACGTCAACCGGTACTCCTCCGCGGAGATGTGGCCGCCCCTCGCCGTCATCACCGGTGTCGCGGTCGCGGTCGGGCTGTCCCGCGCGCTGCCCGGCGCGGCGCTCGCGGTCGCCTGGTTCACCGGCCTGCTCCAGGTGCTCACCGGTGTCGACCCGATGATCACCGAGGCGCTGCTCGCGGCCGTGGCGTTCGGCTGCGCGCGGTGGGGGCGGCTCCCGACGGTCTGGCTGAGCGGCCTGTCCATCCCCGTCGGCGCTGCCATCGCGGTGGTGTGGCTCTCGCCGTACGCCTTCTACGAGGGACTCGAGCGGATCGGCATCGGCGGCCTCGCGGAGGACGCGTACCGGGCCGGCGGCTACGACGTGCGCGCGACCGCCGGCCTGCTCGGCGTCGCGCTGCTCGCCACTCCCTGGCTGCTCGGGCTCGCGCTCCGCTTCGCGGCGCGGTCCCAGGCCTCGCGGCGCTCCCAGGTCGCCGCCGAGGCCGAGCGCGACCAGGCCGAGGAGATCGCCCGGCTGCGCGAGGAGCAGGCCCAGCTGGCCCGCGACGTCCACGACGTGGTCGGCCACTCGCTCGCGGTGATCCTCGCGCAGGCCGAGTCCGCGCAGTACCTCGAGGACGCCGACACCCAGGGCCTCAAGGTCACCATGGCCAATATCGCCACCTCGGCGCGCTCGTCGCTCGACGACGTCCGGCAGGTGCTCGCCTCGACCTCGGGGCAGCCGGCGTCCGCCCCGCCCGCCGCCCAGCACACCGACCTCGACAGCCTGGTCGAGGGCGTGCGGGCCAGCGGGCACGAGGTGATCACCAGCGACGTCGGTACGCCGCAGCCGATGCCGCCCGAGCTCGCCGTCGTGGCGTTCCGGGTGCTCCAGGAGATGCTCACCAACGCGATCAAGCACGGCCCGCGCGACCAGCCGGTCCACGTCGAGCGGCACTGGGCCTCCGGTCAGGGGGACGGCGACCTGCGGATCGAGGTGCGCAACGCGCTGATGGCGGAGGAGCCCGCGGCGACCCACCCGATCGCCGTCCCGCTCCCGCCACCGCCGATCGCCGGCGGCCAGGGGCTCGACGGCATGCGCCGCCGGCTCGAGGCGGTGGGCGGCCGGCTCGACGTACGCCGCCGGACCGACCCGCCGACGTTCACCGCGACCGCCTGGGTGCCGGTGCGGTCGCGATAATCGCGGGTGTGAGCGAGCCGATCAAGGTCCTTCTCGTCGACGACCAGGAGCTGTTCCGCGAGGGCGTCCGGGTGATCGTCGACGCCCAGGACGGGATGGAGGTCGTCGGCACCGCCGCCGACGGCGTCGAGGCGGTGCGGCTGGTCGACGAGCTCGCCCCGGACGTGGTGCTGATGGACATCCGGATGCCGGAGATGGACGGCGTCGAGGCGACCCGGCAGATCTTCCTGCCCGACCGCGCCGCCCGCCGCGAGACGCCGGTCCGGGTCGTCGTGCTCACCACCTTCAACCTCGACGACCGCGCCGCCACCGCGATCCGGTACGGCGCCAGCGGGTTCCTGCTCAAGGGCACCACCCCCGTGATGCTGCGCGATGCCATCCGCACCGTCCACGCCGGCAACGCCGTGCTCGCCCCGACCGACCTGTCCACCCTGCTCGACAGCCAGTTCAAGGCGGCCGCGGCCCCGCCGGCGACGTACCTCGCCCTCACCGACAAGGAGCGCGAGGTCTTCGCCGCCGTCGCCCGCGGCCTGTCGAACCAGGAGATCGCCGGCCTGGTGTTCCTCAGCGAGTCGACGGTGAAGACCCACGTCGGCGCGATCCTGCGCAAGCTCGGGCTGCGGGACCGGGTGCAGATCGTGGTGTTCGCGCACGAGCACGGACTGGTCGGGACGTAGGTTGGCCGGGTGCCGAGCCGTCTCGCCATCGTCACCTTCCACGACCCGCCCGTCCCGCCCGGCGCGACGCCGTGGGTGGACGGTACCGGGCCCAGTCCGGACGTGGCGGTCGTCCCGCCGGACCCCGGCTGGCCCGCGTCCTTCGACCTCGTGGCCCAGCGGGTACGACGCGCGCTCGGCTGGCGCGCCCTCGTCGTCGAGCACGTCGGCTCCACCGCCGTCCCCGGCCTCCCGGCCAAGCCGATCATCGACGTGGACCTGGTCGTCGCGGACCCGGCCGACGAGGCGGCGTACGTGCCGGCCCTGGAGGCGGCCGGGTTCGTGCTGCGGGTCCGCGAGCCGTGGTGGTTCGAGCACCGGCTGCTGCGCGGCGGCTCCCCGGTCAGTCACGTGCACGTGTTCGGCCCCGACAGCCCGGAGGTCGTGAGGCACCGCCTGTTCCGCGACTGGCTCCGCGGCAATCCCGACGAGCGAGACCGGTACGCCGCCGCCAAGCTCCAGGCGGCCGCGGCGGCGAGCGCCGCGGGCGAGCACATGATGCAGTACAACGCCCGCAAGCAGCGGGTGCTGCGGGAGATCTACGCCCGCGCGTTCGCGGCGATGGGACTGGTCGAGGGTTGAGTGAGGGATCCGCCTGCAGAGCGACCACGGGGAGCCCTACACTTCTCCCGTGCATCGGGTGGTCGCAGCAGGGGCGTTCGTCGTCCACATGCTGTTCGTGGGCTTCACGGTGATCGGCGGCTTCGTCGCCTGGCTCATGCCGTGGGTCTTCATCCCCCACATGGCTGCCGCCGCGTGGGGGGCCGGATGGCTGCGACCGACGCGGCGTGCCCGCTCTCCCGCCTCGAGGACTGGGGCCGCGAGGGGGCGGGGAAGCCGAAGCTGAACGAGCGCGGGTTCATCGCCCACTACTTCGAGGGCCGGGTCTACCCCACGCGCCTCTCCCGGCGGGTGGAGGTCGTCGTGGCGACGGTCATCATCGGTTCGTGGTTGGGGTTCGCGGTTCGCTGACCGCCGCCGGCTCCCACGCGAAGCCGTCCGGGTCCGTGGCCGCGGCGCTGCCCCCGACGAGCACGACGCGGTGCGAGCCGCTGCCGTCGGCGGGTACGCCGGCGTCCTTGGCCAGCCCCTTGCGGCTGAGCAGCCCGAGGGTCACCGTGCCGGAGCCGCGCTCGAACTCGACGTACTTCCTGCCGAAGCTGCGCGCCACCCCGAACCCGCGGTCGACGTAGAACTGCTTGCTGGCCGCCACGTCGTCCGCGCCGATGAGCAGCACGACGCTCTCGATCGCCCGGCCGGCGGGGCCCTTGTTCCTCTTCGACGAGCTGACGACCTTCCAGATCGAGCCGTCCGGCGTCCGCAGCACGCCGCCGTACCCCCACAGCGACCTCGCCACCGGCTTGATCTCGGTCGCCCCCGCCGCGAGCGCCGTCCCGACGAGCCCGTCCACGTCGGCGGGCTGGGCCATGGTGAGGGAGATGTGGAAGCCGCGGAACCCGTCGCTCGGGGCGTCGGAGGCGCGGAAGTCCAGCGGCAGGTCCGGGCCGAAGGCCCGGGCGTAGAAGTCGCGAGCGGCGGCCGGGTCGGCCACCTCCAGGATGATCGTGTCGAGGGAGTTCATGTCCCCGACGCTAGGCGGGCCCGGCCGCTGCTGCTTCTCGATTCCTGACCGGTTGCCCGGGTCCTCCGGGAGTCGTGTGCCTGAGACCCCGGAATTCCGAGGTCTCAGGCACACGACCCCACGGAGCGGGGGGTCAGCGGAACCGCCGCAGCCGCAGGCTGTTCGACACCACGAACACCGACGAGAACGCCATGGCGGCGCCGGCGAGCATCGGGTTGAGCAGGCCGGCGGCGGCGAGCGGCAGGGCGGCGACGTTGTAGGCGAACGCCCAGAACAGGTTGCCCTTGATCGTGGCGAGGGTGCGCCGGGAGAGCCGGATCGCGTCGACCGCGACCTGCAGGTCGCCGCGGACCAGGGTGAGGTCGCTGGCCTCGATCGCGACGTCGGTGCCGGTGCCCATGGCCAGGCCGAGGTCGGCCTGCGCGAGCGCGGCGGCGTCGTTGACGCCGTCCCCGACCATCGCCACCACACGCCCCTCGCCCTGCAGCCGCTTGACGACGTCGACCTTGTCGGAGGGGAGTACGTCGGCGATCACGTCCGCCTCGTCGATCCCGACCTCGGCCGCCACCGTCCGGGCGACCACGGCGTTGTCGCCGGTGAGCAGCACGGGCCGGAGCCCCAGCGAGCGCAGCTGGGCGATGGCGGTGGCCGAGGTCGGCTTGACCGCGTCCGCGACCACCACCACGCCGCGCGCCTGCCCGTCCCAGCCGACCGCGACCGCCGTACCGCCCGTCGCCTGCGCCTCCTCCAGCGCCTGCTGCTGGCCGAGCGGAAGATGCTGCGACCACTCCTCGAGCAGCCGCGGCCGCCCCACCAGGACGGCGTGGCTCGCGTCCCCGTCGACCAGCACGCCCTGCACGCCGAGCCCCTCGACGTTCGCGAAGTCCTCGACCGCCGGCAGCGGACCCCGCTCCCGCGCGGCGGAGGCGATCGCCCGGGCGATCGGGTGCTCGGAGGAGTCCTCGAGCGCGCCGGCGTACCGCAGCACGTCGTCTGCGGACTCGCCCTCGGCGGCGATCACGTCGCGCAGCGCCATGGTGCCGGTCGTGACGGTGCCGGTCTTGTCGAGGACGACGGTGTCGACGGCACGCGTCGACTCCAGCACCTCGGGCCCCTTGATCAGGATGCCGAGCTGCGCGCCCCGGCCGGTGCCGACCATGAGGGCGGTCGGCGTGGCCAGGCCGAGGGCGCAGGGGCACGCGATGATGAGGACGGCGACCGCGGCCGTGAACGCCGCGCCGGCGCCGTTGCCGGTGCCGAGCCAGAACCCGAGGGTCCCGGCCGCGAGCAGGATGACGATCGGCACGAAGACGCCGGAGATCCGGTCGGCCAGCCGCTGCACCTCGGCCTTGCCGTTCTGCGCGTCCTCGACCAGCCGCGCCATCTGCGCGAGCTGGGTGTCCGCGCCGACGCGGGTCGCCCGGACGACGAGCCGGCCGCCGGCGTTCACCGTGGCGCCGACCACGGTGTCGCCCTCGCCGACCTCGACCGGCACCGACTCGCCGGTCAGCATCGACGCGTCGACCGCGGAGCTGCCGCGCTCGACCACGCCGTCGGTGGCGATCTTCTCGCCCGGGCGTACGACGAACCGGTCGCCGCTCTTCAGGTCGCCGACCGGCACCCGTGTCTCGGTGTCGTCGGGCCCGAGGACCGCGACCTCCTTCGCGCCCAGCTCGAGCAGCGCCCGGAGCGCCGCCCCGGCCCGCCGCTTGGAGCGCTGCTCGAAGTAGCGCCCGGCGAGGATGAAGGTCGTCACGCCGGCGGCGGCCTCGAGGTAGATGTTGCCGCTGCCGTCGCTGCGCTCGATGGTCAGCTCGAACGGGTGCTTCATGCCCGGCTCGCCGGCGGTGCCCCAGAACAGCGCGTACAGCGACCAGCCCAGCGCGGCCAGCGTGCCGAGCGAGATCAGCGTGTCCATGGTGGACGTGCCGTGCCGCAGGTTGGCCCACGCCGCCCGGTGGAACGGCCAGGCGCCCCACACCACGACCGGCGCGGCCAGGGTCAGCGAGAGCCACTGCCAGTTGTCGAACTGCAGCGCCGGCACCATCGCCATCGCGACCACCGGCACCGACAGCACCGCCGAGACGAGCAGCCGCCGGCGCAGTGGCGCGACCGGGTCGTCCTCCACCGCGTCCTCGCCGCCCCCGCCCGAGGTGGACGGCGGCCGCGGCAGCGACGCGCCGTACCCCGCCGCCTCGACGGCGGCCACCAGGTCGTCGGTCGAGACGCCGTCGGCGTAGGTCACCTTCGCCTTCTCGGTTGCGTAGTTGACCGTGGCGGTGACGCCGTCGAGCTTGTTGAGCTTGCGCTCGATCCGGTTCGCGCAGGACGCGCAGGTCATCCCGGTCAGCGCGAGCTCGACCTGCTGCTCGGGCGTGGCGTGGTCAGTGTCCGTGCTCACTGCTCTCTCCGTGCTCGTCGCTCTCGGTCGTCCCGGTACCCCCGGCGGTGACGGTGAACGCCGCGGTGCGGACGACGCCGTCGTGCTGGAAGTCGAGATAGAGGTGGTAGGTCCCCGCGCTGGGGACCGCGGTGTGGAAGACGACGTCCGGCCCCGGCTGCGTCGTGCCGTCGCCGGGCTCGCCGTCCGGGTGGACATGGAGGTAGGCGAGGTCGCCGGCGCGCAGCGCGACCAGGTGGCCGTAGGCGCCGAGGTACGGCTGGAGGTCGGTGACCGGCGCGCCGTCCCGGCTGACGCTCAGCGTGAGCCGGGCGTCGGCGCCGGCCGACAGGTCGCCGTCGAGGGTGACCACGTAGCCGTCGACCGTCGCGGTCCGGCTCTCCCCGGCCGTGGTCGCCGGCCGGAAGTCGCCCTCGACCGCCAGGTCCGCGCCGAGCGTGAGGGCGCTGCCGCCGGTGGCCTTGAAGTCGGCGAACAGCCGCCAGGTCCCGGGCGTCAGGTCGAGCTCGGTCGACCAGACGCCGTCGTGCAGCGTCGGGTGGACGTGCTGGAACCCGCTGAAGTCCCGTCGTACGGCGATCAGGTGGAGCTGCTTCTCGTGCTGGACGTCGTACGCCGTCACGGGAGCGCCGTCCGGGCCGCTGATCGTGAAGCTCACCGGCGTGCCGTCGCCGGCGGACGCGCGGTCGTCGGCGAGGGCGAGGGTGTAGCCGTCCTGGGACGTCATCAGCCCTCCCGGGATCTCGGCGGTGGTCGCGGGCGCGAGGTGGACGCGGTCGTCGTGCGCGTCGTCGTGCCCGGCGGGCTCCGCGTCGACCGGACCGGTCAGCCGGCCGGCGAGCAGGGCGATGCCGAACACGGCGACCGCGATGGCCCCGAAGCCCGCCAGCCGCGTCGGCGTGTTCATGCGAGCTGGTAGCCGGCCTCCTCGACGGCGGCCTTGACGGCGGCCCCGTCGAGGGGAGCGGCGCTGGTGACGGTGACCGCACCGGTGGGCAGGTCGACCGCGACGGCCTCGACGCCGGCGATCTCCTGCACCTCCTCGGTGACGGAGGCGACGCAGTGGCCGCAGGTCATGCCGCTGACGGTGAAGGTCTGGGTGGTGCTCATGAGGGTCCTCTCGGATCTCGGGTGGGATGTCGGGGTCGGTCAGGAGCGGACCAGGCGCGCGATGGCGTCGGAGGCCTCCTTGAGCTTGATCTCGGCCTCCTCGCCTCCCTCGCGCACCGCTTCCACGACGCAGTGCGCCATGTGCTCGTCGAGCAGGCCCAGCGCGACCGACTGGAGGGCCTTCGTCATCGCGGAGACCTGGGTGAGGATGTCGATGCAGTACTTCTCCTCCTCGACCATCCGCTGCAGCCCGCGCGCCTGGCCCTCGATGCGCCGCAGCCGCTTGAGGTAGTCGTCCTTGGTGCGGTTCGCGATGTAGCTGTGCTCGTGCTCCATGATCGATACAGTACCCCCTAGGGTATCCATTTCAAGAAGGCGAGCCCCTCGGTACGGCGGCGGCCCCTCGGAAGGCGAGCCGTGCGACCATCACGGCGTGGAGCAGGTCTGGGTCCGGCGTCGTCGTACCGCCGACCTGCCGGTGCTGGCCGAGGTGCTGCTCGCCCAGCAGTCGTCGAGCCGCTACCCGTTCCGCGATCCGCTGCCCGTCCCCGTCGAGCAGTTCCTCCACGCCGACGACGCGCTGTCCGCGTGGACGGCCGAGCTCGCCGGCCGCCCGGTCGGCCACGTGTGCCGGACCGGCCCCGCCGGCGGCTTCCCCGGCGCCGCGGCCCTCAACGCCGCGTGCACGGCGGCCCACGGCTGTGAGGTCGGCGATCTCGGCTGGGTGAGCACCTTGTTCGTGGGCGTCGAGGCGCGGGGTCGCGGACTCGGCCGGCTGCTGCTCGACGTGGTGGTGGCCGACATCCGTGCGGCCGGCCGGCACCCGTGCCTCGAGGTGCTGCCGGTCCATCCCGCGGCGCTGACCCTCTACCGCCGGGAGGGCTGGTCGGAGGTGTTGAGACTGCGACCGGACTGGCTGCGCGACGCGGTCGGCGACGCCGGACCGGACGTCGTGGTGATGGTGCTCCCGTCCTGAGCCCGGATCCGTCCTGAGCATGCCTGGAGAGCAGGCACCACACTAGTAGCGCGTCGCAGCCAAAACGCGGGCCGGGAGTCGCCCAGGCACGCACCTCGCGGCGTTGGCGAAGCTCGGAAGACAACCCGGTATGCCGTCGCTACGCCGCCTTGCGATGCACGCACCTGGACACCTCCCACCACCACGTTTCAGCCGCGACACACTACTAGGATCCCGGTCATGGATGAGCCTCGATGTTGCTTCCGTTCACCTGTCGTGCCGAGGGCGGGTGAACGGCGATGATCGACGTCCAGACGTTCGTGAACCTCGGCCTCGTCGTGGCCTTCGTGCTCGTCGGCGGCGTCTTCGCGGCCACCGAGCTGGCGCTGGTGTCCCTGCGGGAGACCCAGGTCAACCAGCTCGCGCTGCGCGGCGGCCGCGGCCAGCGGGTCGCCGCGATCGCGCGGGACCCCAACCGGTTCCTGTCCGCGGTCCAGATCGGCGTGACGGTCGCGGGCTTCCTCTCGGCCGCGTACGGCGGCTCGACCCTGGCGCCCGACGTGGCGCCGTACCTCGTCGACCTGGGGCTCGGCCCGGACGCCGCGGACACGGTGGCGCTGGTCGTGATGACCCTGCTGATCGCCTATCTCTCGCTGGTGCTCGGCGAGCTGGTCCCCAAGCGGCTCGCGCTGCAGCGCGCGGCCGGGGTGGCGATGCTGACGGGTCCGGTGCTCGACCGGTTCGCCACCCTGATGCGTCCGGTGATCTGGCTGCTGTCGGTCTCCACGAACACCCTGGTCCGGCTCCTCGGCGGTGACCCGAACGCCACCTCGGAGGAGGTGAGCAAGGAGGAGCTCCGCGAGATCGTCGCCGGCCACGAGGGTCTCGCGGCGGAGGAGCGGCAGATCCTCGGCGACGTCTTCGCCGCGACCCGGAGCAACCTCAAGGAGGTGATGCGCCCGCGCGGCGACGTGGTGTTCGTCAAGGGCAGCACACCGCTGGCGGAGGCCGCCGCGTGGGTCGTCGACCAGCCCTACTCCCGCTACCCGGTGATCGGCGAGGACTTCGACGACATCACCGGCTTCGTCCACGTCCGCGACCTGCTCGGCGACCAGGTGCCGGGGCGGGTGGTGGCGGACGTCCAGCGCGAGGTGCTGCACCTGCCCGGCACCAACAAGGTGCTGCCGACCGTCGTCCTGCTCCGGGAGGAGGGCAGGCACCTGGCGGTCGTGGTCGACGAGTTCGGCGGGACGGACGGCATCGTCACCCTCGAGGACCTCGTGGAGGAGATCGTCGGCGACATCCGCGACGAGTACGACGAGCCCGACGCGCTTGCGCCCCGGGCGGCGGGCGGTCCGGCCGGGCCCGTCGTCGTCCCGGGCGGCCTGACCATCGAGGACGTTGCGGAGGAGACCGGGGTGGTGCTGCCGGACGGCGACTACGAGACCGTGGCGGGCTATCTGCTCGCCCGGCTCGGGCGGGTCGCCGAGGTGGGCGACCGGGTCGACGTCGGCGACGCCGTGCTGCGGGTCGCGGCGGTCGACGGGCGCCGGATCACCCAGGTGGAGGTCACCGGCGCCCCGGCGGCCGACGTCGAGGAGGCCTGATCACGCCAGCCGCGAGAGCCGGTGCGCCTCCTCCAGCAGCAGCCGGCCCAGCACCTGCTGCCGCTCGCCCCGGAACCGCTGCTCCACCCCGGTCAGCGTGAGCGCCCACTCGGGGCGGCCGCTCTTGTCGAAGACCGCCGCGGCCATGCCCCAGGAGCCCTCGACGACATGGCCCGGGTTGAGCGACCAGCCGGTACGACGGGTCGCGGCCAGGCGCTTGCGGACGGCCGCCTCGGCGTGCTGCGGCCCCCACTCGGCGGCGAGGTCGGTGCGGGCGAAGAAGGCGTCCACCTCCCGGTCCGGCAGGTGGGCGAGGATCGCGAGCCCGGCCGAGACCACGCCGAGGGGGAACCGGGCGCTCTCGTAGAGGACGTAGGAGCGGATCGGGAAGTCGCCGTCCTCGCGGAGCAGGACCACGGTCTCGTCGCCGCGCCGCACCGAGAAGAACGCGCTCTCGCCGGTCTCCTTCGCCAGCCGGTGCACGCTCGCGCGGGCCTCGTTGCTGAGGTCGTAGCGGGCGGCGGCGGCCATCCCGAGGACGTAGGTCTCGGGACCGAGGTACCACCGCCCGGTCGCCGGATCGCGGTCGGCGAGGCCCTCGGCGGCCAGCGACTCGAGCAGCCGGTGAGTGGTCGCGCGCGGCTGCGCGGTGGCGGCGGCGAGCTCGGTGGTCGTCGTACCGGACTCGGCGGCCGAGAGCGCGCGCAGCAGCGCGGCGACCTTCTCGACGACGCCCGGGGTGCGTTCCATGGTGGTGATGCTACGTCCACTGAGTGGACGCACGGCAGCCACGGCATCCGCCGAATGACCACTTCCTTGACCGCGCCACGGGGTGCGGCGGAGAACTGGAGCATGAGGAAGCTGGTGGACGACCCCCGGGCCGCGGTGGCCGAGCGGGTCCGGGACGGCATGACGATCGCGGTGGGCGGCTTCGGCCTCTGCGGCATCCCGCGCGACCTGATCGAGGCGGTGCGCGACAGCGGCGCGCGCGACCTGACGATCGTGTCCAACAACATGGGCGTCGACGGCAAGGGCCTCGGCCTGCTGCTGGAGAACAGCCAGGTGAGCAAGGTGATCGCGTCGTACGTCGGCGAGAACAGGCTGTTCGCGCAGCAGTACCTCGACGGGGCGCTCGAGGTGGAGTTCTGCCCGCAGGGCACGCTCGCCGAGCGGCTGCGCGCCGGCGGCTCCGGCATCGCGGGCTTCTTCACCCGCACCGGCGTCGGCACCGAGGTCGCGGAGGGCAAGCCGCACGAGGAGTTCGACGGCGAGACCTACGTCCTCGAGCGCGGCATCGTCGCCGACCTCGCGCTCGTCCACGCGCGCACCGCGGACGCGGAGGGCAACCTGCGCTACCGCGCCACGGCCCGCAACTTCAACCCGCTCGTCGCCATGAGCGGCCGGTTCTGCATCGCCGAGGCCGAGGAGGTCCTCGACGGCTTCCTCGACCCGGACGAGGTGATGACGCCGGGCATCTTCGTCGACGTCACCGTCCTCGCCAGCGACCGACCCAAGGACATCGAGCAGCGCGTCGTCCGGCCTCGCCCCGAGGCCGCCGCCGCGGGAGTGGGAGCCTGACATGGCCTGGAGCCGCGAGGAGATGGCGGCGATCGCCGCCCGGGAGCTGAACGACGGCGACTACGTCAACCTCGGCATCGGCATCCCGACGCTGGTGGCCGACCACCTGCCGCCCGGCGTCAACGTGATGCTGCAGAGCGAGAACGGCCTGCTCGGCATGGGGCCCTTCCCCTACGACGGCGACGAGGACGCCGACCTCATCAACGCCGGCAAGCAGACGGTCACGACCGCCCCCGGCGCGTCGTACTTCGACTCCGCCACCAGCTTCGCCATGATCCGCGGCGGCCACGTCGACATCGCGATCCTCGGCGCGCTGCAGGTCGCGAGCAACGGCGACCTCGCCAACTGGACCGTGCCCGGCAAGCTCGTCAAGGGCATGGGCGGCGCGATGGACCTGGTCGCCGGCACCCGCCGCGTCGTCGTGATCACCGACCACGTCGCCAAGGACGGCACCCCCAAGATCGTGGAGCAGTGCACCCTCCCGCTGACCGGCGCCGGCGTGGTCGACCGGATCATCACCGACCTCGCCGTCCTCGACGTCACGGACGACGGCCTGGTGCTCGTCGACACCGCGCCCGGCACCGACGCCGACAAGGTCCGTGAGCTCACCGGCGCACCGCTGCTGATCCCCGCGTCGTGACGGCGGTCGTCCGCTACGCGCGGACCGGGCCCGACGCGCGGCCGTACGCCGTCCTCACCCTCGACTCCGACCGCAACCGCAACGCGCTCTCGGCCCAGCTGCTCGAGGAGCTGCGCGCCGCCCTGCACCGCGCGGCCGAGGACGACGTCCTGGCGGTCGTGCTGCGGGCCGAGGGCCGCGCGTTCTGCGCGGGCGCGGACCTGGGGGAGGCGCACCGCGAGGGCATGGAGGTCTCGGCGCACCGGCTCGCCGGGCTGCTCCGGGCGATCCTGGCCCACCCGCTGCCGGTCGTCGCCCGGATCCACGGCCCGGTGCGGGCAGGTGGGCTCGGCATCGTCGCCGCCTGCGACCTGGCCGTCGCCGGCGACGACGTCACCTACGCCTTCACCGAGGCCCGTCTCGGCCTCACCCCGGCGGTGATCTCGCTCAGCGTGCTGCCGCGGATGAGCGCGCGGGTCGCCGGCACCGCCTTCCTCACCGCGGGGACCTTCGACGCCCGGACCGCCCTCGAGAGCGGCCTGATCACCCATGCCGTCCGCCCGGAGCTCCTCGACGAGGCCGTCGACGAGCTCGTGGCCGGACTGACCGCCTGCGAGCGGCAGGGGCTCGAGGCGACCAAGCGGCTGCTGAACGCCGACGCGCTGATGTACCTCGACGACCGGATGGACGACATGGTCGCGCTCTCGGCCGAGCTGTTCGCCTCCGACGTCGCGCGGCGGCACCTGAGCGGCTACGTGCGCTGAGCGGCGCCTCGCAGCTCAGGACCCCAGCCGCTCCTTGATCTCGGTCTTGAGCACCTTGCCGACCTTCGAGCGCGGCAGGTCCGTCCAGACCTCGACCTGCTTGGGCGTCTTCACGCTGCCGATCCGCTCCTTCACGAACGCCTGCACCTCGTCCGGCGCGACCGCCTGCCCCGGCCGCAGCTGCAGGACGGCGGTGAGCCGCTCGCCCCACTTCTCGTCGGGCAGGCCGATCACGGCGCAGTCGGCGACGGCGGGGTGCGCCATCAGCGCCTGCTCGACCTCGGTGGAGTACACGTTGAACCCGCCGGTGATCACCATGTCCTTGGCCCGGTCGACGATGTGCAGGAAGCCGTCCTCGTCGAGGTACCCGATGTCGCCCGTGTGGTGCCAGCCGTACGCCGACGCCTCGGCCGTCGCCTCCGGGTTCTTGTAGTAGCCCCGCATCACCAGCGAGCTGCGGACCACGATCTCGCCGCGCTCGCCCGCAGCGAGCAGCTCGCCGGAGGAGGACATGATGGAGACCGTCACCAGCGGGGCCGGCCGCCCCGCTGATGACAGCCGCTCGTGGGCGATGCTCCCGTCGGGGCGGAAGTGGTCGCGCGGCGCCATGGTCGAGATCATCATCGGCGCCTCGGTCTGGCCGAAGAGCTGCGCCATCACCGGCCCGATCCGGGTGAGCGCCTCCTCCAGCCGGAGCGACGACATCGGCGCGGCGCCGTACCAGAAGCACTGCAGGGACGAGAGATCCGTCGACGGGAGCGCGGGGTGGTCGAGCACCAGGTAGATCAGCGTCGGCGGCAGGAAGGTGTGCGTCACCCGCTCCGACGCGATCAGCCCCAGGAAGGCGCCGACGTCCGGCGTCCGCATGACCACGATCGATCCGCCGGAGGCGAGCACCGGGAAGCAGAGCACGCCGGCCGCGTGGGTGAGCGGCGCCAGCGCGAGGTACGCCGGCCGCGCGGGCGCCTCGGGCCATGGATAGCTCATCAGGGTGAGCGCGGTCATCGTCTCCAGGTTGGTGCCGGTGAGCATCACCCCCTTGGGCCGCCCGGTGGTGCCGCCCGTACCGACGATCATCGCGAGGTCGTCCAGAGCCGGCCGATCGACGGACTCCACGCCGCAGTCCAGGAAGGACTCCCACGACAGCGCCCACTCCGGCGCCGCGTCGAGGCACACCAGGGTGGTGATCGCCGGCAGGTCGCCGCGGATCTGGTCGACCAGCCCGGCGTACGACGCCTGGAAGATCAGCGTCGTGCAGTCGAACAGCGCCAGCAGGTCACGGTTCTCCGCTGCCTCGTTGCGCGGGTTGATCGGGCACCAGACCGCGCCGGCGCGGCTGATCCCGAACACGCAGGTGAACGCGACCGGGTCGTTGGCGGCGAGGATCGCCACCTTGTCCCCCGGTGCCACGCCCCGTCCTGCGAGGGCGGACGCGATCCGTCCGGCGAGGCCTCCCACCTCGTCGTACGTCCACGTCCGCCCGTCGCAGACCAGGCAGAGCGCGTCGCCCCCCAGCGACGCACCCTTGTCCAGGTAGTCGACCAGGCGCACCGAGCCGACCCCCTCAGCCCTCGGTCGTGAGGACCGGCTCGGCGACCAGGCCGAACGCCCGCAGCTGGCCGAGCAGCGCGCGGTGACCGAACGCCTTGCAGCCCGAGGCGAACCCGACCCGCAGCGGCGGCTGCTGGAGCAGGGAGTAGGCCGCGTAGGCCTGCAGCAGTCCGGTCTGCTTGTAGTTCTGGTTGCCGTGGATCACACAGTGCGCGCGGCCGAGCGGCCCGGAGGCGTGCACCGAGTCCAGCGACTTGTTGAGCCGCGGGTTCTCGCGCGGCGGCATCTGGTTCATGACCTGCGCGGCGGTCGCGGTCAGCGCCTCGTCCCGCTCCGCCTCGCTCATGTCCTTGGTCGCCTCGAGCGCGCCGGCGACGATCTGCGGGACGCCGTTCATCAGCGCCGCGTTGAAGACCCCGCCCTGCGCCTTGCAGTTCGCCACCCGCGGGTCGGTGCGGTACCAGACCGGGTGCGACGTGCCGCCCCACGGCAGCGACAGGGCGAGCTCGTGCTGACCCGGTACGACGAGCGGGACCAGGCCCTGCGTGGGGTCGAACTCGACGTACTGGTTCTGCTGGAGGTAGTGGGCCCTCGACGTCGCGGCGTTGACCAGGATGGTCTGCGTGGAGGCGATGGTGGGGGATCCTCCCCAGAACACCGCGATGTCGAGGGTGTCCAGGCCCGGCTTCTCGAGGCAGAGCTCGGCGGCGATCTCGCCGGTCGTGTACATCTGCGCGATGCCGGGGGAGAGCAGCAGGCCGGCGGCGGCGAAGTCCGCGCCGTACCGCTCCTCGCAGGTGATCAGCCAGTCCTGCTCGCCGGTGGTGTCGAGGTAGTGGGTGCCGGCGGCGAGCGCCGCCTCGACGACGGCCGGGCCGTGCTTGCTGAACGGGCCGACGGTGTTGCACACGACCGACGCGTCCTGGAGGAGCTCGGTGAGCGCGGCGACGTCGTGCCCGACCTCGACGATGTCGTAGTCGGCCGTCTCGATGCCGGGTACGTGGGCGTCCATCGAGTCCTTGAGTTTGTCGGCCGAGCGGCCGGCGGCGACGAAGGGGACGCCGAACTCGCGGAGGTACTCGCAGATCAGCCGGCCGGTGTAGCCGGACGCGCCGTAGACGACGACGGGCCTGGTGGTGCTCACGGCGCTCACATCCCCATCCCGCCGTCGACCGGCAGGCCGACGCCGTTGACGAATCTCGACCGGTCGGAGGCGAGGAAGACGACCGCGTCCGCGATCTCGTCCTCGGTGGCCAGCCGGCCTGACGGGGTCAGCGCGACCACGCCGGCGACCGCCTCCTCCGGCGACGGGAACAGGCCGAGCGCGGTCATCTCATTGGCCAGCCCGGCACCCATCTCGTTGGGGACCAGCCCGGGGTAGACGCAGTTGACCCGGACGCCGAGCCCGAGCTTGCCGCTCTCCATCGCGGCGATCCGGGTGATCCGGTCGACGGCCGACTTGGACGCGGAGTACGCCGACAGCGCGGGGAAGGCGATCGTCGCCGCGACCGAGGCGATGTTGATCACCACGCCGCCCTTCCCGGCCGCGCCGCCCGGGCCCATCGCGCGGAAGGAGTGCTTGATGCCCAGGGAGGTACCGACCACGTTGACGTCGAAGATGCGGCGTACGACGTCGGGATCGAGGTCGACGAAGAGGCCGGCGATCTCGATGCCGGCGTTGTTGACCAGGATGTCGAGCCCGCCGGTCTCCCGGACGGCCTGCGCCACGGCGGCCTCCCACGAGGCGTCGTCGGTGACGTCGAGGTGGACGAAGGTGCCGCCGATCGCGTCCGCGACGGTCTTCCCCTTGTCGTCCTGCAGGTCGGCGACCACGACGGTGGCGCCGGCGGCGGTGAGGTACTCGGCGAACTTCCTGCCCAGGCCCTGGGCGCCGCCGGTCACCAGCGCGGTGCGGCCGGTCAGCTCGGTGGTGCTCGTCTCGGGGACTGTCATGGGAGCGACTCCTTCGTCGGTGAGTGATGCAGGACACACAACTCCGGTCTCTTGACGACTGTCAAGACTTCTCTTGACAATTGCCCAGAAAAGTCTGGTCACCTGTCAAGGAGCGCCGGAGGTCCGGTAGTGTCGCCCGACATGACGACTGCCACGGCTCGTCGTACGCCTGCCGACAAGCACGACGAGCGCCGCCGTGCGCTGGCCGACTCCGCGCTGCGGACCCTCGGCGAGCTCGGCTACGCCCGCGCCAGCCTGCGCGAGATCGCCAACAACTCGGAGTTCTCCCACGGCGTCGTCCACTACTACTTCCACGACAAGCTCGAGCTGATCGTCTACTGCGTGCGGCAGTACAAGGCGACCTGCGTGCACCGGTACGACGGTGTGGTCGCCGACGCGACGACCGCCGACGGGCTGGTCGCGGCGTTCGCCGACAAGCTGGTCGAGACCATCGTCGAGGAAGCCCCGATGCACCGGCTCTGGTACGACCTGCGCTCGCAGAGCATGTTCGAGGTGAGCCTGCGCGAGGCGGTGCTCCAGATCGACCAGACCCTGGAGGACATGGTCTGGCGGGTGGTCAGCACGTACGCCGACCTCGCGGGCGCCGCGCCCGCGATGACCCCCCACGTCGCCTACGGCCTGCTCGACGGGCTCTTCCAGCAGGCGCTGCTGGGCTACCTGTGCGAGCGCGAGGGCGTGCTCGACGACCTGCGTGCGCAGGTCCACGACCTGATGCCGGTGCTGCTCCGGCCCGCCTGATCAGACGTGGCGCAGGACGCCGTCCTGCTCGGTGACCAGCACCAGGAAGTCGACGACCAGCTGCGCGATCGCGCCGGTCGCGTCCACGCCCCAGAACGCCGGGTAGGCGCCGTCGCCCCAGCCCGAGTCCGCGACCACCCCGACGGCGTGCTCGCCGCCGAAGGTCAGCGGCAGCACCGCCGGTCGATCGGTGGTGCGGGCGAGGACGTCCGTCACCCGCTCCTTCTCGCGTCGCGACACCGCGGCGTACGACGGGTAGTCGGCCACGCACAGGTTGCCGGCGTCGACCCCGAAGACGTGCCCGTGCACGGTGCCGGCGGGGTGCCAGGCCACCGGCTCGGCGGGCGAGAGGAGCACGCGCAGCGCGGTGTTGCGGCCGTAGGCAGTGCCGACCTGGACCGGATAGGTGCCGGGGGCGACCCGGCGCGCGAGCGGGAGCGCGTCGTCGTTGTCGTAGCCGAGGTCGACGACCGTCAGCACGCCGCTGTCCGAGACCAGCGAGCCGGCGCCGCGCACCTCGACCGTGCCCGGCCGGCCGTCGACGACCACCTCGCGGGGCCGGAACGACGCAGCCGGGTCCAGCCGATCAGCCAGTCGCCGCCGACCCGCACCAGCTCGTACTCCCGGACGCTCTCGAGCACGTCGTCCACGACCGTGCGGACCCTGCCGGCGTCGCCGTCCGTCTCGACCCGGGCGACCTCCTCGCCGCCGGGCCGGAAGGTGGCCGGCCGGGCGAAGCTGTTCTCGATCCGGAAGTCCGTCCCCGGCGCGAGGTGGCGCTGCTCCACCTCCGCCAGCGCCGGCAGCCACCGGTCGAAGCCGTCGACCGCCTGCTGCTCGAAGAGCGGCGCCACCACCTCCCACTGCGCGAAGTAGTCCGCCAGGAACGCCTCGATCCGAGCCTCGGGGGTGGCCGCCATGCGGCCACCTTAGAGTTCCCGCTCAGCGGTCGCGACTGAGCGCGGCCACCGCGTCGAGCGCGGTCAGCTTGGCCGGGTTCCGGATGGCCAGGATCCGGGTGATCCGGCCGCCCTCGACCACCAGGCTGACCGCGGTGAGCTCGCCGTCGGCGTCGATCCGGGCGCCGGGGGAGCCGTTGAGCCACACCGGCTCGATGACGCTGTTCGGCGCGAAGGCGGCGAACTGCGCCAGCAGCCGGGCCACCGGCTCGGCGCCGCGCAGCGGCTTGCGGATGGCCTGGGCCACGCCGCCGCCGTCGGCCAGCATCACGACGTCGGGGGCGAGGGCGTCGAGCAGGCCCTGGAGGTCGCCGGTCTGCACGGCGGCGAGGAAGCGCCCGACGACCGCCTGCTGCTCGCCCCGGTCGACGTCGACCCGCGGCCGCCGGGCGGCCACGTGGTTGCGGGCGCGGGTCGCGATCTGCCGCACCGCGGCCGGCGACTTGCCGACGGCGGCCGCGATCTCGTCGTACGGCGTCTCGAACACCTCGCGCAGCACGAACACCGCCCGCTCGGTCGGCCCCAGCGTCTCCAGCACCGTCAGCAGCGCCATCGACACGCTCTCGGCGAGCTCGACGTCCTCGGCCACGTCGGGCGCGGTCAGCAGCGGCTCGGGCAGCCACTCGCCGACGTAGTCCTCGCGGCGACGGGCCAGCGTGCGCAGCCGGTTGAGGGACTGGCGGGTGACGATGCGGACCAGGTAGGCGCGCGGGTCGTGCACCTGCGCCTGGTCCACGTCGGCCCACCGCAGCCAGGTCTCCTGCACCACGTCCTCGGCGTCGGCCGCGGAGCCGAGCATCTCGTAGGCGACGGTGAAGAGCAGGTTGCGGTGGGCGACGAACGGGTCGGCGTCGTCCCGAGAGGTCATGAACCCGAGGGTACGGCGGCCGACGGACCCGGCTGCGCCAACGGCTTCATCCCGCAGGCCGTCGCGAAGCCCTCCGACTCGATGCCCAGCGCCACGTTGCTGCGGGTGGTCAGGTTGGCGAAGCCGATCGTGCTGGTGAGCTCCAGCAGGCCGGCCGGGCCGAGCGCGGCGAGCAGCGGCTCGACCATCTCGTCGGTCACCGTCGGGGGCGTCTGGCTGGCCGCCTCGGCGTACTCCAGCACCTGCCGCTCGAGAGGGGAGAACACCTCCGAGTCGCGCCAGCGCGGGACCTCGCGGGCCTTGTCCTCGTCGAGGCCCTTGTCGCGGGACAGGAAGTAGTTGAAGTCCAGGCACCACGAGCAGCCGATGAGCGAGGCGACGGCCATGTGCGCGTAGGTCTTGAGGGTCTCGTCGCACTCGTCCCACTTCTGGACCTTCTGGCCGTAGGCCATGCTCGCCTTGAGCGCCGGCAGGTGGTGCCACATCACGCCGAGCGACTCCGGCACGCGGCCGAACATCCGGCCGGCGAACTTCTTGACCAGGGCGCCGTAGAGGCCCGTGATCGGCGCGGCGGGGATGCGGGCGGTGCTGGTCGGGCTGGTGGTCATGTCTCCTCCTCGGATCGGTCATCGTCGGCATGGAGACACCGGCGGTACGCCGTCTGTGACAGGCGGGCATCACGCGGGCATCCACGCGGGCATCCACAGGAAGGCACGTCGTTCGAACATTTGTTCGAGTCCCGTGGTAGGATTCGACGTACGTCGACCACTCGGGAAGGTCCGGATCATGAGCCTGGCTCCGCTTGTTCAGCAGCCGTTGCTGGCGGCGGTGGAGACATGTCGCGAGGCGCTGGCCGAGGTGGCTGACGCCCAGCCGTTGTACCTGTCGACGCCCGAGAAGGAGCAACTCCTGCTCCAGGCGACCGCGTTGGTGGCGCAGGTCGAAGAGTTGCGGTTGCGGACCCTGGCCGACGCCGGTGACATCGCCGTCGTGCACGGTGCCCGGGACGCGGCGGCGTGGCTCGCTCACGCTGCCCACCTCGACCCCGCGCCGGCCCGTGCGGACCTCCACCTGGCCCACGGGCTCGAGGCCCGGCCACGGGTGGCGCAGGCGATGCGAGCTGGGCAGGTGACCTCGACACAGGCCAGGGTGATCACCCAGGCCATCGACGACCTACCTGACCGGCTCGGACCCGAACTGTGTGCCAACGCCGAGGCGCGGCTCGTGGAGTACGCCGCCGAGTTCGCCCCCATCGAGCTGCGGCGTCTGGGACGGCGGATCCTCGACGTCCTGGCTCCCGAGATCGCCGAAGCCGAAGAAGCGAAACGTCTCGAAGCCGAAGAGGCAGCGGCACGCGAGAAGGCTTCGTTGAAGTTCCGCGACCTCGGCGACGGCTCCTCCCGCATCACCGGGATCCTGCCCACCACCTGCGTGGAGCGACTCAAGACCTACCTCGACGCCCACACCAACCCCCGGCGCCCACCCGAGATGGGTGAGAACCCGGATCTCGCACGTATCCCGTTCAACCGGCGTCGCGCCCGGGCGTTCATGGACCTGCTGGAGCTGATCGACCCCGAGCGCCTCCCTGTCCACGGGGGTGATGCCACCGCCGTCGTGGTCACCATCAGCATCGACCAGCTCCGCACCGACCTCGCCACCGCCGGGATCCTCGCCGGTGAAGGCGAGCAGTCGATCTCCGCGACCGAGGCCCGCCGGTTGGCCTGCCAGGCCCGGATCCTGCCCGCCGTCCTCGACCGACACGGCCGCGTGCTCGATCTGGGGCGGTCGGCCCGGTTGTTCCAGCCCGCTCAACGTGCTGCGATCCGACTGCGCGACCACACCTGTCGCGGTGAGGGTTGCACGATCCCCGCCCGCTGGTGCCACCTCCACCACGAAGACCCCTGGTCAAACGGAGGATCGACCGACCTCGACCACGCGGTCACCCTGTGCGCGCACCATCACCAACGGATCCACGACCACCACTACACCCACGACCGCCTCCCCAACGGAGACATCCGCTTCCACCGACGCACGTAGGTTGCGCGGCCTTCGCGAGCGCCGAGCCCACCTCATGTTCTCTCCTCCCCGCCTGGATGCGTCAGTCTTGGGGCCGGTAATCCAGCCCGAGCTCGGCCATCGCGCCCTCCAGCCGGTCGAGCGCGATCGGGCCGACCCCGTGCAGCGCCGCGAGGTCGGCCCGGCGCCAGCCGCTGACCGCCTCCACGGTGTGGACGTCGACCTCCCGCAGGGCCCGGGTGGCGGGGGCGCCGATGGTGCGCGGCAACGGGGTCCCGGCACGACGAGGGGCGCGCTCGCGCGGGCCGTCCTCGTGGTCCAGCACGGCCTCGCCGCGCGGGGAGAGCCGGTACCCGATCGCCAGCGACTCGGTCAGCCCACGCTCCTTGAGCTTGCGCACGTCCTTCTTGAAGTCGGGCGTCTCACGGCCGAGCTCGGCGGCCAGGTCGGGAGCCCGCACCTCCGGGTTGCGGTCGATGATCCGCAGCGTGGTGCGGGTCCACGGTCCGACGGGGGAGGCGGCGTCGAGCCGGTCGAGGCCCGCGAGGACCGTCGCGATCTCCTCCGCGTCGGGGATCGCCGCGCGCAGCGCCTCGCGGGGGTCGGCGCCGCCGTACCTCAGGCCGACGCGGAACACCGGCCGGTCCGGCCGCGCCGACAGCGCCTCCCGGAGCGCGGTCAGCGATGCGGCGCCCGCGCGGCGGGCGTCGTCGACGCGCAGCCGGGAGGGCGCGACCTCCTCGACGCTGACCACCTCGACCACCCCGACGGCCGTGCGCAGCCGGGTCCCGACCTTCACCCGCGGCCGGTCCCAGCGGCGGAACGCCAGGTCGACGGTGCCGGCGCGGACGCCGTCCAGCTCGGCCGGTCGCATCATCACAGGGGCGAGCATAGGACCCTTGACTTCCTTCGCCTGATCGTGATGACATCGCCACATGGCGATGAATGAGGTGCTGGAGGCGGACGCCCCCTCGGAGGTCGACGCGCTCGTCGCGGCGGCGTGCCTGCTGCACGGCCTGAGCGACCCCAACCGGCTGGCGATCCTGCAGCACCTCGCCCTCGGCGAGCACCGGGTCGTCGACCTCACCGCCCACCTCGGGCTCGCGCAGTCGACGGTCTCCAAGCACCTCGCCTGCCTGCGCGACTGCGGGCTCGTGGTGTCGCGGCCCAGCGGCCGCGCGTCGGTGATCTCCCTGGCCCATCCCGAGCTGACCCGCGACATCCTGCGCGCGGCCGAGCGGCTGCTGGAGGCGACCGGCGAGGCCGCCGTGCTGTGCGAGAACTTCGGCCCGGCCGCCCTGCACACCCTGGACGACTGATGTCCGTCGACCTGACCCTCGGGTCCGCGCCGCGCCCGCTCCTCGCCCGCCGAGCCCGGCTGCTGGCCGCGGCCTCAGTGGCCTACAACGTCGTCGAGGCGGTGATCGCGGTCAGCGCGGGGCTCGTCGCGGGCTCGGTCGCGCTGGTCGGGTTCGGCCTCGACTCGGTGGTCGAGGTGTCGAGCGGGCTGGTCGTGCTGTGGCAGTTCCGGCACCCGCTGCCGGAGTCCCGCGAGCGGACGGCGCTGCGGCTGATGGCCGTCTCCTTCCTCGCGCTGGCGGCGTACGTCGGCGTCGGGTCCGCCCGCGCGCTGCTCGGCGGGCACGAGCCGGACGCGTCCACGGTCGGCATCGTGCTCGCGGCGGTCTCGCTCGCGGTGATGCCGTTCCTGTCGTGGGCGCAGCGCCGGACCGGCCGCGCGCTCGGCTCCAACGCCGTCGTCGCCGACGGCACCCAGACCCTGCTCTGCACCTGGCTGTCCGCCGCGCTGCTGGCCGGGCTGCTGCTCAACGCGCTGCTCGGCTGGAGCTGGGCCGACCCGGTGGCCGGCCTGGTGATCGCGGCGGTCGCGGTGCGCGAGGGTGTCGAGGCGTGGCGCGGCAAGGGCTGCTGCGGCAGCTGCTGAACCGGATCGGAGAGGAGACGTCGTGGGCGTCGGACACGGGCACGGCCACGCGGGTGGTGGCACCGGCGGGGCGACCGGCCATGCGGGCGCACGCCACCGCTGGCGGCTGGCGGTCGCCTTCGGGCTGATCGCGTCGTTCTTCGTGGTCGAGCTGGTCGTCGGCCTGATCAGCGGCTCGCTCGCCCTGATCTCCGACGCCGGCCACATGGCGGCCGACGTCGTCACGCTCGGCGCCGCGCTCGTCGCGACCAAGATCGCGACCCGCGCGGACAGCACCGGGCGGCGTACCTACGGCTCCTACCGCGCCGAGGTGTTCGCCTCCGGCCTCGCGGTGCTGATGATGCTGGGCGTTGCGGCGTACGTCGTGGTCGAGGCCGTCGGACGGATCGGCCGGGGCGGCTCGGGACCCGACATCGAGACCGGCCCGATGCTCGTGGTGGGCTTCCTCGGCCTCGTCGTCAACGTGATCGCGCTGCTCCTGCTGCGCGCGGGCTCGCAGGACTCGCTCAACGTGAAGGGCGCCTACCTCGAGGTCGTCGCCGACACCGCCGGCAGCGTGGGCGTGATGGCGGCCGGGATCCTGATCGTGGTCACCGGCGACGGCGTCTGGGACACGGTCGTCGCGTTCCTCATCGGCGCCTTCGTCGCGGTTCGCGCCGTCATGCTGGGCCGCGAGGTGCTCGCCGTGCTCGGCCAGCACGTGCCTGCCGGCGTCGACATCGACACCGTCGCCGGTGCGCTCGGCGAGATCGAGGGCGTGTGCGACGTCCACGACCTGCACGCCTGGACGCTCACCTCCGGCATGCACGTCGCCACCGCCCACCTCGTGCTCGTCGAGGGCGCCGACGGGGCCGGTGTACTGCGGGACGGTCAGGTGCTGCTGCGCGAGCGGTTCCAGATCGAGCACGCCACGCTGCAGGTCGAGGGCCACCGCTCGGCGGCCTGCGACGCCGTCACGTGGTAGCGAACGACAGCTTCACCGCGAAGCCCAGGAACACCGCGCCGACCGCCGAGGTCGCGCCGGCCGAGAGCGCCCGGCGCCGCCGGAACGCCGCGGCCAGGCGGGTGCCGAAGAAGATCAGCGCGCTCAGGTAGGCGACGCTGGCGATCTGCGCGAGGGTGCCGAGCACGACGAACGACAGCGCCGGGTGGGCGTAGGCCGGGTCGACGAACTGCACGAAGAAGGCGACGAAGAACAGGATCGCCTTCGGGTTCAGCAGGCTGATCACCAGCGCCCGCCGGTAGGGCCGCTCGGCGGTCTGGGCCGGTGCCGGCGCCGCCGCGTCGGCCGCGTCCGCCGCCACCTCGGCGACGGTACGCCGCGAGCGCCACATCCCCACCGCCGCCCGCAGCATCGTGAAGGCCAGCCAGCCGAGATAGGTCGCGCCCGCGAACTTCACGATCCCGAACGCCACGTCGTTGGTCTTGAGCAGCGACGCGACCCCGGCGGCGGACAGCGTCATGAGCACCGCGTCGCCCGTCCACACGCCCGCCGCGGCGGCGTACCCGTCCCGGACCCCGCGCCGCGCCGCCGCCGAGAGGACGTACAGCGAGTTGGGGCCGGGCAGCAGGATGATGAGGACCAGGCCGACGAGGTACGTCGACAGGTCGGTGATGCCCAGCACGCCGCGATTCTCGCACGGCATCGCGGCCGGCGATGAGTTCGCGCGGCCCCGCCGGTCTGCCCGTCCATGGGCATCGTGACCGCTGACATCTCCACCACCCTCGACGGCTTCGGAGCCGGGACGGAGCAGAGCTTCGAGCGGCCGTTCGGCACGTTCGACAACGGACCCCTGCACACCTGGATGTTCGAGCACGGCGACGAGAACCGCGACGAGGTCGCCGCCATCGTCGCGGCCGGCGCGTTCGTGATGGGCCGCAACATGTTCGTGCCCGGCGAGGGCCCCTGGGACCCGGACTGGCGCGGGTGGTGGGGCGAGGACCCGCCGTACCACGCGCCGGTGTTCGTCCTCACCCACCACGGCCGCGAGCCGCTGGAGATGGACGGCGGCACCACCTTCCACTTCGTCACCGACGGCCTCGAGTCGGCCGTGGCCCAGGCCCGGGCCGCGGCCGGCGACGCGGACGTCGCCGTCGCCGGCGGCGCCACCACCATCAACGCCTGCCTCGCCGCCGGCCTGCTCGACGAGCTCCGCCTCCACGTCGTCCCGTTCGCCTCCGGGCTCACCGAGGGGTCCCGGATGTTCGCGGACGTGCCTGCGCTGGGGCTCGTGCCCGCCGGTGTGCGGCAGACGCCGCATGTCACCCACCTGACGTACCGGCGGCCCTAATGTCCTGACGGGACACTAGCGAGGCCTGGAGGTTGCGCCCTGGCTCGGGGCGCTGCTCCGTGAGCTGGGTGCTCGACGAGGAAGCCGGCTGACCCGGCCGATCAGGCCAGCGGCACCACCGCGAGCGGGAGGTCGCCGACCCGCTGGTCGTCCGGCAGGACGTCGAACGCGACACCGTCGAGCAGGTCGCCGCACAGGTGCCGGCCGCTGTTGCTCGACAGGATCCGGCCGAAGTTGTTGACGACCGCCACCCCGGAGCCGCAGGCGCGCAGCGACGGGAGCAGCGCCTGCTCGGCGTTCTTGACGGCGATGTCGGCGCCGGCGACGCCGCGGAAGTCGCCGCCGACGAGGACGGGCACGGTGAAGGTGAGGGTGTACTCCTCGGTGCACAGGTAGTCGACGTACGGCCCGGTGACGTGGCGGCCACCGGTCTCGCGGGGGACGACGAACCACGGCAGGTGCTCGTAGTCGTAGAACCCGATCGCCTGCGGCTCGGAGTGGGTGACCAGGCGCTGAGGGCGGCCGTCGGTGTCGCAGGCGAACCACTCCAGCCACCACTCGGCGTCCCGGAGGACGCCCGGCGCGGCGACGAAGCCGGCGCCCTGCACGGGCTGGCTCCGGTCGCCGAGCACGGGCACGACGAGCGGCTCCACCGGCCCGAGATCGGTACGACGAGGCGCGGCGCGGTCGGCGAGCGCCCGGGCCACGGCGCCGGCGATCCGGTCGGCGAGGCCGAAGGCGTGGTCGGCGAGCTCGGCCACGGCGGCATGGACGGCAGCGGTGTCGGCGGGGGAGAGGCGGACCGTGTGGTTCGAGGGCTTCATCGGTGGACCTCGCTGAGCTGGTAGTCGATGAGGCGGGCGGTGGAGTCGGCCACCCGCTGCTCGGCCGCCTCGCGGGCGGCGTGGGGATCGCGGTCGGCGATCGCGGCGACGACGGCCCGGCAGCTGCGGACCATCTGGGCGTGGCTGTCGTCGTCGCCGAAGGCGAGCCACAGCAGGGTCCCGAACTCGGCCTGGAGGCTGACCTCCTCGTGGTAGAGCCGGGGGGACTGGGCGGCGGCGGCCACCTCGATGTGGAACTGGGCGTCGGCCCGCCGCCGGGCGTCGGGGGTCTCGGCGTGCTCGAGCGCGTCGGCGACCCGCTGCAGCCGGTCGACGTCGTCGGGGCTGGAGCGGCGGGCGGCCAGCGCCGCGCTCGCGCCGCAGATGGCGGCGTACACGTCGCCGAGGTCGCGCAGCTCGCCCAGGCTGAACCCGTCGAGCCGGCGCCGGGCGAGGTGGCTGATGCCGTCCTCGGGGGTCCGCACGAAGCTGCCGCCGCCGCGCCCGCGCCGGGTCTCGATCAGCCCTTCGGAGCGCAGCACCGACAGTGCCTCGCGCACGGTGACCGTGGAGACGCCGAAGATCCCGGCCAGGTCGAGCTCGCCGGGGAGCTGCTCGGCGTCGGGGAGCAGGCCGAGCGCGATCGCGTCGGTGAGGCGTCGGACGACGAGCTCCGAGCGGCTCAGCGACTCGAGCGGCGAGAACACCGCCGCGGATGCGCGTCCGTAGAACGGCACGGCCACCGTCTTCTCCTCCTGTCACCGCCGCATGACGTGTGGCGGCAATCTTGCCGCATCCCTTGTGCTTTGAACTGTGAAGTCATATGTTAACGCCGATCTGACCGTGACGAAAGGCACATCCGATGTCCCTCTCGACCAGCGCTCCCGCCGACCCGGCCGCCGTCGACCGCACGCCCGCGATCTCCCTCCGCGGCCTGCGCAAGACCTTCGGCGACGTGGTCGCGGTCGACGACGTCGACCTCGACATCGCCGACGGCGAGTTCTTCTCGATGCTCGGCCCGTCGGGCTCGGGCAAGACGACGGTGCTGCGGCTGGTCGCCGGCTTCGAGCAGGCCACGGCCGGCACCGTCCGCCTCGGCGGGGTGGACGTCACCCGCACGGCGCCGTTCGAGCGGGACGTCCACACGGTCTTCCAGGACTACGCCCTGTTCCCGCACATGAGCGTGCTCGACAACGTCGCCTACGGCCTGCGGGTGCGCGGCCTGGGCAAGAAGGCGCGCCGCGACCGCGCACAGCAGGCGCTCGACACGGTCCGCCTCGGGCACCTCGGCGCCCGCCGGCCCACGCAGCTCTCCGGCGGCCAGCGGCAGCGGGTCGCGCTGGCCCGCGCGATCGTGCTCCAGCCTCGGGTGCTGCTCCTCGACGAGCCCCTCGGCGCCCTCGACCTCAAGCTCCGCGAGCAGATGCAGGTCGAGCTCAAGCAGCTCCAGCGCGAGCTCGGCATCACCTTCGTCTTCGTCACCCACGACCAGGAGGAGGCGCTGACCCTCAGCGACCGGATCGCCGTCTTCGACGCCGGCCGCATCCAGCAGCTCGGCACGCCGCGGGAGATCTACGAGAACCCCGCCTCGGCGTACGTCGCCGGGTTCGTCGGCACCACCAACCTCTTCGACGCCGCGACCTCCCAGCGGATCCTCGGCGTCGCCGGCGAGCACGCGGTCCGCCCCGAGCGGCTCCGGCTCGCGCCCGCCGGCGCGTCCACCGACCCCCGCGCCGACGAGATCCGGCTCGACGCGGTCGTCGTCGAGACGATCTACCTCGGCACCGGCAACCGCGTCCACCTGCGGACCTCCGACGGCGTCGAGCTGGTCGCGCTCGAGCAGTCGACGGGCTCGCTCGACGACCCCGAGCACCGCGGCGACGACGTCACCGTGCGGTTCGCGCGCGCGGACGTCGTCCCCCTCTCGACCGGCTCCTGACCCCCGACTCTCCCTGCGCCCCCACCCCACTGCTCCCGCACCAGCAACCAACGAGGAGACACCGATGAAAACCACCCTCCAGCGCGGCCGGGTCGCCCTGGCCTGTCTGTCCCTGCTCTCGGTCTCGGTACTGACCGCGTGCGGTGGCGGCAGCGACGACAAGAAGACCGAGGCCGTCGAGAAGCTCGGCGAGACCGAGGGCAAGGTCTCGATCCTCGCCTGGCCGGGGTACGTCGAGGACGGCAGCAACGACCCGAGCGTCGACTGGGTGTCGGCCTTCGAGAAGGACACCGGCTGCGAGGTGACCAGCAAGGTCTACGGCACCTCCGACGAGGCGCTCAACCTCGCCAAGTCCGGCGAGTACGACGTCATCGCGGCCTCCGGCGACCTCTCGCTGCGCCTCATCGCCTCCGACGAGGCCCAGGCGGTCAACACCGACCTGGTCCCCAACTACGAGCAGGTCTTCGACTTCCTCAAGAACACCGAGTGGAACACCGTCGACGGCGTCAACTACGGCGTCCCGCACGGCTACGGCGCCAACCTGCTGATGTTCAACAAGAAGAGCTTCGCCGAGGCGCCCACGTCGTGGGGCGCGGTCTTCGAGAAGGACCAGCTGGCGGCCAACAAGGGCAAGGTGACGGCGTACGACTCGCCGATCTACATCGCCGACGCCGCGCTGTACCTCATGAAGACCCAGCCCGAGCTGGGCATCGAGAACCCCTACGCGCTCGACGAGGACCAGCTCGCCGCATCGGTGGCGCTGCTCAAGGAGCAGCGCCAGTACGTCGGCGAGTACTGGTCGGACTACCTCAAGGAGGTCCAGGCGTTCGAGACCGGCGACTCGGTCGTCGGCACCACCTGGCAGGTGATCAAGAACAGCATCGAGAACAAGGACGTCGACGTCACCCTGCCCACCGAGGGCGCGACCGCGTGGAACGACACCTGGATGCTCTCCTCGCAGGCCAAGCACCCCAACTGCGCCTACCAGTGGATGGACTACATCCTCAGCCCCGAGGCGAACGCGCAGGCGACCGAGTACTTCGGCGAGGCGCCCAACAGCCCCGAGGCGTGCGCGAAGACGACCGACCCCGACCACTGCGACACCTTCCACGCCGGTGACGAGGCGTACGCCGAGCAGCTGTGGTTCTGGCGCACCCCGATCAAGAAGTGCCTGGACGGCCGGACCGACGTCGAGTGCACCGACTACGCCCAGTGGACCGAGGCGTGGACGGAGATCAAGGGCTGATCATGTCCGCCACGTCCACCCAGACCCGGCCCGGCCGGACCACCGACCCCGCACCGCGGGGCCCGGTGGCCCGGCCGGGGTCCCGGCTGCTGCACCGCATGGTGTGGCTGCGACTCTCGCTCCTGCTGTCCGCGCCGCTCGCCTGGATGCTGCTCGTGTACGTCGTCGCGCTGGCGGCGCTGCTGATCACCTCGCTGTGGTCGGTGGACAGCCTGAGCAGCGAGATCGACCGCTCGTGGACGCTGGACAACTTCCGCACGCTCCTCGAGAACGAGGTCTACCGCAAGGTCGCCCTCCGCACGGTCGGCGTCGCGGCCGCGGTGACCGTGATCGACGTGGCCATCGCGCTGCCGATCGCCTTCTACATGGCGAAGGTCGCCTCGCCGCGGGTCCGCCGGATGCTCGTGGTCGCGGTGCTCACCCCGCTGTGGGCCAGCTACCTGGTCAAGGTCTTCGCCTGGCGGATCGTGCTGTCCGAGGGTGGCCTGGCCGAGTGGACCGGCATCGGCTCGCCCGGGTACGGGCTGACCGCGGTCGTCATCACCCAGGCCTACATCTGGCTGCCCTACGTCATCCTGCCGATCTACGCCGCGCTCGAGCGGGTCCCCGACTCGCTGCTCGAGGCGGCCGGCGACCTCGGCGCGCCCACCGGCATGGTGCTGCGCTCGATCGTGCTGCCGTTGCTCGTACCCGGCATCGTGGCCGGCGCGATCTTCAGCTTCTCGCTCACCATGGGCGACTACATCACCGTCAACATCGTCGGGGGCGCCAGCCAGATGCTCGGCAACCTGATCTTCATCAACGCCGGCGCGGCCAACAACCTGCCGCTGGCGGCGGCGATCGCGATGATCCCGATCGTGGTGATGCTCGTGCTGCTGACCGCGATCCGACGTACCGGCGCCCTGGAGAACCTGTGATGGAGAGCCTGCGATGACCCTCAGTCCGCTCGCCCGCCGGGTCCTGGCCGGCCTCACCTTCGGCGTGCTGGCGCTGATCTACCTTCCGCTGCTGATCGTGGTGGCCAACTCGGTCAACCCGAGCCAGTCGATGACCTGGCCGCCGCGGGGCGTCACCTTCGAGTGGTGGGAGCGGGCCGCGCACAGCTCCGGCGTCCGCGAGGCCCTGGTGACCAGCTTGCAGGTGGCGGTCGTCGCCACCGCGCTGGCGCTCCTGCTCGGCACGCTGCTCGCGCTCGCCCTGCAGCGGTACTCGTTCTTCGGCAAGAGCTCGGTCAACCTGCTGGTGATCCTGCCGATCGCGCTGCCCGGCGTGGTGACCGGCATCGCGCTCAACAACGGGTTCAAGGGGATCCTCGGCGTCGACCTGTCGATCTGGACGATCGTGATCGCGCACGCGACGTTCTGCATCGTCACCGTGTTCAACAACGTGCAGGCCCGGCTGCGGCGGCTCGGCACCAGCCTCGAGGAGGCCTCGGCCGACCTCGGCGCGGGGGTGCTCACCACCTTCCGGCTGGTCACCCTCCCGCAGCTCCGCTCGGCCCTCCTCGCAGGTGGCATGCTGGCCTTCGCACTGAGCTTCGACGAGATCATCGTGACCACGTTCACCGCCGGCAACGGCGCGACCACCCTCCCGATCTGGATTCTCAACAACATGTTCCGCCCCAACCAGGCGCCGGTGGTCAACGTCGTCGCCGTCGTCCTGATCGTCTTCTCGATCCTCCCCGTCTGGCTCGCGCAGCGACTGTCCTCGGACGTCGAGGCCGCCCGCTGACCTGCTGTTTCCGACCCGAAGGAGCCCCCATGACCGAGTACGCCGTCCGCAACCCCGCGACCGGGGAGCTGGTCGAGACCTTCCCCACCGCCACCGACGCCGAGGTCGCGGCCGCGGTCGACGCTGCCGCATCGGCGTACGCCTCGTGGGGGCGGACCTCGACCGTCGCCGACCGGGCCGCCCTGCTGCGCCGGGTCGCCGAGCTGCACCGTGAGCGCAGCGCCGAGCTGTCCGCCGCGATGGTCGAGGAGATGGGCAAGCCGCTCGAGGACGCCGAGGGCGAGGTCGACTTCTCGGCCGCGATCTACGAGTTCTACGCCGACAACGCCGAGCGCTTCCTGGCCGACGAGCCGATCGAGCTCGGCGACGGCGAGGGCACGGCCGTCATCCGGCGCGCGCCCGTCGGCGCCCTGCTCGGGATCATGCCGTGGAACTTCCCGGCGTACCAGGTCGCCCGGTTCGCCGCCCCCAACCTGGCGCTCGGCAACACCATCGTGCTCAAGCACGCCCCGCAGTGCCCGCGGTCGGCCGCGCTGCTCCAGCAGGTCTTCCTCGACGCCGGCTACCCGGAGGGCGCGTACGTCAACGTCTACGCGACGAACGAGCAGATCGCGGACGTGATCGCCGACCCGCGGATCCAGGGGGTCTCGCTGACCGGCTCGGAGCGTGCCGGCGCGGCCGTCGCGGAGATCGCCGGCCGCAACCTGAAGAAGTGCGTGCTCGAGCTCGGCGGCTCCGACCCGTTCGTCGTGCTCGGCAGCGACGACCTCGACGCCACGGTCGCGGCCGCGGTGTCAGCCCGGATGGAGAACACCGGGCAGGCCTGCAACGCCGGCAAGAGGTTCGTCGTCGTCGACGACCTCTACGACGACTTCGTCTCCCGCTTCACCGACGCCCTCCTCGCCGCCTCCCCCGGCTCGCCGCTCTCCTCGCTGGCCGCTGCCGAGAACCTCGGCCGCCAGGTCGAGGAGGCCGTCGCCGGCGGCGCCACCCTCGCCACCGCGGGCGAGCGCGACGGCGCGTTCTACCCGACCGGCGTGCTCTCCGGCATCGGCACCGACAACCCGGCGTACCGTCAGGAGCTGTTCGGCCCGGTCGCCATGGTGTTCCGCGCGACGGACGAGGACGACGCCGTCCGGATCGCCAATGACACCCCCTACGGCCTCGGGTCGTACGTCTTCACGGCGGATTCGGCCCAGGCGCAGCGGGTCGCCGACCAGATCGAGGCCGGCATGGTGTTCGTCAACGGCGTCGGCCTCGACGCCGCCGAGCTGCCCTTCGGCGGCATCAAGCGCTCCGGCTTCGGCCGCGAGCTCGGCCGCTACGGCATGGAGGAGTTCGTCAACAAGAAGCTCATCCGCACCGTGGGCTGACCGCCGCCGACTCCGTGGTCTCGGCGGCGAACCGGGCCGAGAGCAGGTCGACCAGGCCCGGCACGTCCGCCACGTCGAGCTGGAAGGTGGCCGTGCAGACGTTGTCGCGCCACAGCGACAGCACCACGAGCTCCGCCTCGGAGTGCCAGCTGACGCGCAGCGCACGGCCGTCTCCGCGGGCGTCCAGGTAGGCCGCGCCCGCGCTCGGGAGAGGGGGGTGCACCCGGCGCATCGCCCCATGATGCTCCCGGGTGCGCCCGCCTGTCACCGGTTCTCGGGAACCTCTAAGCCTCTTGCGGCGGGCACAGGCAGAACGGGTGCCCGTCGGGGTCGATCATCACCCGCCAGGAGCCACCGGCCTCGGCCGCCGGCTGGGTGCCGGCGACGGTGGCGCCCAGGGCGCGGGCGTGCTCGGTCGCGCTCTCGAGGTCGGGGACCCGGAAGTCCAGGTGGAACTGCTGGGGGTGCTCCTGGCCCGGCCACTCGGGGCGGGCGTAGTCGGCGACGGTCTGGAAGTTGAACGTGGCGCCGAGGACGGACGCCGAGGCGTAGCCGTACTCCGGGTAGTCGCCGGTGACCTCGCCGCCGGTCAGGTCGGCGTAGAACCGTGCCGCCTTCGCGGCGTCGGCGCTGTCGATGGTGAACGCGATGAGCTCGGTCACGGGAGAGGTCATGTCTCCACCTTCCCTCGGCGCACCGACAGTGTCTTGAAAGAATCCGACACATGCGCTGGAGACCCGACGGACCGCTCGACGTCGACGAGCCCGCGCACCTGCGCGACGTGCGGGGGTTCAGCCCGTCACTGCGGCGGTACGCCGCGCCGCCGGAGCTCGCGGACGTCGTACGCCGGTTCTGGTTGCCGGTCTGGTCGCTGCTGCCGGGGGAGACGTCGGTGCAGCGGGTGCTGCAGTACCCCGTCTGCCAGGTCGTGGTCGGTCACGACGGCGGCCAGCTGGTCGGGCCGCACGGCGGGCTGAACACGGAGGAGCTGAGCGGTGCCGGCTGGGTCGTCGGGGCGATGATGCAGCCGGCCGCCGGGCTCGCGCTGGTCGGCGGGCCGGTGGTCGGCCTGGTCGACCAGCGACGCGACCTGCGCGAGGTGGAGGCGCTCGACGGGGCCGGGCTGATCGCCGCCGTGCAGGCCGCGCTGGGCGACGACCCCGCCGAGATCGCCCGCCAGCAGGAGGCCTGCGCGCTGGTGGCCGAGGCGCTCGCCGTCCTGGCTCCGGCGGACGAGGAGGGCCGGCTGGTGAACGCGATCGTCGAGTACGTCGAGGGCGACCGCGAGGTGCAGCGGGTGTCGCAGGTGTGCGCGAAGTTCGACCTCGGCGAGCGGGCGCTGCAGCGGCTGACCCGGCGCCGGATCGGGCTCTCGCCGAAGTGGCTGGTCCAGCGGCGCCGGCTCCACGACGCGGCCGACCTGCTGCGGGCCGGGGAGGACGTCGACCTGGCGCGGGTCGCTGCCGAGCTGGGCTACGCCGACCAGGCCCACCTCACCCGGGACTTCCGCGCGGTCACCGGGCTGACGCCGGGGGAGTTCAGCGCGGGGCCGTGGCAGGGAGCCTGAGCTCGAGCAGCGGGAGCACGCGGCCGGGGATCGAGCCGGAGGGGGTGGCGCCGACCCGGACCGCGCCGGCGGCGCGGTAGAACGCCTCGGCGTTCGGGTCGGCGTCGATGGTGAGCAGCGTGAACCCGGCCGCCCGGGCCTCCTCGACCAGGTGCGTGACCAGGGCTCGGCCGACGCCGTGGCCGATCAGGTCCGGGTCGACGAACATCATGCCGAGGACGCCGGTGGGCGGCTCGCCCTCCAGGGTCCGGAAGCCGGCGATCCGGCCGTCGGGCAGCTCCGCCACGACGGTACGGCGGGCGGCGAGCTCGTCGTCGCGCATCGTCAGCTCGTCGCGGCACGCCTCCAGGAACCCGTCGTCGTAGCCCCAGTGGCCCTTCGAGCGCAGCGCGAGCTCGGTCAGGGCGGCGGCCTCACCGGGCCGGGCGGGGCGGAGCGCGGTGGTCACGTGAGCTCGCGGAGGTAGCAGAGCATGCGGTAGTCCTCGCCGGGCTGGATGTTCGTGAACCCGTGCCGCTCGTAGAACCGCCGGGTGTCGGCGTCGATCTCGTCGACGTTGATGTGGACCTCGATCCCGCCGCGCTGCTCGACCTCCGCGACCGCCCGCGTCAGCAGGGCCGTGCCGATGCCCTCGTCGCGCAGGGTCGGGACGACGTACAGCTCCTCGAGCTGGGCGAGCGGCCCGTCGCCGTACGGCGTGGGGCGGAGTGTGAGGAGGCCGAACCCGGTCGCCTCGCCGGTCGCCGGGTCCTCGGCCAGCACGACGAGCACGTCGGAGCGCGCCAGCAGCGTCGTGAACCGGTCGCCGAAGTCGGCGGCGCTCGGCGTGGGCGACCCGAACTCGGTGTTGAAGTCGAAGAGCAGCCCGCCGACGACATAGGCGTCGGCGGGGGTCGCGAGCCGGACCGCGGTCGCCGCGCCGGTCACGGGAGCCACGCCTTCGCCATCGAGCCGACCACGGCGGTGAGCCGCTCGGCGGTGAACCGGCCGGGGTCGGCCAGCACCAGCCGGCCGAAGTGGTCGAGGAGCGCGAGGATGCCGTGGGCGAGCACCTCGGCGTCCGCCCGGTCGCCGAGCACGCCCGCCACGAGCTGCTCGATGACCGCCCGGACCTGCTCGCGGTCGCCCTCGATCCGCTCCCGCACCACGTCCGGGACGTTCGCCGGCGACGTGAGGATCGCCCGCCAGGTCACCGGGTCGGCCAGCACCATGGCGTGCAGGGCCGGCGTCGCGCGCTCGACCACCGCGACCGGGTCCTCCCCGGCCGCGTCGAGCGGGAGCGCGCCGAACAGCTGGGCCAGCGCCCGCTCCTGCTGCCGGTCGAGCAGGGTCATCAGCAGCGGGCCGAGGCCGTCGAAGGCGCCGTACACGACCGGGCGGGTGACGCCCGCCTCCCGCGCGATCGCGTCGATCGAGACGCCGTCGTACCCGTCGCGGTCGATGATCGCCAGCGCGGCGTCGAGCAGCTGCTCGCGGCGCTCGGCCATCGGCACGCGCGGGGCGTACGGGCGTCGCTTGCGGGCGGGCTCGGGCATGGCTCCCACTCTAGGGTTCCATTTACTACACATCTGTAGCATTCTGGTCGCATGGCTCTCCGCAAGCGTGACATCGCCCCCGCCGAGGACTACGGCTTCTTCGGGCCCGACTCGGTGGCGTGGAAGGTGTGGGGCTACCCCACGTCGCTGACGATCGGCTTCAGCCGCGCGGTCGTCGTGGAGGAGCTCGACCCCAACCTGGTCGCGTCGGTCGACCGCACCCAGGACATCTACCGCCGGCCCAAGACCCGCTACGACCGCACCATCCACTACTTCGCGCTGGTCGCGTTCGGCGACAGCCGGACCACCGCCCGCGCGGCCGACGTCCTGGTCAAGGTGCACAGCAAGGCGATCGGGACCGAGCCCTACGGCGGCGGCCGGTACGACGCCAACGACCCCGACTCCCAGCTGTGGATCCTCGTCACGGGCTGGCACTCGGTGCTCAAGGCGTACGAGATGTACGGACCCGGCAAGCTGTCCGCGGCCGAGGAGGCGCAGTACTGGGCGGAGTGCGCCCGAGCCGCCGAGCTGCAGACCTGCGACCCGGACGATGTGCCGCGCTCCCGCGCCGAGCTGCACGCCTACTACGAGCGGATGCGCCCGCAGATGTCCGGCTCGCCGATCGCGCAGCGCGCGATGAAGCACCTGATGGACGTCAGCCAGCTCGCCGACGACCTGCCGGCCGTGCTGCGCCCGGCCCGCTGGGTGATCGGCCGGCTCTTCCGCGCCGGCGTCATCGCCACCCTGCCGCACTGGATGCGGCAGATGGGCGACGTCACCCAGCCGCGGGCCATGGACCTGCTCGCGCGCCCGGTGCTGCGCACCACCTTCGCCCTCCTGTCGGTGAGCAAGCGGCTCCAGCTGCGCATCCTCGGCCTGCTCTCGCCCAGCACGGTCCCGGTCGTCGCGCCGGTGCTGCTCGGCGTACCGCCGGCGAGCCCGGAGCTGCTCACCCCCACGCAGGCGCAGGAGCGCTACGGGTACGACCGGCCGGCCGAGGCGCACCTCGCCTGGCGGGCGAAGCAGCACGACAAGGTGTTCGGTCGTGGCGAGGCCCCCAGCGACGACGGCCTGGTCGAGTCGGAGCCGGTGCTCGGGGCGCGCTGACCCGGCTCGGGTCGCGGTCCCCGGCCGCCGCGGCTGACAGAGTGGCCCCACATCCGCCGTACCGAAGGAGAACCCGTGGGCCTCAACCCCGTCGCCGACGTCCTCAAGCGCACCGACAAGGTGCTCAAGAGCGCCGAGGCCGCCCTCGCCAGCGTCGACACGACGCTGGTCGACGTCGACGGCAAGCTCACCACGGTGGACGCCACCCTCGCCGAGACCCGCGACGTGCTCGGCCAGGTGCAGACCCTGCTCGGCGACCTCAACGACAAGCTCGTCCTGCTCGACGAGGTCCCGGAGCTGAAGGCCAAGCTCGACGCGGTGCTCGACGCCGTCCAGAAGGGCTGAGCCCGCCCGGCGCCGCCCCGGCGTCCGACTGCCGTGTTCGGCCGTATTCGGTTGTCAGGACTCCATCGGCACCGCCTCCTCCACCCGCGCCCCGAGCGCCCGCACCAGCGCGACCGCCTGGTCGAGGTCGACCACCGCGCCGGTCAGCGGCGTGGCCACCGGGTCGACGGAGGAGAGGTCGGAGCCGCGGAGGTCCGCTCCGGTCAGGTCCGCCTCGTGCAGCGACGCGCCGCCGAGGTCGACGTGGTGGATCGTGGCCCCGGCCAGTCGGGCGCCGCCGAGGTCGGCCTCGCGGAGGTCGACCCGGCGCAGCACGACCTTGCGCAGGTCGGCGCCCGGCAGCCCGACGAAGCGCCAGTTGCCGCCGACGACCTCGAGTGCGCCGAACCGGCAGCGGTCGAAGGTCGAGCCGACCAGCTTGCACCCCTCGAAGCGGGCGCCGAAGAAGGCGGACCTCGTGAAGGCGCAGTTGAGGAAGCCGGTGTCGGTGAACCGGCCGCCGTTGAGGTCGCACTCGCGGAACGAGCACTCCTCGAAGGTCGCGCCGCGGGCCACCACGTCGGTCAGGTCGACGTCGACGAACGCCAGCCGCCGGAACGCGCGCCCGGAGAGGTCGTCGCCGTCCCAGCGCTCGGAGACCACCTCGGAGTCGGTCGGTGGCGGCGGGGTGCCATGTCGTCGGTCAGCCATGGGAGGAGTCTGCGCGGAGGGTCCGACGGTTGACAGCGGCCGTCCACAGGTTCTAAATGGAAACCGTGACAGTTTTAGAGGATCGGTGGCACCCCCGGGTCGTGACCGACGGTCCGTCGATCGACCGCGCACGGGCCCACGGCGCGGCCGTCGACCTGCTCACCGCACTCGGCCTCGACCTCACCGTCGAGCACCTCGCGGACACCCCGCGCCGGATGGTCGACGCGCTGGTCGAGCTGACGTCGCCGCCGGAGTTCGAGCTGACGACCTTCCCCAACGACGACGAGTACGACGAGCTGGTGCTCGTCGAGGACATCCCGGTGCAGTCGCTGTGCGAGCACCACCTGCTCCCGTTCGTGGGCGTCGCGCACGTCGGCTACCTGCCGGGCGGGCGGATCCTGGGGCTGTCGAAGTTCGCGCGGATGGTCGACCACCACGCGCGCCGGCCGCAGACCCAGGAGCGGCTGACCAAGCGGATCGCCGACCACCTGCAGCGGGCGCTCGAGCCGCGCGGCGTGGGCGTCGTCCTCGACGCCCAGCACACCTGCATGAGCCTGCGCGGCGCGCGGGCCACCGGCTCCCGCACGCTGACGTCCGCGTTGTTCGGACAGCTGCGTGACGACGCCCGGAGCCGATCCGAGTTCCTGGACCTGACGAGGGGGCGGCGATGAACGTCGTGATCATCGGAGCCGGACTGGCCGCGGCCAACGCGGTCGCCGAGCTGCGCGAGCAGGGCCACACGGGCGACATCGTCGTCGTGGGCGAGGAGCCGCACCTGCCGTACGAGCGCCCGCCCCTCTCCAAGGGCCTGCTGCTCGGCTCGGCCGAGCCGGACGCGGCGTTCGTCCACCCCGGGAGTGGTACGACGAGCAGCAGGTCGACGTCCGGGTCGGCACCGTCGTCACCGGGATCGACCTCGACCGCGGGCGGGTGCGGCTCGGCGCCGGCGGGCTGCCGTACGACCGGCTGCTCCTCGCGACCGGCGCGACCCCGCGGCACCTCGCGATGGCGGACACGTCGGGTGCCCCGGTCCTCCACCTGCGCACCCTCGACGACGCGCTGGCGTTGCGCGACCGGCTGACCGAAGGCGCGCGGATCGCGATCATCGGCGCCGGCTGGATCGGCCTCGAGGTGGCCTCCGCGGCACGCCAGCGCGGCGCCTCGGTGACCGTCCTCGAGTCCGCGTCGCTGCCCCTGCAGCGGGTGCTCGGCGACGAGATCGCGACCGTCTTCGCCGACCTGCACCGCGAGCACGGCGTCGACCTCCGCCTCGGCGCGAGCGTGACCGGGGTCGAGCACGACGACGGGAAGGCGGTCGTCCGGGTCGAGGACGGCGAGCCGGTCGTCGCCGACCTGCTCGTCGTCGCCGTGGGCGTCACCCCGAACGACCGGCTCGCCGCCGACGCGGGCCTCGCGGTGGACAACGGCGTCCTCGTCGACGCCCGGCTCCGCGCCTCCGACCCCCACGTGTTCGCCGCCGGCGACCTCGCCGACCAGAACCACCCCGTCCTCGGCAGGATCCGCGTCGAGCACTGGGACACCGCCATCCACCAGGGCCGCCACGCCGCGCGGGTCATGCTCGGCGGCGACGAGCCCTACACCCGGCTGCCGTACTTCTTCACCGACCAGTACGACCTCGGCATGGAGTACGTCGGCCACGGCGCCGGGTACGACGACCTCGTGGTCCGCGGCGACCTCGCCGCCCGGCAGGCGAGCGTGCTCTGGCTGCGCGGCGACCGGGTGGTCGCCGGCATGCACCTCAACGACTGGGACGCGATCGAGCCGCTGCGCGCGGTGGTCGGCGTTGGGGCCACCGACGCCGTCCGCGATCCTTCGGTGCCGCTGGCCGACCTGGCCTGACCCGCGGCGCGGTGGGGGTCGTGTGCCTGACACCGTGGACATCCGGGTTCTCAGGCACACGACCACCCGGCCCCGGCCGGGCGGCCCGCCAAGCCGCCCCCTCAGGCCCGGATGATGCGGCGCTCGATGGCGGCCGCGACGGCGCCGGCGCGGGTGTCGACGCCGAGCTTGGTGTAGATGTGCGAGAGGTGCGACTTCACGGTCGCCTCGGAGACGAACAGCTCGCGCGCCATCTCCTTGTTGCCGAGCCCGCGGGAGAGCAGCTCGAGCACCTCGACCTCGCGCTCGGTGATGGTGGTCGCGCCGGGCGTCGTACGACGCACCAGCGTCGCGGCGACCGACGGCGCCAGCACCGTCTCGCCGCGCGCCGTGGCGCGGATCCCGGCGAACAGCTCGTCGGGCGGGGCATCCTTGAGCAGGTACCCGCGCGCCCCCGCCTCCAGCGCGCGCAGGATGTCCGACTCGGTGTCGTAGGTCGTCAGCACCAGCACCTCGGGCGGCTCGGCCAGCGCCCGCAGCGTCGCGGTCACCTCGGCGCCGCCGGCCTCGCCGGGCCCGAGCGAGAGGTCCATCAGTACGACGTCGGGCCGGTCGGCCGTCACCACGGCGACGGCCGAGGCGAGCCCGTCGGCCTCGCCGACCACGGTCAGGTCCCCCTGTCCGTCGACGAGGGCGCGCAGCCCGGCCCGGACCACGGGGTGGTCGTCGACCAGCACGATCCGGATCATGGCCGCTCCTGTCGGAGGTGGAGGGGGAAGCGGACCGAGACGGTGGTGCCCTCGTCCGGCGCGCTCTCGACGTCGGCGCGGCCGCCGAGGGCCGCCGCCCGGTCGCGGATCCCGGCCAGGCCGCGGCCTCGCGTCCCGGAGGCCCGCACCTGCGTGGGATCGAACCCGCGGCCGTCGTCGCGCACGTCGAGCACCACCTCGTCCGGGTGGTAGGTCAGCGTCAGCGCCACCCGCCCGGCGCCCGCGTGCTCGCGGACGTTGGCGAGCGCGCCGCGCGCGGTGCGGACCAGTGCCGCCGCGACCTCGGCGGGTACGACGGCGGGCGAGCCGTCGACGCGGACCTCCACCTGCACGCCCACGAGCGACGCCCGCGCCGCCGCGGTGCGCAGCGCGTCCGGCAGGGCCGCGGCGGTGGCGGCGAGGTCGGCGGGGGCGAGGTCGCGCACCACGCGGCGTACCTCGTCGAGGCCGTCGCGCGCGGTGGAGGCGGCGGTCCGGACGTGCTCCCGCGAGGTCGCCGGCTGCGTGTCCCAGGAGCGCTCGGCCGCCTGGAGGAGCAGGTTGATGCTGGACAGGCCCTGCCCGACGGAGTCGTGGATCTCCCGCGACAGGCGGGTCCGCTCGGCCAGCGCGCCGACCTCGGCCTGCGCGTGCTGGCGGGCCAGGGACTCCAGGTCCAGCGCGCGATAGGCCAGCACGGTCACCAGCGCGACCCCGATCGGGCCCGCGACCTGCACCGGGTCGAAGCCGTCGGTGATCCGCTGCCAGGCGGCGGTGAGCAGCACCGTCATCGCGACCACGGTGCCCACCGCCCAGCCGAACGGCAGCACCTGGAGCACCGCGAACGCCACCGGCACCGCGCACCAGGCGAACGACGGCGCGACCGCGGTGAGCGCGCCCCAGAGCACGACCATCCCGGTCACCCACGCCGTCGGCCACCAGGCGCGGCCGGCCAGCAGCCCCCGGGTGGCGTACGCCAGCCCGAGCACCAGCGCGCCCGCCAGTACGGCTATCCCGGCGGCGTCGAGGCCGTGCCGGTCGACGTACCGCACCGCGCAGGTGACGAGCAGCACCACCAGCACCACGAGCAGCCACCGGTCGAGGCGGCCGGCGGGGGCGAGGATGCCGCGCTCGCCGGGGCGGCGGGCGGGCTCGGAGACAGTCATGGCTCGCCCAGCGTAGGGAGCAGGGCCGACGACGGCATCAACCATTCGGCTATCGAGGGGTAGCCGGCTGCCCGACGCCCCGGCCCCGGTCGCCGCCGCAGAGTGGAGCCCATGAAGCGAACCCACCTCATCGCCAGCTCCCTGCTCGTCGCGACGACCGCCGCCGCGGGCCTGACGGGTACGACGGCCGCGACCGCCGCGGACCGGGACCACGGCCGCGCCGCGACCTACCTGCTCGCCGGCGATCCGGTCGACGCCGCCAACCCGGCCGGCTCGAAGTTCGAGGGCATCGGCGCCGACGAGCGCCGCGGCCGGTTCTACGTCAGCGAGGTCACCGGAGGCGAGCTGCATCGTGGGATCGTGCCTCGGAAGCGCACCGAGAACGGGGTTGAGGTCGGCACCGCCCGGACCCGCGAGTGGCTCGCCGGCCACGGCACCGACGGCCGGTACACCGCCCGCGGCATCGCCGTCGACACGAAGGGCCGCGTCTACATCGCCGGCGGCCCCAACGGGATCGGCGACGGCGGCGTCGACAACGGCCGCCCGGACCTGTGGGTCTACAACAGGAAGGGCAGGCTGCTCGCCGCCCTGCAGACGCCCGGCAACGACGTCTTCCTCAACGACGTCGCGATCGGCCCCGACGGCGCGGCGTACTTCACCGACTCCAACGACGCCCAGCTCTTCCGCGTCGCCAAGGGCCGCAACGGCTGGAAGGTACGGCTGTGGGCCGACGCCACCGACCGGATCGCCCGGGAGACCGGCTTCAACCTCGGCGGCATCACGCTGACCCCGGACCGGAAGGCCTTCGTGGTCGCGCAGGGCAACACCGGCCGGCTGTGGCGGTTCGCGCTGAAGACGGGCAAGGCGACTCCGATCCGGACCGGTGGCGCGGACCTCGTCGACGCCGACGGCCTGGTGCTGCAGGGCAGCCGCCTGACCGTGGTCCGCAACTTCAGCAGGCAGGTCGCGACCCTGCGGCTCTCCGCCGACGGCCGCCGCGCGAAGCTGATCCGCCAGCGGGCCAGCTCGCCCGATCGCGTGCTGACCACCGCCGCGGAGCTGCGTGGCCAGATCCTGTACGTCGACAGCAAGTTCGACGAGGAGATCGCCTCCGGTCCCTACGAGGTGATCGCGGACCCGACCCGATGAACGCCCGGCGCGGCATCGCCGGTGCCGCCGTCCTCCCGCTCGCGCTCGTCCTGGGCGCGTGCGGGGGCGGCGGTCCCGCCGCGTCGCCGGGGCCCACCCCCGACGCGAGCCCCGAGGCGGGCCGTACGACAGGCACCGCCGCACCTGCCGTCCCGCAGGCCGAGCTGGACCAGCGGCTCCGCGACGCCGCCTGGCGCGACGACGTGAAGGCCGTGCGCCGGCTGGTCCGGCAGGGCGCCGACGTCAACGCCAAGGACGACACCGAGCAGTCGGCGTACCTCGTCGCGACCAGCGAGGGGTACCTCGACCTGCTCCGGCTCACCCTCCGCAACGGTGCGAGGGTGAACGACAAGGACGGCTGGAACGGCACCGGCCTGATCCGCGCCGCCGAGCGCGGGCACGCCCTCGTCGTCGGCGAGCTGCTGCGGGCCGGCATCGACCGCGACCACGTCAACCGGATCGGCTACCAGGCGATCCACGAGGCGGTGTGGCTGGGAGAGGACACGGCGGCGTACGCCGCCACCGTGCGGGTGCTCGCCGCCGGCGGCGTCGAGCTCGACCGCGTCTCGCCGTCGGCGGGGCTGACCCCGCTGCAGATGGCCCGCGAGCGCGGGTACGACGGACTGGAGAGGATCCTGGCCACGATGACCACCGCCGACCTGCCCGCCGACCCCGACGCGGCGCTGCTGCGGGCCGCCGAGCGCGGCGACGCCGACGCGGTGGCGCTCGCGCTGCGCGCCGGAGCCGACCTCGAGGCGCGCGACGCGCACCGTCGTACCGCCCTCCTCCTCGCCAGCACCTTCGACCGCGTGGCCGTCGCCCGGCTGCTCGTCGCGATGGGTGCCGACCCGGACGCGCTCGACGACCGCCACGACACCCCGTGGCTGGTCACCGGCGTGACCGGCAGCGTGGCCATGCTGGAGGCGCTGCTCCCGGCGAACCCGGACCTCACCATCCGCAACCGGTACGGCGGCCTCTCGCCGATCCCCGCCGGCGAGCGCGGCCACGTCGACTACATCCGTCGCGTCGTCGAGACCGAGGTCGACCTCGACCACGTCAACGACCTCGGCTGGACCGCCCTGCTGGAGGCGATCATCCTCGGCGACGGCGGCGAGCCCTACCGGGAGATCGTCCGGATCCTGCTCGACGCCGGCGTCGACCCCGCCGTCGCCGACCGCGACGGCGTCACGCCGCTCCAGCACGCCCAGCAGCGCGGGTACGACGAGATCGCGGCCCTGCTGCGCCGGTGAGCCTGGTCGCCGGGGACCGCGTTTGCCGCCCCGCGGGTGCGGGGAGGCTCCCGGGCATGTGGGAGCAGTACGAGAAGCCGGACGACGATCAGGGACGGCCCGCCGCGAGCTCGGGGGTGCCGGATCCCGGCCTGTCCACCGGGCGGTCGACCCGCACCGGGGGTGACGCGGGCGCCGGTGTCGCGCTGGGCATCGTCGGGGCCCTGGCGGCGGTCGTGATCGGGATCGTGGTGGCGTCCTCGGCGGGCTCGACGACCAACCGGGAGTCCGACGACTCCGACTGGTACGCCTGCATCGCCGAGCAGAAGGCCCAGGCCCGCGGCGGCCTGCTCTCGCCGGCCGATCTCTGCGAGATCGGGCACGAGCGGCCGTCGGGCTACGTCGACGACGACGAGTACGACCCACTCGGCCGCGACGGATCCCGTTACTGAGCCTGAAGCGGCGCCTCGCGTCCCATGCGCCTTGCAATAGGCAGGCAATTGCCTGCATGATGGCGCGGTGGATGCGGACGCGGTGTTCAAGGCCCTGGCCGACGCCGGCCGCCGGCGGCTGCTGGACATGCTGCACGAGCGGTCGGGCCGGACCCTGGGCGAGCTCTGCGAGGGACTCGCCATGCGGCGGCAGTCGGTCAGCCAGCACCTCGACCTGCTGGAGGCCGCGGGCCTGGTGACGTCGGTGCGCGACGGTCGGCGCAAGCTGCACTACCTCAACGCCGTACCGATCCACGAGATCCAGCGCCGCTGGATCTGGAAGTTCGAGGAGCCGCGGCTGGCGGCCCTGGACGCCATCAAGCAGCGAGCCGAGGAGTACGCCATGACCGTCCCGGACTACGTCTACACCACCTACATCCGCGCCACCCCGGAGCAGGTGTGGCGGGCGCTGACCGATCCCGAGCTGACCGGCCGGTTCTGGGGGCACGCGCAGGTGTCCGACTGGCAGGTGGGCAGCAGGGTCGACCACGTGCGGGTCGACGGGTCGGGCGTCGCGGACGCCGCCGGGCGGGTGATCGAGGTGGATCGCCCGCGCCGCCTGGTGTTCGGCTTCGACGATCCCGCGCGCGTCGCCGACCCGACGTTCGAGCCGAGCGTGGTCGCCTTCGAGATCGAGCCCGGCCGCGACATCGTAAGGCTCACCGTCACCCACACCCTCCTGGCGAGCGTGGACGATCTCCACGCCATCGGCCAGGGCTGGCCGGCCGTGCTCGCGAACCTCAAGACCCTGCTGGAGACCGGCGACGTGCTGCCGCAGGAGCCCTGGGCGTTCCACGCCGAGGAGCGTGCCGCCCAGATGGCGAAGAACGGCTGACCACGGGGCAGCGACTACGGTTGCTGAGGTGCCCTTCACCTGCACCGGACCCGTCATCGAGTGGCGGGGCCCCGCGCCGTTCTACTTCCTCGCCGTGCCGGAGGACGAGAGCGACGACATCAAGGAGGCGGCGCGCGGCCTGGAGTACTGGGGGCAGGTCGCGGTCGACGTACGCATCGGCGACACCGGCTTCCGCACCGCCCTGTTCCCGAAGGACGGGCGCTATCTGGTGCCGCTGCGCGTCGCCGTACGCCGGGCCGAGGGGATCGAGGTCGGCCAGGAGCTGACCGCGGACCTCGAGCTCGCCTCCCGGAGCCAGGACGCCTGACGTGCCCGTCACCCTGGCCCACCCGGCCGCCGTCCTGCCGTTGCGCGGCCTCGGGCTGCCGCTGTCGGCGATGGTGATCGGGTCGATGACGCCGGACCTGCCGGTGCTGGGACAGACCTGGTCGCTCTACGGCTTCACCCACAGCCCGGCCGGCATCGTGACCGTCGACCTCGTCCTCACCCTCGCGCTGCTGGCGTTCTGGGACCGCTGGGGTCGCGACGCCCTCGTCGACACCGCGCCCGCCGCCGTCCGCGACCGGCTCCCGGCCCGCGCCCGGATCGGCCGCACCGCCTGGCTGCTCGCTCCGCTCGCCGCGATCGTCGGGTCGGCGACCCACGTCGTCTGGGACGCCTTCACCCACCAGGGACGGTGGGGCGTGCGGCACGTGGCCTGGCTGCAGGAGACGCACGGTCCGCTGCCCGGCCAGCAGTGGGCGCAGTTCGCGTCCGGGATCCTCGGCCTGCTGGTGACCGGGCTGGCGATCGTGGTCCACGTACGCCGCTCCCCCCGCGATACGCCGCGCCCGCGGCGACTGCCCGCGGCCGCGCTGCCGGCCGGGTTCGGCGCCGCGACCGCGGTGTCCCTGGCCACCGGCGCGCTGCACCTCGGCGACGGGCTCCACCGCGCCGCCTTCCACGCCGCCGTCGCCGGCATCCTCGCGCTGGCGGCGCTGGTCGTGCTCCTCGCCGCCGCCTGGCGCCTCGCCCCGCGTGCCTCCGAGACCCCCGGGGCCCCGGAGACCCCCGAGGCCGAGGAGGTCAGCGGCCCGCCCGCTCCCTGAGCGGCACCGCCGGACCGGCGTACGACGCGAGCGTGGCCCGCACCGCGTCGGAGATCGGCCAGGCCGACCCGGCGGCGGTGTCCCAGAACACCGCGGACGTCTCGGCGACGACCGCCGGGGCGTGGCCGGGCGCGACGCGCAGCTCGGAGGAGATGGCGAACGACGTGCGGCCGACGTGGCTGACCCAGATCCGCACCAGGAACGGCTGGTAGGCCACGAACCGCATCTCGGCGTGGTAGTCGATCCGCTGGGACCCGATCAGGTGGGTGATGCCGGGCGGCAGGTCGCGGAGCAGCCCGGGGCGGCCGTCGCCGGGGAGCGGGGCGTGCCCGAAGAACAGCAGCCGTGCCTCGTCGAGCACCCGCAGCGTCTCGACGTTGTCGACGTGGCCGCCGAGGTTGATGTCGCGCAGCCGCGCCTGGATCTCGCAGTCGAAGGCCTCACCCACGAGCGGCATCCTCGCAGGGCGGGGCGTACCGTCGATCCATGGGCTACGAACAGATCAGCGCCGAGGAGTTCAGCCGGGCCGAGGGCGTCGCCGACTGGCGGGTCCTGGGGGTCCATGCCTTCGCCGTGTTCCGCACCGGCAGCTTCGCGACCGGCCTCCAGCTGGTGAACGCGATCGGCGAGCTCGCCGAGGCGGCCAACCACCACCCGGACCTGAAGCTCGGGTACCCGTCGCTCGCGGTCCACCTGTCGACCCACGACACCGGGTCGCTCACGACCGCCGACCTGGACCTCGCCCGGCGGATCTCGGCGGCCGCGCGCGACCTCGGGGTGGCCGGCGACCCGGAGGCCGTCGTCGCCTGGGAGTGAGGCTCACTCCCCGACGTACGCCGCCAGGTGCTCGCCGGTGAGCGTCGATCTCTTGGCGACCAGCTCGGCGGGGGTGCCCTCGAACACGATCGTGCCGCCGTCGTGGCCGGCGCCGGGGCCGAGGTCGATGATCCAGTCGGCGTGGGCCATCACGGCCTGGTGGTGCTCGATCACGATGACGGACTTGCCGGCGTCGACCAGGCGGTCCAGCAGTCCCAGCAGGTTCTCGACGTCGGCGAGGTGCAGGCCGGTGGTGGGCTCGTCGAGGACGTAGACGCCGCCCTTCTCCTTCATGTGCAGCGCGAGCTTGACCCGCTGCCGCTCGCCGCCGGAGAGCGTGTTGAGCGGCTGGCCGAGCTTGAGGTAGCCGAGGCCGACGTCCGCGAGCCGGGCCAGGATGTCGGCGGCGGCCGGCACCTTCGTCTCCGGCGCGGAGAAGAGCTCGAGCGCCTTCTCGACGGGGAGGTCGAGCACCTCGGCGATGTTGAGCCCGCCCAGTCGGTAGTCGAGCACCGCGGCCTGGAACCGCTTGCCGCCGCAGTCCTCGCACGGCGTGGAGACCGTGTCCATGAAGCCGAGCTCGGTGACGATGACGCCGGAGCCCTTGCAGGTCGGGCACGCGCCCTCGGAGTTGGCGCTGAACAGGGCCGGCTTCACGTCGTTGGCCTTCGCGAAGGCCTTGCGGATCGGCTCGAGCAGCCCGGTGTACGTCGCCGGGTTCGACCGCCGGGAGCCCTTGATGGCCGCCTGGTCGATCGCCACCACGCCCTCGCGGCCGACCACCGAGCCGTGGATCAGCGAGCTCTTGCCGGAGCCGGCGACGCCGGTGACCACCGTCAGCACGCCCAGCGGGATGTCGACGTCGACGTTCTGCAGATTGTGGGAGTCGGCGCCGCGGATCTCCAGCACGCCGCTGCGCTCCCGCACCGCGTCCTTGAGGGACGCCCGGTACGACAGGTGCTCGCCGGTGCGGGTGCCGGACCTCAGCAGCCCGTCGACGGTGCCCTGGAAGACCACCTGGCCGCCACCGCTGCCGGCGGCCGGGCCCATGTCGATCACGTGGTCGGCGATCGCGATCGTCTCCGGCTTGTGCTCGACGACCAGCACGGTGTTGCCCTTGTCGCGCAGCTCCAGCAGCAGCTTGTTCATCCGCTCGATGTCGTGCGGGTGCAGCCCGATGGTGGGCTCGTCGAAGACATAGGTGACGTCGGTCAGCGCCGAGCCGAGGTGGCGCACCATCTTGGTGCGCTGGGCCTCACCGCCCGAGAGGGTGCCGGACGGCCGGTCCAGCGAGAGGTAGCCGAGCCCGATGTCGACGAAGGAGTCGAGCAGGTCGAGGAGCTTGCCGACGAGCGGGGCCACGCCCGGGTCGTCGATCGTGCGCAGCCACTCGGCGAGGTCGGTGACCTGCAGCGCGGTCACCTCCGCGATGGTGCGGCCCTTGATCGTGACCGACCGCGCGGACTCGTTGAGCCGGGTGCCGTCGCAGGACGGGCAGGGGCCGAAGACCGCGGCCCGTTCGACGAACGCCCGGATGTGCGGCTGCAGCGACTCCGCGTCCTTGCTGAACATCGACTTGCGGATCTTCGGGATCAGGCCCTCGTAGGTGATGTTGATCTTGTCGACCTTGATCTTGCGCGGCTCGGCGTACAGGAAGTCCTCGCGCTCGGCCTTGGTGTACTTCGCGATCGGCTTCTCGGGCGGCAGCACGGCCTTGAACGCCGCGATCATCCACCCGTCGGCGGTGTAGCCGGGCACCAGCACCGCGCCCTCGACCAGCGACCTGGACTCGTCGACGATCTGGGTCAGGTCGAGGTCGGAGACGGTGCCGCGGCCCTCGCACTGGGGGCACATGCCCCCGAGGTAGACCTGCTGCTTGATGACGTTCTTCTTGCCCGACTCGGTCACCGAGGCGCCGCCGACGGTCGTGGTCGGGATGTTGAAGGAGAACGCCGTCGGGCCGCCGATGGTCGGCTCGCCGATCCGCGAGAACAGCGAGCGCAACATCGCGTGGGCGTCGGTCACCGTGCCCAGCGTCGAGCGGGGATTCGCCCCCATCCGCTCCTGGTCGACGAGGATGGCCGTGGTGAGCCCCTCCAGGACGTCGACCTCCGGTCGCGGCAGGTTGGGCATGAAGCCCTGCACGAAGGTGCTGTAGGTCTCGTCGATCAGTCGTCGTGACTCGGCGGCGATGGTGCCGAACACCAGCGAGCTCTTGCCCGACCCCGACACGCCCGTGAACACGCTCAGCCGGCGCTTGGGGATCTCGACGTCGACCCCCTGCAGGTTGTTGACGTGGGCGCCCTGCACCCGGATCTTCTCGTGGCTGTCGGCGGGGTGGGGCTCGGCAGGCTTCGGCATGCGCCCCATCATGGCGGATCGCTCCGACACCCGGGACCCGTCGGGCGCCCGGTCGTTGGGGTGTACGAGAATCGGCCGTCCCGGAGGGGGATTCCGGGCAGGACATGGGGAGAGCGTGGTCGAGGGAGTGGTCGAGGACGTCGGCGAGGACGCGGTCGGTGACGCGGCCGGGGCCGGGAGCGTGCCGACGTCGTACGAGCAGTTCGGCGTCAACTGGATCCACCGCGTGCTCCACAAGGAGCGGATCCTGCGCACCGTCGACGAGGTCCTGGGCGACCAGATCGCGCTCGGCCCGATCGGCGCCGGCCCGGGGCGGGCCTTCGCGAGCGTGAGCTTCGTGGGACCTACCGGCCCACCACGGGGGAGCTGGTCCCCGGGGAGCTGCTGACCTACGCGATCGACCTGCCGATCAGCGTGGTGTTCGACCTCGAGCTGCCGCTGGACAAGCTGACGTTCAACGCGGAGGTCGTCGTACCGCTCGTGCTCGTGGTGCACACCGAGGCGCCGCTCAAGCTGCGTCTGGAGCTGCGGACCCCGGCCGAGGACCAGATCGGGCTGGAGCTGAAGACCGACACCCGGCGCGGGGCGGTGCTGCGCAAGGTGGCCGGACTGGACGCCGAGCTGCGGCGATTCCTGCTCCGGGTGCTGGACACCGAGCTGGCGAAGGCCTACGTGCGGAAGGCGACCTATCTCGACATGGAGGAGCTGATCGACGAGGCCTGGCCGGCCTTCACCGCGCAGTTCCTGCCGCGGGGACCCGAGGACCGGCGGGGCTGACCGCCCGGTGCCCGGGCTGCGCCTGCCGGGTACGACGGGGCGCGCGGGCCCGCCGCGCCGGTGCGACGACCGCGTCGTGGAGGGCGCCGAACGCCATCGCGGCGAGCGGGATCCAGACGGGGATCAGCATGAAGGCGAAGATCGGCACCAGGGTCATCAGGTCGCGCATCTCGGGCTCCGTATCGGCTCGGTTCTCTCGACCCCACCGAGTCTGGGTCGGCGTCCCGGGCGCTCGCTCGTGCGCGGCTACAGAGTCCCCGGTGTCTTTTGTGCTCCGGCCACAGGTGCGGCGAACGAGGCGAGCTGCGGCCGCTCGTAGCGTGCGCGCAGCCGCTCGTACCGCAGCCGGTTGAGCGCCAGGGGGTCCAGCAGCAGCCAGCGCGGCAGCCACCGGCGCGCCGTACGGATGAGCAGCAGGTAGAGCCCGAATTCGGCCCGGCGACGCCGGGTCCAGCGGACGCCGAGCAGCTCGCGCATGCGGGGATGCGCCGCGCCCTCGGCGCAGACCTTCGCGGGCCGGCCGAGCGCGGGGTGAGGATCCGCCAGAACGGCGCGATCGCCCGCTGCAGCCAGCGCGGCCCGACCAGCGTCGGCACCGGCAGCCGGTCGAAGGTGGCGTTGGCCCACTGCAGGAACTCGTTGTCCTCGAGCACGGTGGCGGCGACCTCGTCGTAGTAGGCCTCCGCCTCGGCGGCCGTCGCGGGCATCCGGGCCTGCTCGCTGGGCAGGTCGAAGTCGACGAGGTGGCGGATCGTGCCGTAGACGACCTCGCGCTGCTCGGCGGTCAGCCGCCCGCGGTACGTCGTGACGTAGCCGGTGTGGAAGACCATCAGGCTGGTCGTGCCGACCCACTTCCACAGCGCGGGGTTGAGCGCGCTGTAGCGCTCGCCGGCGAAGTGCCCCTTCCCCTCGCCGCGGACCTGGCCGTGCAGGTCCTTGAGCCGCTGCGCCGAGGCCCGGCGGTCGGCGTCGTCGCCGAAGAGCAGCAGCGGTCCCCACAGGCCGCTGCGGATCCCGCGGTCGGTGAAGTTCTGCGCGAACCGGCCGGTCGCGTCGACCGCCGCGGCCACCTCGCGGTAGGCGACCTGGTCGAGCGCGAGCCGGCCGAAGAGGGCGAAGGCGGCCGGCGTGCCGAGCCAGGCGCGGACGTCGGCGGCGAGGGCGTGGTGCGGCTGCGAGGGGTGCCAGGGAGGCAGGTCGGTCATACGTGTGCTCCTCGCCCAACTGATAACGCGCGTTGACAGATCCATTCACCCATCGGTCAACGCGCGTGTCAAGATGTCCGGGTGACGGAGAGCGCACGGCGGTACGGCGGTCGCGCGGCCGCCGAGCGCGTCGCCGAGCGGCGCGCCCGGCTGCTCGCTGCCGGCCTGGAGCTGATGGGCACCCGCGGCGTCGCCGGCGCCACCGTGCGCGGTGTGGCCGAGGAGTCGGGGCTGGCGGCGCGGTACTTCTACGAGAGCTTTCCGAGCATCGAGGCGCTCCAGCTCGCGGTGTTCGAGCAGATCGCCGCCGAGGCGGCGGCGCGCTCGGTCGCCGCGCTGGCGACGGCGCCCGAGGGCGTCGAGGGCGTCGAGGAGCGGACTCGGGCGGTGCTGGCCGAGATGGCCGACCTCTTCCTCGAGGACCCGCGCAAGGGCCGGATCGCGCTGCTGGAATCGATCACCTCGCCGGTGCTGGGCCCGCGGGTGCTGGAGGAGAGCCGCCGGTTCGCCGGGATGCTCGCCGCGACCGCGTCCTCGGGCGACCCGGCGGGCTCGCCGGAGGGGCTGCCGGTCGAGCTGCTGCTCCGGGCGCGCTTCCTCATCGGCGGCGTGGCCCACGCGCTGGGGGCCGCCCTGCAGGGCGACCTCGACGTCGAGCGGGACCGGCTCGTCGACGTACTGGTGGAGCTGTTCCTGACGGTGGACGTCGTCAGGCCGTGACCGGCTCCGCGGCGAGCAGCTCGCGCACGCGCGGGGCCACCTGGGCGCCGTACAGCTCGATGCTGTGCATCAGCTGCTCGTGGGGCAGGGTGCCGTTGCTGTACTTCAGGTCGAAGCGCTGGATGCCGAGCACCCGGACGGCATCGGCGATCTTGCGGGCGACGGTCTCCGGCGAGCCGACGAAGAGGGCGCCGTGGTCGACCTCGGCGTCGTACTGCTCGCGGGTGGCGGGACCCCAGCCGCGCTCGGCGCCGATCCGGTCGCGGCTGGCCTTGAAGTGCGGGAACAGCAGCTCGCGCGCCTCCTCGTCGGTGTCGGCGACGAAGCCGGGGGAGTGCACGCCGATCGGACGATGGCCGATCTCGAGCTCGTCGAGGGCGCGGCGGTAGAGGTCGGCGAAGGGCGCGAACCGGGCCGGCTCGCCGCCGATGATCGCCAGCATGAGCGGGAAGCCGTAGCGGGCGGCGCGGACCACCGACTCCGGCGAGCCGCCGACGCCGATCCAGGTCGGGATCGAGCCGCGGGCGGTGGTGGGGAAGATCCGGGCGTCGCGCAGCGGGGCACGCAGCTCGCCGCGGTCCCAGGTGACCGGCTGCTCGCCCTGGAGCGCCGCCCACAGGTCGAGCTTCTCGGAGAACAGCCGGTCGTAGTCGCCGAGGTCGTAGCCGAACAGCGGGAACGACTCGGTGAAGGAGCCACGGCCGAGGGTGACCTCCGCGCGGCCGCCGGAGACCGCGTCGAGGGTCGCGAACCGCTGGTAGACGCGGACCGGGTCGTCGGAGCTGAGCACCGTGACCGCCGTACCGAGGCCGATCCGCTCGGTGCGCCCGGCGATCGCGGCCAGCACCATGTCGGGCGCGGAGACCGCGAAGTCGTCGCGGTGGTGCTCGCCGACGCTGAACACGTCGACGCCCACCCGGTCGGCGAGCACGCCCTGCTCGACGACGTTCCGGATCACCTCGGGGTGGCCGAGGCGCTCGCCGGTGCGTACGTCGACGGTGACGTCGCCGAAGGTGTCGAGCCCGAGCTGCAGCTCGCTCACTTCCCGGCGGCCTTCGCGGCGTCGACGTCGAAGTCGCGGACGGCCGCGATCACCTGCGCCAGCGCGGGCGCGGGCAGCGCGCCGGCCTGGGAGAAGACCAGGGCGCCCTTCTTGAACGCCATCAGGGTCGGGATCGAGGTGACCTTGGCGGCCGCGGCGAGCTGCTGCTCCTCCTCGGTGTTGACCGAGCCGAAGACGAGGTCGCCGTGCTCCTCGGCGGCCGCCTCGTAGATGGGCGCGAAGTTGCGGCACGGACCGCACCACGACGCCCAGAAGTCGACGAAGACGATCTCGTTGTCGAGCACCGTCTGCTCGAAGTTGCCGGCGGTGAGGTCGATGGTGGACATGACCTCTCAACGCATCCCGACGGGGATTGTTCCCCGGTTGCGGTCGACGCCTCCGCTGATGCCGGGGACGGCGCCGCGGTCGTCGTACTGCCACACGGACCAGTCCCGCGCCGGCGGACGGTCGCCGAGGCGTCGTACCCACTGCGGGTGGTCGGCCAGGTCGTCGGCGAACCCGAAGCGCTCCTCGAACTCGGGGTAGAGGTAGACCAGCGTGGTGGTGCCGAGGCGGTCGTCGACCGTGGCGAGGAACTCCCGGACCTCGGCGAGCAGGGTGCCGGCCGCCGGCGGGTCGGCGCAGCTGCCGGCGAGCTCGAGGTCGATCGCCGGCGGGAGCGTGGGATCGGGCTGGTCGCCGAGGACGGCCAGGCTGAGCACATCAAGAAAATGCTCGGCCTGAGCGGTGCCGTCGCTGCAGAGCTGGAAGTAGTGGTAGCCGCCCACCGCGACCCCCGCCCGTACGGCGGCCGCCCGGTGCGCCGCGAACCGCGGGTCGGTGAACCCGGTGCCCTCCGTCGCCTTGAGGTAGGCGAACACGATCCCCGCCCCCGCCACCCGGTCCCAGTCGATCGGGCCCTGGTGGTGGGAGGCGTCGATGCCCTCGACGACCTCGAGCTCCGGGTCGGGCTCCGGCGTGGGCGTGAGGGTGGGTGCGGGGGTGTTCGCCGGCGTGGCGCTGGAGGCGGGGGTGGAGGCGGGGGTGGAGGCGGGGGTGGACGCGGGCGGCGTCGTCGGCGGCACGCCCGACGTCGGCGTACCCCCGCCGCACGCCGCCAGCGCCAGCAGCGCCGCACAGGCCGTCGCGGTGACCAGGCTCCTCACGCGCCCAGCCAACCATGCGTGGCGGCGACGTATCGTCGAGGCATGCGCACCCTGCTGCTGACCTCGTTCGTGACGCTCCTCGCCGGGTTGCTGGCCCTGCCGGCGCCGGCGGGCGCGGCCGTGAAGGTGATCGACGACGGCGCCGAGCCGGCGCTGCCCGCCCGGATGGACATCCTGCGCGTCAAGATCGACAACCGGGCTGATCGCGTGGTGCTCAAGCTGACCTTCCGCGGCCTCGACAAGGCCCGCAAGGCCCAGACGAAGGTGTTCATCGGCACCCGGCCGGGGACCGACGAGGGCTTCATCGCCTACAGCGGCTACCGCCCCCGCACCGGCGCGGTGACCCAGCTGTGGGAGCCGACCGACCAGGAGTTCGGCGGCACGCCGATCGAGTGCTCCGGGATCCGCGGCAAGTGGCGGTTCGACCGCGACCGGGTCCGCATCGTCGTCCCGCAGGCCTGCCTGGACAGCACCGCGCCGCGCTACCGGTTCAAGGCGGTCGCCGGGTTCTACAAGACGAAGGGCGACTGGACCGACTTCGTCGGGGTCAAGCGCGGCTGAGCCCGTCACCCCTAGGCTCCTGCCATGGAGACCGCGCGGACCACCCACGTCCTGGTGGACGGGGAGAACATCGACGCCACCCTCGGGACGTCGATCCTGGGCCGGCGCCCGCGGCCCGAGGAGCGGCCGCGGTGGGAGCGGCTGCTGCAGTTCGTGGAGCGGCAGTGGGGTCAGCCGGCGAACGGACTGTTCTTCCTGGCGGCCAACAGCGAGCTGCCGATGTCGTTCGTGCAGGCGCTGCTGGCGATCGGGTACCGGCCGATCCCGCTGTCCGGCGGCGCCAACCAGAAGGTCGTCGACATCGCCATCCAGCGCACGCTGGACGAGCTGGCGAACCGCGAGGCGGACGTCGTCCTGGTCAGCAACGACGGCGACTTCGTCGAGCAGGTCGAGCACGTCCTCGACGGCCGGCGGGTGGGCCTGGTCGGGTTCACCGAGTTCCGCAACAGCGCGTTCTCGCAGCTGACGGCCCGCGGACTGCAGTTCTTCGACCTCGAGTACGACGTCAACGCGTTCAACGAGCGGCTGCCGCGGGTCCGGATCATCCCGATCGACGAGTTCGACCCGACGCAGTTCCTCTGAGGCTGCGGGCAGTCGTTCGGCGCCCCATGCGAATTCGTCCGCGATTCCGCCGAATGAGGACGAATTCGCATGGGGCGCGGTTCTCGCGCGGCTGGTTCCGCCGGGAGTTGGGCATAGTGGGGAGATGAGGCTCCTCGTTCTCGGCGGTACCCAGTTCCTGTCCCGTGCGGTCGCGGCGGAGGCGGTGCGGCGCGGCCACGACGTGGTCTGCGCCAACCGCGGGCAGTCCGGCACGGTGCCACCGGGCGTGACGACGGTGCGCTGGGACCGCGACCAGCCGGCCCCCGCGGAGCTCACCGACGGCGACCCGTACGACGCCGTGGTCGACGTGGCGCGCACGCCCTCGCACGTGCGGCGGGCGCTGGCCGCCGTACCCAATGCGCACTGGGTGTTCGTCTCCACCATCTCGGTCTACGCCGACCACGGCGACCCCGCAGGTCCGGGCGAGGGGCGGCTCCTGCCGGAGGTGACCGAGGACCTCGACCCGATGGCGAGCCTGGAGAACTACGGCGGCATGAAGGTCGCCTGCGAGCGGCTCGTGCTCGAGGCGGTGCCGTCGGCGGCGGTGGTCCGGCCCGGGCTGATCGTGGGTCCCGGCGACCCCAGCGGGCGGTTCGCCTACTGGGCGCGTCGCTCGACCGCGACCGGCGACGTGCTCGCGCCGGGCCGGCCCCAGGACCTGGTGCAGGTCGTCGACGTCCGCGACCTCGCCGCCTGGGTGGTGGGCCTGGCGGAGCACCGCGCTGGGGGGACGTACGACGGCATCGCCCCGAGCGCCCGTTCGCCGACCTGCTCGCCGCCTGCCTGCCCGACGCCCGCCTCGTCTGGGTCGACCAGGAGTTCCTCCAGGCCGAGGGGGTCGAGCCGTGGTCCGGCCCGGACAGCATCCCGCTCTGGCTGCCCCGTCCCGAGTACGACGGCATGCTGGCCCACGACGCCGGCCCCGCCCTCGAGGCCGGGCTCGAGCCGCGCCCGGTCGACGCGACCACCCGCGACACCCGCGCCTGGCTGGACGCCGACCCGGCAGCCCGGATTACCGGCATCACGACCGAGCGGGAGGCCGAGCTCCTGGCCAGGTGGCGGGCGCAGCCGTGACGAGCGGCCGGTTCCGCTCGCCCCGGCCCGACGAGCTCGGCCGGCTCGGCCCCGAGGCCCGGCGTCTCTACGACGCGCTCACGTCCGGTCCCCGCGCCACGGGCGAGCAGCCGTTCCCGCTGACCGACGCCGACGGCGCCCTGCACGGCCCGTTCGGGCTGATGCTGCTGCAGCCCGGCGTCGGCGGTCCCCTCCAGGAGCTCGGCGCCGCGATCCGCTACCAGGGCGAGCTGACCGCCCGTGAGCGGGAGATCGCGATCCTCGCCGTGGCCGCGGCGACGGGCTCCGGCTTCGAGGCCTGGGCGCACGCGCGGGTCGCCGCCGCGATCGGCATGGACGCCGCCGAGATCGCCGCCGTCGCGGACGGCACCTTCGCCGGAGCCGACGAGCGGGAGCGGCTGTGCCACGACCTCGCGCGCCGGCTCGTGCACGAGCGGACCCTCGACGACGCCGGGTTCGAGCAGGCCTCGGCCGCGCTGGGCCGGGCCGACCTCCTGGAGCTCGTGGTCCTGGTGGGCTACTACGCGACGCTGGCGCTGATGATGGACGTCTTCGACGTCGGGCTTCCCGATGAGTCGCCAGTCGCCGACGAGTAGCCTCGCCCGGTGCTGCGCATCGCGACCGTCAACATCAACGGCATCCGAGCCGCCCACCGCCGCGGCTTCGGCGACTGGCTGGCGACCCGCGGCTGCGATGTCGTCACGCTGCAGGAGGTGCGCTGCCCGGATGCGGCGCTGCCCGAGGACGCCTTCGGCGACTACGAGGTGGCGTACGACGCCGGCGAGATCGCCGGGCGCAACGGCGTCGCCGTGCTGACCCGCCGGCCGGCCGCTGCCGTGCGCACCTGGGCCGTCCCGGACCCCACCTGTCCGCTGCCGCGGGCGCTGCGCCGCCACGCGACGGAGGGGCGGTACGTGGAGGTCGACCTGGCCGACGTACCGCTGACGGTGGCGAGCCTCTACCTCCCCAAGGGCGGCCTCCCCGCGCACCTCCAGGACCCGCGGCGGATGCGGGAGGCGCCGGACGGCGGGGCGAAGCACGCGCGGAAGATGGCGTTCATGGCCGGCTTCGCGCGCCACCTGGCGGCCTCGCGGAGGGCGGCCGCGGCGGCGGGCCGGGAGTTCCTGCTGACCGGCGACCTCAACATCGCGCACACGCGGGCGGACGTCGCGAACTGGCGGCGCAGCAACCAGGTCGAGGGCTTCCTGCCCGAGGAGCGTGCCTGGCTCGACGCCCAGCTCACGCCGCGGACGCTGATCGACGTCGTCCGCCGGCTGCACCCGGACGTCGAGGGGCCGTACTCCTGGTGGAGCTGGCTGGGCCAGGCCTACGCCAAGGACGCGGGCTGGCGGATCGACTACCACCTCGCCACCCCGCGGCTGGCCCGCGCGGCGGTGTCGGCGGTCGTCGACCGCGAGCACGCCGGCGTCCGGCTCAGCGACCACGCGCCGGTCGTCGTCGACTACGACCTGGCCGCGCTCAGCTGACCGATCGCTCGCCGGCGACCGGGACCACCAGCACGGCGAGCAGGGGGAGCGCGGCGGCGAGGGCGTACGTCGCGCCGTACCCCCAGGCGGTGATGGTCAGGCCGGCGATCGGCGGGACCGCGACGGCGGCGAGGTGCTGGGCGGTGTTCTGCAGGCCGAGCGCGCGGCCGGACCAGAACGGGCCGGCGCGCTCGGCGACCGCGGTGAAGGCCAGTCCGTTGTCGGCGACGGTCACCGCGGACGCGACGACGAGGAGGACGACGGCGACGCCCGTGACCACCGCCGAGTCCTCCGCGCCGGCGGCGGCCAGGCCGAGCAGCGCCATGGTGGCGGCCGCGAGGACCGCGACCGCGCGCATCGGCCGCATCCGGCTGCCGACCAGGTCGGACGCCCAGCCCGCGCCGATCCGGGCGGCGGCACCGGCGACCTGGGTGCCGGCGACGACGAGGCCGGCGACGCCCGGCGACCAGCCGAGGTCGGCGACGAGCCAGGTCAGCCCGAAGGTCCACACCAGGAACTGGGGGACGACGAGCAGCACCGAGGCACCGTGGACCCGGGCGAGGTAGCGGTCGGCGCGGTAGGGGTTGACCGCCCGGTGGTCGCCCGCCGCGGCGGCCGGGCGCGGCGGGTCGAGGACGACGAGGGCGACGAAGGCCGTGATGGCGAGGGCCGCGCCGGTCGGCACCCACAGCGCCGGGCCGATGCCGTGGTGGTGGGCGATGACGGCGACCGTGCCGGCCGCGAGGCCGACCCCGAGCGGCTGTCCGGTCTGCCGGATGCCCATCGCGATCCCGCGCCGCTCCGGCGGGAACCAGCCGACGACCACCCGGCCCGAGGCGGAGTTGGTCGCCGCGGCGCCGATGCCCGCGAAGCACAGCGCCGCCGCCATCGGCCACGGCTCGGCGAGCGCGGCCGCCGCCGCGCCACCGGCGGCCGTCACCAGCAGCCCGGTCAGCAGCGCGAACCGCTCCCCGCGCCGGTCGACCACCAGCCCCCACAGCACCAGCGTGAACATCATCCCGGTCATCGACGCCGACGCCACCAGCCCGGCCTCGGCGAGGCTCATGCCGTAGCCGCCCGCGGCCACCGGCCGGTGCAGCTCCGGGATCAGGAAGCTCGGCGCCACGACCATCGCCGACGTCGCCGCCTGTGCCCCGTCCCCGCCGCCAGCATCGCCCAGCGGTGCGTGGCGGACACCGTGCGCGCCGCCTGCGGGTGCGGGGCGGCGGTGCGGGTCACCGCTCCAGTCAAGCACCGCTGTCCGCAAAGTGAGACTGGTATCTCACTATCCGAGAGCCTCGGGTCGCCCGCGCGCGCTTCGCACCAGCGCCAGGCCGCCGGCCAGCAGGAGGACGCCCGCCAGGGCGGCCAGCCCGGTCACGGCATCGGCGCCGGTCGCCGGCAGCGCGGTCGCGACCGGTGGTGCCGGGTGCGCTGGGGGAGGCGCGGCGGCGGGCGGTGCGGGGTGGTGGACCGCCGGCGTGACCGGCGTGACCGGCGTGACCGGCGTGACCGGCGTGACCGGCGTGACCGGCGTGGTGGGCGTGGTGGGCGTGACCGGGACGATGGGCGTCGTCGGCGTGCAGGAGGCGGCCGCGAGCGGGGGCGCGAGCTGGAAGCGCCACTCGGTCGTTCCGACGAGCTCGTAGCCGGGCAGCGCGGTCGCGGTCACCACGGTCGTCTCGTCCGAACCCGTGCTGGTGGCGTACCTGACGCCCTCGGTGCTCGGCAGCACGACCTGCGCCGCGGCATCGCAGGTCGGCTCCGTCACCGTCGGAACGGCCGGAGTCGCGCAACGGTCGGGGGTGCCCAGGTCGCCGGTGAAAACGGTCGGGGCGTACGCAGCGATCGTGTACCCGGGGTCCGCGGTGGCGACGACGGTCCAGGTCCCGGTCTTGCCGTCGCCCTCGGTGACCTCGTAGGTGATCCCTTCGGTCGTGGGCAGTACGAGGGAGCCCACGGTGTCGCAGCCGCGCACCGGGGTGACGGCGGGCGCGACCGGAGTCGCCGGCCGCCAGCACTGCTCCGCGTCGAGCTGCGGGTCGACCGTGAGCGTCCAGGTGGAGCGGCCCTGGAGCCGGTATCCGGGCTTCGCGGTCGCGGTGACCACGTAGCTGCCGGGGCCCGAGCCCTCGGGGTCTGCGTGTAGCCGACCTTGTCGGTGTCCCCGGGCACGTTCAATCGCCCGGCCGAATCGCAGGTGGCCGCAGTGACGCTCGGCCCTGCCGCGGTGACGTCCTCCTCGCAGGCGGGGAAGCCCGCAGCGCGACCGGTGTCGGTCGAGATGGTGCCGTTGCGCCACGTCATCGACACGGTGAGGCTCAGCGGCTCGGTGGCCGTCACCTTCTCCGTGAAGGTCTTGGTCTCGTCGTCCTCGAACGTGGTTCCGACCGGAACGACGCCGCGCGAGGAGCTGGTGACGCGCGCTTGGTTGGCGGCGGAGTTGCCGTTCCAGTTGTGGACTCGCCAGGTCACCAGGTAGTTGCCGGGCGTGCTGTCGCACGCCGCCGTTCCCTGGATATCGGAGTGGTGCGCCGAGGCGGGGCCGGCGAGCATGACCGTGCCGGTCAGGATCGCGGCGAGCGCCAGCAGCGCGATGGTCAGTCGTCTCATTCTTCGTTCCTCACTGGCTCGGGACGGATCGTGCGGTGCGGCCGGCGAGGGACGGTCACGACACAGAGCTCGGCGACACGGCTGGAGCCGTCTCGTCGGTGGATCCGGGATAGGCCCGAGGGGCGCGACACCTCCGCGAAGCGATCAGACAGATCGGCTCGCGGGTCCCCCGACCCCGCCCGTCTCCGAGCGAGGATGTCGCGCCACCCGAGGCACTACGAGCCTAGGACGCTCATGTGCCGACGAGAGTCCTGGTCATCGGCTATCCCCCACGTTGGTGAGACCGCTGCCGGCGCCCGCCGTGGAGCCGGATCGGCCGCGGACGCGGCATCCCGAAATCTGGGGAGAACGGCGCATCGCCGGTCCGCCGAGCCGCCGGATCGAGGACGCTGGCAGTCCCGCACCACACCCGTGCCCGCAGGCGAGCAGGAAGGCCAGGCCGATGACACGCACCACCGCCGGGTTCGTCGATCCCGAGTCCGGCCCCGGGCTCACCGCGGACGACGCCGTCGGCGTCATGGACGAGCTGGCGGCGCTGATCGGGGACGCGCTCGGCCGGCCGGTCCGGCTGGTGCTCGGCTCCGCGGCGCCGCCGGCCGACGGACCCGTCTTCCACGCGTACGACGGCAGCGGCGCCGTGGTCGCCGTCGCCCGGTGGGCGCTCGACCCGGTGAGCGCGCAACTGCTCCTCGCCGAGGCGGCGGTCCTGGCCGCGGTCGGGGAGGTCGCGGAGCTGGGCTCCCCGCTGGTCGCGCCCCGCCTGGTCGCGCTCACCACCTGGCACGGAGGGCCGCTGCTGGTGGAGGAGGCCGGCCCGCCGCCGTACGCGAGCCGTCCGCCGACCCGCGAGGAGCGCCGGGCGGCCGAGCTCGCGGTGGCCCGGCTGGTCACCCCCGCCGACCTCGACCGCTCCTACGCGGCGGAGCTGCGCACGGCCCTCGCGCGGCTGGAGCCCTCGTCGGTGACCGAGCGCCTGGCGGCCACCTTTGAGCTCCTCGCCGAGCGGCACGACCTCGACGCACTGCCCCGCGGCGCCTGGCACGGCAACTGGTCGCCGACGACCATCGCCGCGGCTGCCGCCGGCGGCGGCCGGGTGCTGGCGTGGGGCTGGGAGCGGTTCGCGGTGAACCGCCCGCTCGGCTTCGACACCCTCCACTTCCGGCTCGCGCAGCTGCGGCTCCGCGGCCGGTCCGCCGGGGTGGGCGCGGTCCTGGTGCGGGAGGCGGCGGAGCTGCTGACGGAGTGGCCGGTCCGCCCCGAGGACCGCGAGTGCGTGGCCCGCCTGCTCCTGCTGGAGCTGGCCGTCCGGGAGCTCCGGGAGGTGGGCGAGCGGCAGGCGCCGGTGTCCTGGGCCGCTGACTGGCTGGCGCCCACGCTGTTCAGCGTCTGACGAAACTCGGCCGGAAGGCCCACCACGCCGGCGTACCGCTGCCAGGATGGTTGCGACCATCGGGACAAGGGGTACGCCGTGGACGTGGACAAGGCGCTGGCGCGGACCCTGCAGCTGCTCGCCGAGGGCGTCCAGGAGTTCGTGGGCTTCGACCTGGCCGCGGTGAGCCTGGTGACCGACGGGGTGCTGCACACGGTCGCGGTCGTGGGCGACGACGATGCGATCGCCCGGCTGCTCGACCTGCGCGCGCCCGTGGAGCTGGTCGAGCGGGAGCTGGCGCCTGCGGAGGTGTGGGGCGACCTGCGGTTCCTGCCCGCCGAGCGGGCGGGCGGTCACCTCGCGGGACACGAGTGGGTGCCGGACATCGTCGCGCTCGACGGCCCCGACGCCTGGGATCCCGACGATCTCCTGTGCGGACTGCTGCGCGACGACGACGGGCAGCTGCGCGGGCTGCTGTCCGTCGACCTGCCGCGCAACGGCCGGCGCCCCGACGTCGCGCAGCGGGAGACCCTGCAGATGTACGTCCGGCTCGCCGAGCGCGCCCTCGTCACCGCTCTGGAGCGGGGCGACCTCGAGGAGCGGGTCGAGCGCGAGCACGCGGTCGCGGAGTACCGGCGCACGATCATCGACGTGCTGTCCCACGAGCTGCGGGGCACCGCCGCGGCGATCGCCAACACGGTCGAGGTGCTGCGCCGCCGTACCGCTCCGGACGACGCGACCCGGGCGGCGTTGGACGCGGTCGACGGCGGCGCCGACCGGATCACCTCGGTCGTCGACGACATGGCGGCTCTCGCCAAGCTCGGCCGGCCGGGCGTCGCCCTGCGGGTGGTGCCGACCGATCTGGGCGCCGTCGCCCGCGACGTCATCGGCTTCCACGCCGCCGCGGCCCGGCTCCGGGACGTCTCGGTGTCGTTGGAGGTCCGCGGCTCGCCGGTCGTGGCGGGCGACCCGGAGGACCTCGACCGAATGGTGTCCAACCTGCTCTCGAACGCGGTCAAGTACAGCGACCCCGGCGGCCGGGTCCGGGTGAGCGTGCGGCCCGCGGCCTCCTCCGGCGTCGTGCTCGAGGTGGCCGACACCGGGATCGGCATCGACGCCGCCGATCGCGCACGGGTCTTCGAGGAGTTCTTCCGCTCGCGCGCCGGTGCCGTACGACGCCGGGCGGGTGCCGGGCTCGGCCTCGCCATCGTGGAGCGGATCGTCGCCCTGCACGGTGGCTCGGTCCGGGTCGAGTCCGCGCCCGGCGAGGGCTCCACCTTCACCGTCGAGCTGCCGGCCGACGTTCCGCGTTCGCCGGGCGGGAACCGGAACGCCGGTTCATAATCGACGCGTGAGCAAGGGTTCTGCCGGCCCGCGGGGGCGCCGATGAACAGGGCTGCGCGCGGTCGCACGCGGATCGTCCTGGTGGAGGACCACGTCCTCTTCTCCGAGTCCCTCGAGCTCGCGCTGGACCTGGAGGGTCACGACGCGCTGAGCGTCTCACCGACCGCCTTCACCTCGACCCAGGCCCTGCTGAGCCGGGTGCTGCGGCTGCGGCCCGGCCTGGTGCTCCTCGACCTCGACCTCGGCGCCCTCGGCGACGGCCGACGGCTGATCCCCTCCCTGGTCGAGGCCGGCGCCCAGGTCATCGTCGTCACCGCCGCCACCGACCGGGCCAGGTGGGGCGAGTGCCTCGCCCTCGGCGCCCGCCGGGTCCTCCCCAAGTCCGGGTCGCTCAACGAGATCCTGGCGACGATCCGGCGCATCGACCAGGGGCTCCCCGTCCTCGACGCGGGCGAGCGGGAGACCCTGATCGGCCTGGCCCGTCAGCAGAGCCGTGAGCAGGCCGAGATCCGCGAGCGGCTGGAGCGACTCAGCCCCCGTGAGGGCGAGGTACTCGGCCGGTTGATGCTCGGCGAGACGGTCCGCGAGGTCGCCGCCCACTTCGTCGTCTCCGACGCCACCGTCCGTACCCAGGTCAAGGCGATCCTCGCCAAGCTCGCCGTGTCCTCCCAGATCGCCGCCGTCGGGCTCGCCAACCGGGTGGACTGGCGCCCGCCGGGGGTGGGGTGAGGGCGAGGGAATCACCGCTTCAGTGGCGATTCCCTCGCTTCTTGACCGTTGCAACGGGCAAGAAGTGCCAGTTTCACCGCTTCAGCGGCGATTCCGACAGCCTCAGTCCCCGCTCGGCACGATCGCCGAGATCACCGTGCCGTCGGCGCGCTGGATCCCGGCGGGGTACGGCGGCTCGCCGGCCAGCCGGGGCCCCTGGTGCTCGAGCGGGACGACCACGGGGTCGCCGGCGGAGACCTTGACCAGCTCGCCGCGTACGGAGAACGTGGCGGGGCCGGGCCCCTCCTCGACGTACAGCTCGAGCTCGGCCGCGCGGACGGTGACCCGGACCCGGGTGCCGTGCAGCGTCACCCGGAAGACCAGGGAGGACCACTCGTCGGGAAGGCGCGGGTCGAGCTGCCACTGCTGGTCGCCGGCGCCGGAGCCGACGTCGCGGAAGCCGCCGAAGCCGCCGACGAGGGCGCTCCACACGCCGCCGGTGGAGGCGACGTGGACGCCGTCGGCGGTGTTGTTGTGGCGGTCGTCGAGGTCGACGAAGAGCGCGGAGTGGAAGTACCGCAGGGCCAGCTCGTGGTAGCCGACCTCGGCGGCGACGATCGACTGGACGACGGCGGAGAGGGTGGAGTCGCCGGTGGTGATCGGGTCGTAGTACTCGAAGTCGGCCTGCTTCTGCTCGAAGGTGAACTCCTCGCCCTGCAGGTAGAGCGCGAGCACGACGTCGGCCTGCTTGAGCACCTGGAACCGGTAGATCACCAGCGGGTGGTAGTGCAGCAGCAGCGGCCGCTTGTCGAGGGGCGTGTTCTCCAGGTCCCACATCTCGCGCTCGAGGAAGTGCCGGTCCTGCGGGTGGATGCCGAGGAAGGAGTCGAACGGGATGTACATCCCTCGGCGCACTCGGCCCACTCCTCGGGCTCCTCCGCCGTGAGTCCGGTACGACGGACCAGCGCGTCGTACGCCGGCGGGTCGTCGCGTTGCAGCTCCCAGACCGCGCGGGCGGCGCGGCGCAGGTTGAAGCGCGCGAGCACGTTCGTGTACAGGTTGTCGTTGACGACGGTGGTGTACTCGTCGGGCCCGGTGACGCCGTGGATGTGGAAGGTGCGGCGGGTCTCGTCGCGCCAGAACCCGAGGTCGGCCCACATCCGCGCGGTCTCGACGAAGATGTCGACCGCCTCGCGGGCGAGGAACTCGTCGTCGCCGGTGGCGCCGATGTACTGGCTCAGCGCGTACGCCACGTCGGCGTCGATGTGGTACTGCGCGGTGCCGGCGGCGTAGTAGGCGGACGCCTCCTGCCCGCTGATGGTGCGCCACGGGAAGAGCGCGCCCTTCTGGGACAGCTCCCGTGCCCGCGCGCGGGCACTGTCGAGGAGGTTGTAGCGGAACCGCAGGGCGTTCCGGGCCGCCCACGGCATCGTGTACGTGAGGAACGGCATCACGTAGATCTCGGTGTCCCAGAAGTAGTGGCCGCCGTACCCGGACCCGCTCACGCCCTTGGCCGCGATGCCCTGCCCCTCGGCACGGGCGGAGGCCTGCAGGATCGAGAAGAGGTTCCACCGGACCGCCTGCTGGAGGGCCGGCTGGCCGGGGATCTCGACGTCGGCGCGCGCCCAGAACGCGTCCAGCCAGGCCCGCTGGGCGGCGTACTGGTGCTCCACGCCCTCCTCGTGGGTGCGGGCCAGGGTCCGCTCGCAGCGGTCGATCAGCTCCCGCGGCGGCACCGTGTCGGCGGTGTGGAAGGAGACCAGCTTGGTCAGCCGCACCGGCTTCCCCGGCTCGGCCGCGATCCGGTAGATCGCCTTGGCGAGGTCCTCCTCCGCGTGCACCTCCATGGAGTACGGCGACGCCGTCTCCAGCACGTGATCGGCGACCACGCCCAGGGTCATCCCGCTCTGCGCGGTGCGGTAGCCCAGCTTGAGCCGGCCGGTCTCGGGGTCGGCGCCGTGGATCCGCGGCTCGAGCACCCGGCGGTCGAACGCCTCCGCCCGGCGCGGGTCCGCCGTACCGCCGCCGCTGGCGTCGAGCGGGGCGACCTCGCGCTGCTCGTCCTGCCGGTTGACCAGCTGGGAGGAGATCGCCAGCGAGGCGTTCTGGTCGAGCAGGGTGACCTCGAAGCTGAGGATGGCGAGGTGGCGCTGCTCCAGCGGCACCATCCGGGTGCTGCGGACCCGGACCCGCTTGCCGCCGGGGGTGCGCCACAGCAGCTCGCGGCTGAGCACGCCGGTGCGGAAGTCGAGCGCCCGCTCGTACTCCAGCAGGTCCGCGGCCGAGATCTGCAGCGGCTCGTCGTCGACGTACAGCCGGATCACCTTGGGGTCCGGGACGTTGACGATCGTCTGCCCGATCCGCGCGAAACCGTAGGCCTCCTCGGCGTGGGAGATCGGCCAGGTCTCGTGGAAGCCGTTGATGAAGGTGCCGTCGAGGTGGGCGTCGCGGCTCTCGGAGTAGTTGCCGCGCAGGCCGAGGTAGCCGTTGCCGACCGTGAACAGCGACTCGGTCGTGCCGAGGTCCGTGCTGTCGAACCGGGTCTCCACCAGCCGCCACACGTCCACCGGGAACCGGGTCCGGTCCAGCGGATCCTCGACCGGCGGGGCGACGTGGGACGGGCCGTCGGGCGGCGGTGCGTTCATGCGCTCTCTCCTCCTGACCGGCCGTCGGGCAACAGGTCCGCGAGATCCGGTACGACGAGGTCGGCTCCCGCCGCGCGCAGGGCGTCCTCGCCCGCGCCGCGGTCGACGCCGATCACCAGGCCGAAGGCCCCGGCCCGGCCGGCCGCCACCCCGCTGACGGCGTCCTCGAGCACGACGGACCGCGCGTCGGACGCGCCGAGCACGCTCGCCGCGTGGCTGAACGTGTCGGGCGCGGGCTTGCCGGGCAGGCCGAGCTCGGCCGCCAGCCCGCCGTGCATCACGAACCCGAAGTAGTCGGTCAGCCCGGCCGCCACCAGTACCGCGGGTGCGTTGCGCGACGACGACACCACCGCCATCGGCGTGCCGCGGCGGAGCAGCTCCCGGAGCAGCGCCACCGAGCCCGGGTAGGGTGTCACGCCCTCGGAGGCGAGGATCTGGTTGAACGCCTCGTTCTTCCGGTTGCCCAGGCCGCACACCGTCTCCGCCGCCGGCGGGTCGTCCGGCGTCCCCTCGGGCAGCACGATCCCGCGCGAGGCGAGGAAGGAGCGGACGCCGTCGTACCGCGGCTTGCCGTCGACGTGGGCGAAGTAGTCCTGCTCGGTGTACGGCGGGTACGTCGTGCCGTCCGCCGCCGAGCGCGCGTCCAGGAAGGCCGTGAACATCGCCGCCCACGCGTGCATGTGCACCTCGGCCGTCGGGGTGACCACGCCGTCGAGGTCGAAGAGGACGGCGTCGTAGGAGTCCCAGTCCACTGCGGTGTCAGGCACGACGATCAGGCTATCCGGCCGACGGTGCCGAATCGGTGACCTCGCGATGACAGGCTGATGACCGCCGGATCAGGGACGCCTCAGGGTCGCGATCCGGGTCACACCGGATTCATCGAGGGTTCTCGTCTGATGGAATGTGCTCATGCGCGTCCCCCTCCTCGGCTCGATGCTCCGGCCGGTGCTCGACCCCGTGCTCGGCCCCGCCAAGCAGCGGATCGGCATCTGGCTGCTCAACCGCACCATGCGGGGCGGCATCGATCTGCGCAAGCTCCGCTTCCTCCCCGACTCGGTGACCCTGCCGCTCAAGCGCGCCGGGCTGGACCCGCTGCCGGAGATGGCGCAGGTCCGCGCCGAGGAGCCGGTGAAGAAGCTCGCCGAGCTGTTCGGCAAGGGCGTCTGGCTGGTCAGCGGGTACGACGAGGCGCGCGAGGTGCTCGCCGGCGGGGCCGAGGTGTGGTCCAACGACCTCGGCCAGTTCGTGTCGCAGGAGGGCCGCTCCGACGAGGAGCAGATCGGCGGCCTCGGCATGACCGACCCGCCGCTGCACACGGCGCTGCGCCGGTATCTCACGCCCGAGTTCACGATGCGCCGGCTCGCCCGGCTGCAGCCCGGCATCGAGGCGATCGTCAAGCAGCGGCTGGACGCGATGGAGGAGGCCGGCCGGGACGGGCGCCCGGTCGACATGGTGGAGGAGTTCGCCTTCGCCGTACCGTTCGACGTGATCTGCGACCTGCTCGGCCTGCCGGTCGCCGACCGTGCCCGGTTCCTCGAGCTCGGCGTGGCGCGCTTCGACCTCACCGAGGGAGGCACCGGCGTGTTCGGCGCCGCGGCCCACACCCGCGAGTTCCTCATCAACGCGGTCCGCGAGCAGCGCGCGAACCCCGGCGACGGCCTGATCGGCGCCCTGCTGAAGGAGCACGGCGACGAGCTCGACGACGTCACCCTCGGCGGCATCGCCGACGGCGTCTTCCTCGGCGGCTACGAGACCTCCGCGTCGATGCTGGCCCTGGGCGCCTACCTGATCGCCACCACCCCGAAGGCCGGCGAGATGCTCCGCTCCGACGACGCCGAGCAGGTCAACCGGGTGGTCGAGGAGCTGCTGCGCCACCTGTGCGTCGTCCAGCTCGCCTTCCTGCGCTTCGCCAAGCAGGACGTCGTCGTCGGCGGCGTGCAGATCAAGGAGGGCGACGCCGTCGGCGTCTCGCTGCTCGCCGCCAACCGCGACCCGCGCCTCGCGCCCGGCCTCGACGAGTTCGACCCGGACCGCGAGCCCACCCGCCACCTCGCGTTCGGCTGGGGCATGCACCGCTGCGTCGGCGCCGAGTTGGCGCGGATGGAGCTGCGCACCGCGCTGCGGATGCTCGCCGAGCGCTTCCCCGACCTGACCATGGCCGCGGACATCTCCGAGCTGGACTTCCGCAAGCTGTCCGCCGTGTACGGCGTCGAGGCGCTCCCCGTCCTCACCGGCACCGCCGCCTGACGCGTCGGGTGACGCGTCAGGCGGCGGTGCCGGGTCGGGCTCAGATACGGAACCGGCGGAGGGCCTCGTCGTCGAAGAGGATGCCGTGCCCCGGCCGGTCGGGAGGGAGAGCCCGCCCCTCGCGGATGGCGATCGTGTCGGCGAGCACGTCGTCGATGAGGGGGAAGTGCTCGACGAGCGGGCAGTTCGGGACGGCCAACGCGAGATGGACGTTGAGCTCGGGGAGGAAGTGCGGCGACAGCACGGCCGAGCCCGTCTCGGCGATGGCCGAGATCCGGCGCCACTCGGTCACGCCGCCGCAGAGCGGAGGGTCGGGCTGCAGGATCGAGGCCGCCTGGCGACCGAGGTACTCCCCGAACTCGAACCGGCCCTGCAGGTGCTCCCCCACCGCGATCGGCAGGCCGGTCGCAGCGAGCTGCCGGTGTCCCGCGACGTCCTCGGAGCGCAGCGGCTCCTCCAGCCAGAAGACACCCAGGTCCGCCATGCGCGCTGCGAACCAGAGCGCCTCGGGCAGGGTGAGCCGTTCGTTGCAGTCCACCATGATCCGCACCGAGTCGCCGACAGCCTCGCGAACCGCGGTCACGCGCTCGACGTCGCGGTCCAGGCCGAGGGCGCCCGCGCGGAGCTTGATCGCTCCGAAGCCGTCGGCGAGGTAGGCCTGCGCGCCCTCGACCAGCTCGGCGTCGCTCATCTGGTGGGTCGCCCGTCCGCTGCCGTAGATCTCGACCGCATCGGCGTACGCGCCGAGGAACCGGTAGAGCGGCAGTCCCTGGCGGCGGGCCTGGAGGTCGTGCACGGCGATGTCGAGGGCGCCGATCGCGGCGAGGGCGTGGCCGCGGCCGAGCCGGTGGGTGCGCGCCGACATGCGCTCCCAGGTCTGCGGCCAGTGGTCCAGCTCCGAGGCCAGCGCGACCGAGCGCAGGTCGTGGTCGATCAGGTGCCGCACCGCGCCCGCTCCGCCGGTCAGGCCGAAGGTGAAGCCGAGGCCACGGGCACCGTCGGAGTCCTCGACGGTCACGAGGACGAGGTCGACCTGGGTCGCCCCGGAGCCGCCGCGGCCCGCGCCGAGGGGTACGGCGTGCATGGTGGTCGTGATCCGCTCGATCGTGGTCACAGGACCTCCTCCGTCCATCCGACGAGGACGTCGGCCATCTCGTCGATCTGCTCCTGCTGACCGTTGAGGTAGTGCCGACCGCCGGCGACGGCCGTGAGCCGGCGCCCCCCGGCCGGTGCCGCGTCGTACAGCTGCTGGGCGTGCTCGGGGAAGCAGGCCTGGTCCGCGGTGCCGTAGATGACGTGGACCGGTACCTCGACCCCGCCGAGCCGGGCGGGCCCGTCGCCGTGCGATGTCTCGATGGACCACTGGGAGAGCCAGGACTGGAGCGTGGTGAGGTGGCCGAGAGTGGTCGGGATGAGGTTCGCGACGTAGGGATCTCCCCACAGGGTGCCCGGCTCCCGGTCCGACGGGTCGATCGTCAGGTCGATGTTGCGCGGGTCGGCGCAGGTCGCGTGCACGACCAGGGGAGCGTCCTGGACCCGTCCGCCCGTGTGTGCGCGGAGCCGCGCGATCTCCTCCCGGGCGAACGCGGTGATCCGGTCGTTCCGTGACCTCTGGGCCCGGCGGTAGCGATCCAGCCAGGCCCGGTCGTAGGGCGGTACCCGGTCGCCGGCGAACAGGTCCAGCGACGGATCGCGGCGGTGCACGTCCCTCTCGTCCAGGACGGCGGGGTCGAGCATCTCGACGAGCAGGTTCGCCCGGCCCGGGTGCGCCATGAGCATGACCAGACCGTCGGCCGGGGGCAGGACGGCCTGGGTGAGGTCGGGGCCCGCGCCTCCGGGGGCGGAGGTGATCGTGGGGCGCAGCGCCTGCTCCTGGTAGAGCGCCACGAGGCCGCCTCCGCCGGAGTTGCCCACGAGCACCACGCGCTCGTAGCCCTCGTGGCGCAGGTGCCCGAGGACGGCCGCGACGTCGAGGACGCAGTTCTCCAGGAGGAGGGCGGAGTCGTTGCCGATGTAGCGCGTGGTCATCGCGACGGCGTCCACCCCGCGCGCCGCCCATGCCTCGAGTGCGTAGTGCCCCAGGAAGTTGGACGACGGGTGCACCACCACGACCGCCGTCGCCGCGCGCCGCCCCGCGGTCGCGCGCACGCGCGTGCACCACAGCACCCCGGCCATCCGGGCGACGCCCGAGTACACCTCCGTCGCCCGGACCCCGGTCCCGAGCGGCACGGTGAGAAGTTCTCGCATCGATCCTCCGATTATCGGTCTAGCTCTTCGTTAATCGGAGAGTAGGGCGATCGAAAGCCATTGACAAGCGCGCCCCACCTCGGCACAGTACCGTTATTCGAACTTGACAACCGATTATCGGAGGAAAGCAGATGGTCTTCTACCGCTCACTCGGTGAGATCCCCGCCGCCGCCACACGCAGTTCCGCGATCCCGCGACCGGAGAGCTCTACTACGAGGAGATGCAGGGCGAGGAGGGCTTCTCCTGGACGCAGTCGTTCCTGTATCACCGCAAGCTGCCGACGGTCATCACGGCCGCCGACTCGGTGGAGCTGGAGTCGCGCGAGCTCGTCACCAACGACCCGCTGCTGCCGAGGCACGTGCTGACCCACAAGCTCGGCACGGTGAGCGACCCGGTGACGGGGCGGACCGTGATCGTGGGCAACGCCGACCTGACGGTGTCGTACGTCGCCGCCACCGAGTCCAGCGGCCTCTACCGCAACGCCATCGGCGACGAGCTCTGCTTCGTCGAGTCCGGCTCCGCGGTCCTGGAGTCCCCCTACGGCCGGCTCGCGGTCGGGGAGGGCGACTACGTCGTCATCCCGACCTCCACCACGCACCGGTGGGTGCTGACGTCCGACGAGCTCCGCCTGCTCGTGGTGGAGGGCACGGGATCGGGTCACATCCGTCCGCCCAAGCGCTTCATGTCGCCGGTCGGCCAGTTCCTCGACGGCTCACCCTTCAACGAGCGTGACCTGCGCGCCCCCGACGAGCTGATCCAGGAGGAGGGCGAGGTCGAGGTGGTGGTCCGGACCCGGACCGGCTGCACGCGCTACCAGTACGCCTTCCACCCCTTCGACGTCGTCGGCTGGGACGGCTACAACTATCCCTACGCGCTGAACATCTCCGACTACATGCCCTCGACGGGTGCGCTGCACCTGCCCCCGCCGACCTACGTGACCTTCGAGGGTCCGGGCTTCGTGGTCTGCTCCTTCGTACCGCGGCTGTTCGACTACCACCCCGATGCGGTGAAGGTCCCCTACGCGCACTCGAACGTCGACTCCGACGAGGTCCTCTTCTACACGGGGGACTTCATCAGCCGTGCCGGCACGGGCATCGAGCAGGGCTCGATGTCCCTGCATCCCGCGGGCTACATCCACGGGCCCCAGCCCGGAAGTCACGAGAAGACCCTCGAGGTGAAGAGCACCACCGAGACCGCGGTCATGATCGACACCTTCGCTCCGCTGCAGATCGGCGCCGCGGCGCTCGGTGTCGAGGATCCCGCCTATCCCTGGTCGTGGGCGCGCGGCACCGGCCAGGCCGTCGCCGCGGACGGACGCTGAGATGTCGGGCGCCGGCGCGGCCGACGGCCTCGCCGATGTCGTGATCGTCGGCTCGGGTCCTGCGGGCTACACGGCCGCGATCTACGCCGCGCGGGCCCAGCTCCGCCCGGTGGTGATCGAGGGCTCGGTCTCCGCCGGCGGTGCGCTGATGACCACGACGGAGGTCGAGAACTTCCCCGGCTTTCCCGAAGGCGTGCTCGGTCCGGACCTGATGGAGAGGATGCGTGCGCAGGCCGAGCAGTTCGGAGCGATGCTCGTCGCCGACGACGCCGTCGAGCTGGCGCTCGAGGGCGACGTGAAGACGGTCGCCACCGGCGACGGCGCGACCTATCGCGCCCGGTCGGTGATCCTGGCGATGGGGTCCGCCTATCGGCGCCTGGGCCTGGAGGCGGAGGACCGGCTGTCGGGGCACGGCGTCAGCTGGTGCGCCACCTGCGACGGCTTCTTCTTCCGGGGCCGGGATGTCGTGGTGGTCGGGGGAGGCGACACGGCGCTCGAGGAGGCGACGTTCCTGAGCAGGTTCGCGGCGCGCGTGCACGTGGTCCACCGGCGAGATGAGCTCCGGGCGTCACGGACCATGCAGGCGCGCGCCTTCGCGGACGACAAGATCACCTTCGTCTGGGACGCCGAGGTCACGGCGATCCGGGGAGACGACCAGGTGACCGGAGTGGAGCTGACCGACGTGCGCACCGGCGCGCGGCGGGACCTCCGGACGGACGGCGTGTTCATCGCCATCGGGCACGAGCCGCGCTCCGAGCTGGTGCGGGGACGGATCGAGTTGGACGCCGCCGGGTACGTCGTCGTGTCCGGAGGCACGGCGACCGGCCTGCCCGGTGTCTTCGCGTGCGGGGATCTCGTCGACAGCCGCTACCGGCAGGCGATCACGGCTGCCGGCAGTGGGTGCTCCGCGGCACTCGACGCGGAGCACTTCCTGGCCATGTCGGCTGATCGTGCCCTCGCCGTCGGCTGATGCGGTGCGCCGTCCGACGGCGCCGGACCTTCCGGTCCTGGCCGGTTTCGCCGGACCGCACGGCTACACGCTCGTGGTGTGGTTCAGCACGGCGCAGGCGGCGGCAGCGCACGGCCTGCCCGACCTGTCGCGGTCCCTGGCGTTCGTCGGAGGCTGCCTCGCCGCCGTCGCCGCCGTGAGCCTGCTGGTGGCCGCGCCCTCCGTCGGGCGCCGCTCCCCGCCGCGATCCCGCTCGGCGGCCGGGCCACCGCCGTGGAGCCTCCTCGCCCATGGCGGCGTCGTGGGCGGCTGCGCCCTGCTCGGGTGGGGCGCCGGGCGGCTGGGCGACGGCTCCGTGACCTGGTTCGGGATGGGGCGGTCGTCACCGGCGGCTACCTGGCCGGGCTCCTCCTGCGGACTCGATGCCGGACGCGACGCGCCCCTTGACAAGGCGGGCACCACTTCTAGAATACCGATTATCGACTACAACTACCGATTATCGAACGAAAGCGATCGAGCACATGACTCTCGTCGACGAACCGACCCGGGCCCTGATCCGGCGGGCCAATATCGAGGTGATCCCGCTGAAGGGCGCGGACCGGGCGCTCACCGTGCTGCCGCGCACGACGACGGTGACGGTCACCTGCTCGCCGAAGTTCGGGCTGGAGCGGACGTTCGCGCACGTCGCCAGCGCGCGCGAGGCCGGCTACCGCGTCGTGCCCCACGTCGCCGCCCGCCAGGTGCGTGACGCGGCCGAGCTCCGGTCGATCGTGAGCCGGATGGCCGAGATCGGGATCGACGACCTGTACGTCGTCGGCGGCGACGCCCCCGAGCCGGTGGGCGCGTTCGCCTCGGCCGGTGAGCTCCTGCAGGAGCTCGCCGGGATGTCGCATCCCTTCGAGCGGATCGGGGTCGCCTGCTATCCGGAGGGTCATCCGAAGATCGGCGACGACACGCTCGCGGAGGCACTGCTGTCGAAGCAGGGCACCGCGACGTACATGGTCAGCCAGCTCTGCTTCGATCCGTCGGCGCTGCGTGGCTGGCTGAGCCGGATGCGCGAGGCCGGGGTCACGCTCCCGCTCAGGGTCGGCCTGGCGGCTCCGCTGAACTCCCGCAAGCTCGTCGAGCTCTCGCTCCGGATCGGCGTGGGCTCGTCCGTGAAGTTCCTCAGCAAGCAGCACGGCCTGATGAACAACCTGGTGATCGGCCGCGACTACGAGCCGGAGACGCTGCTGGCCGAGCTGGGCCGGGAGGCGTCCTTCGCCGACCAGGGGATCGAGGGCGTCCACCTCTTCTCGTTCAACCAGATCGACCGCACGGCCGACTGGCAACGGCGCCAGGGCGAGCCCGTCCCCGCCTGATCACTCCTCCCACCTCCATCAACGACAGGAAGAAGAACCATGACCACCGAATCACTCCAGGACAAGCTGGCTCGCCACGGTGACGCCGTCGGGATGCTCCGGGCCAACAAGGGCGGCTCGTACCCCTTCCCCGTCCCGCGCGAGCACACGAACTGGCGCGACGAGCAGGAGGCGTGGCGGACCACCGCGACCCTCTTCGACCAGTCCCACCACATGACGGACATCTACTTCAAGGGACCCGACATCCACCGGCTGCTGGCCGACTTCGGGGTCAACAGCTTCGCCACGTTCGGTCGCAACAAGGGCAAGCAGTTCGTCGCGGTCAACGAGGAGGGCGACTTCATCGGCGACGCGATCCTCTTCGGCCTGGAGGACGACGAGTTCAGCCTGGTGGGCACGCCGACCCTCCCCAACTGGATCGCGTACAACGCCGAGACCGGCGGGTACGACGTCGAGGTGCGCCGCGACGAGCGGTCGGCGTCCGTGGAGCAGGAGGGCCGATCCACCTACCGGTACCAGATCCAGGGCCCCCTCGCTCTCAAGATCATCGAGAAGGCCAGCGGAGGCACGCTTCCCGACATCCGCTTCTTCAACATCGGCGAGTTCACGATCGCCGGCACCCCGGTGCGCGCGCTGAACCACACGATGACCGGTGTCCCCGGCGAGGAGTTCACCGGTCTGGAGATGTGGGGGCCGATCGAGCACGGGCAGCGGGTGCTCGCCGCGATCGTCGAGGCGGGCGAGGAGTTCGGCATGAGGCGGGGCGGCGCCCTGTCCTACGCCAGCACGACCCTGGAGTCCGGCTGGATCGGGTTGCCGGTGCCGGCGATCTACACCGCGCCGTCGCTGAAGGCCTACCGTGAGCACCTGCCGGCCACCGGCTACGAGGCGGCATCGACCCTCGGCGGGAGCTTCTTCTCCACCGACATCGAGGACTACTACCTCTCGCCGTGGGACCTCGGCTACGGGCGTCTGATCCACTGGGAGCACGACTTCCTCGGCCGCGACGCGCTCCTGCGCCGCAAGGACGAGTCGCACCGGGTGAAGGTGGGTCTCGCCTGGCAGCGGGAGGACGTCAGCGAGGCGTTCCTGTCCGCGCTGTTCGCCGACGACGACAACCGGACGCGCTATTTCGAGCTGCCGAGCATCCCCTTCTCGACGTTCCAGTACGACAGCGTGCGGGTCGGCGACCGCCTGGTCGGCGTCTCCACCCGTGCCGGCTACAACACCAACCTCAGGGACTTCGCCTCGCTCGCCATGCTGGACGAGAGCGTCGCCCGGGTGGGTGCCGAGGTCGTCGTGACGTGGGGGAGCACGACGGTGGCGCGACGAAGCCCTACCTGGAGAAGCACGTTCCCAAGCAGATCCGGGCAACGGTCGCCCGGATCTTCTGAGCGCGGAGGAGCAGCGGGTCGAGGGCGAAGGAGAGGACGATGACAGCGGCGGTGATCGACGGCCGGAAGGCGTCCACGGAGCTCGCGCGCGTCGTGCGGGCGGAGCTCGACGAGCTCGTCGCCGATGGTGGGCAGTGCGGACTGGCGACGGTCCGGGTCGGTGACGACTTCGGGTCGGCGATGTACGAGCGACGGCTCGAGCGGGTCGGATGCGGACTGGGCGTGCCCGTGCGGCAGGTGCGGCTGCCCGACACGGCCACGGAGGCCGACCTGCTCGACGTCGTGCGCGCCCTCAACGGCGACGGCGACGTCACCGGCATCCTCCTCCTGAGACCCCTGCCCGCCAGGATCTCGGAGGCTCGTGTGTTCGGCGCCCTCGACCCCGGCAAGGACGTGGAGGCGGTCCACCCCGAGAACGCAGGGCTCCTGGCCCTGGGGACGCCGCGCTTCGTCCCCTCGACGGCGGCGTCGGTCTTCTACCTCCTCGACGACTGGCTCGACCAGACCGGCGAGGACCGAGCGGAGTTCTACCGTCGGGCATTGATCACGGTCGTCGGCCGGTCGAACAATGTGGGCAAGCCGGCCGTCGCCCTGGCGTCCGCCCGGCAGGCCGCCGTGCAGTCCGTGGACGAATGGGCGAGCCGTTCGGGCATGCTCGGCTGGTACACCCGTCGCTCCGATGTGGTGATCGTGGCCGCTGGCCGCCCGGGCCTCATCAGGGCCGAGCACGTGAGCGCGGACGCGATCGTCATCGACGTCGGCATCAACCCGTCGACGGACGAGGACGGGACGGTCCGGGTGGTCGGTGACGTGGCGTACGACAGCGTGCTCGACCGGGCACGGGCACTGACCCCCGTGCCCGGCGGCGTCGGTCCGATCACGGACCTGTGGCTGCTCCGCAACACCGTCGCGGCGGGCCGCCGAAGGCGTCGCGGCGTGGCGCCGAGGCCGATCGGGGGAGCGGCATGACCGGGCACCCCGACGACGTCGTCCTGACGCTCTCGTGCCCGGACCGCCCGGGCATCGTGCATGCGGTGGCGCAGTTCCTGCTCGCCCACGACTACAACATCGTCGAGTCGCGCCAGTTCGACGACCGCGGCTCTGCGCGCTTCTTCATGAGGGTCCAGTGCGAGCCGATCGACTCCGCCTCCCGCGACCTGGAGTCGCTCCGGGCGGCGTTCGGGCAGATCGCGGACCGCTTCGGGATGTCCTGGCGCATGACCCGCGTCGCCGACCGTCCCCGGGTCCTGATCCTCGCCAGCAGGACGGCCCACTGTCTCAACGACCTGCTCTTCCGCGCGCACTCCGGCGAGCTCCCGATCGACGTCGTCGGAGTCGTCTCCAACCACCCCGACCTCGGGCGGTTCGCGGACCAGTTCGGCGTGCCGTTCCGGCAGATCCCGGTCACCCCCGACACCAAGTCCGAGGCCGAGGCCGAGCTCCTCGACGTCGTACGTGAGCAGCAGGTCGACCTCGTCGTGCTCGCTCGCTACATGCAGATCCTCAGTGCCGACCTCTGCAAGGCGCTCGAGGGCAGGGCGATCAACATCCATCACTCGATGCTGCCGAGCTTCAAGGGCGCCCGGCCCTATCACCAGGCGCACGAACGCGGCGTCAAGCTGATCGGTGCGACGGCGCACTACGTGACCTCCGACCTGGACGAGGGACCGATCATCGAGCAGGAGGTCACGCGCGTCGACCACGCGATGACCGCGGCCGAGGTGACCCGTCTGGGCAAGGACAACGAGTGCCGCGCACTGGTACGGGCGGTGCGCTACCACGCCGAGAACCGGGTGCTGCTCGACGGCCACCGCACCGTGGTGCTCGCCTGACCGCGGGCTCAGCAGGCGCCGAGCGCCGACCTCAGCCGATCGGCCTTCACCCGGGACTCGGCCCATTCGTCCTCGAGCTGTGACTGGACGGTGATGCCGCCGCCCGTGCCGGCCGCGTAGTGCCAGCGAGAGCCTCGCGGGTCGCGGGTCGCCGTCAGCGTGCGGATCACCACGGACAGGTCCGCGTCGCCGTCGGGTGCGATCCAGCCGAGCGTGCCGGCGTAGACGCCGCGCGGCGTGCTCTCGACGTCGGCGATGACGGACATCGTCCGCCTCTTGGGTGCGCCCGTCATCGAGCCGGGCGGGAACATCCGGCGGATGGCCTCGCAGGTGTCGACCCCGTCGGACAGGACGCCGGTCACCGTCGACACCAGCTGGTGCACGGTGGCGTAGGACTCGACCTCCATGAGCATCGGCGTCTCGACCGTGCCCGGCTCGCACATCATCGACAGGTCGTTGCGGAGCAGGTCGACGATCATCAGGTTCTCCGCCCGGTACTTCTCGGCGGAGCTCAGCAGACGGGCCGCGGCGGCGTCCTCGACCGGATCCGACGAGCGCGGTGTCGTGCCCTTGATCGGACGGGTCTCGATCCGCCGGCCGGTGACCCGCGCGAATCGCTCCGGGCTGCTGGACAGCACCGCGACGTCGTCGTGCCGCAGATACGCGGCGTACGGCGCCGGATTGATCTCTCGCAGGCGGCGATACACATCGACGGGGTCCGCCGCCGCCGTCTCCTCGATGCGGTAGGTGAGGTTGACCTCGTACGAGTCGCCGGCATGGAGGCGCTCCTGCACCTCCGCGAACGCGTCGCGATAGCTCTGCGGAGGCGGCGACGCGCCCACGTCGCAGGGGCGCTGCGCGGGCGCGGTCCGGGGATCGGAGTGCCGGACGACGACAGGGTCGACGGTTCGCATCCACACGGCGTCGGGCGGCATGACGTGCCTGTCCGGATCGCCCCCGGGCACCCCTGGCGACGAGCCCAGGACCGGCAGGTCCGTGCGGCAGCCGTAGCCGAGGTAGCCCACCCAGACCACGTCGGGGCGGTCGCGATCGCGCTCGATCGCGGCGGCCAGCGTCGAGAAGATGTCGGTGCCGATCCTGCGGCGGCGCCCGGCCCGGTGCTCCCAGACGATGCGGGCCGCGGCGTCGAAGGTGAGGGAGACGTCGTCATCCCCGAGGACGGCGAAGAGGGAGGATCGTCCGGACCACGACGTGAAGGCGCTCGCGTCGATCCAGGCGACGCGCTGCTCGGCGCGGTGTGCCTCGAGGAGCGCCGAGAGGTCGGGCATGGGTCAGGGCCGTTCGCCCGCGTCGAGGAGTCGGCCGACGACGGCGAGGGCGTCGACCGACGGGCGTACGGCGTGCACGCGAACGGCCCAGGCGCCGTGGAGCGCCGCCCACACCGTCGTGGCGACCGTGGCCGCGTCCCTCTCGCCCGGTGGGCGCACGGCTCCGGCGGCGTCGCCGGGCAGGCTCGCCAGGAAGCGCTTGCGGCTGGCGCCGACCATCGTGCGCAGCCCGAGCTCGCCGATCGTGGGCAGCGCGGCCAGCAGCGCCCAGTTGTGGTCGAGCTCCTTCGCGAAGCCGAGACCGGGGTCCACGACGATGCGCTCCTTGTCGATGCCGGCCGCGCAGGCGCGATCCACCTGGAGCCGCAGCTCGGTCGCGACCTCGTCGACGACATCGTCGTACCGGGCGTGCTGGTCCATCACCGCGGAAGGGGCCCGCCAGTGGCCCAGGACGTAGTCCACGCCGTCCGCGGCAGCCACGGTGCGGTGCATGGCCGGGTCCTGTCGTCCGCCGCTCACGTCGTTGACCATCACCGCACCGGCGTCGATCGCTGCGGCGGCGATGGCGGCACGGGTCGTGTCCACGCTGACTGCCATCCCGGCGGCGGCGAGCGCGTGGATCACCGGGAGCACCCGCGCGGCCTCGACCGCCTCCGGCACCCGAGCGGCGCCGGGCCGGGTGGACTCGCCGCCGACATCGACGATGTCGGCTCCGGCAGCATGGAGAGCGAGGCCCGCCGTCCGCGCCGACGCGTGGTCGAGGTGCCGCCCACCGTCGGAGAACGAGTCCGGCGTGACGTTGAGGACGCCCATCACCCGGCAGCGCATCACCGGTCTCCCGGCCCGCCGCTGGGCTGACCGGCCCGGGTGGCGGCAGCGGCGGATCGGCAGGTCGAGAGGGCGCGGTCGAGGCGTTCGCGGCGGGCGTCGACCCGGCCGGCGAGGTTCGAGAGCACCAGTGCGGCGGCTCCCTCGGCCGCCGCTGCCGCGAGCTGGGAGGCGATGACCGCGTCGGCGTGCAGCCGGGGGTTGCCCTCGGCCGCGAGGCGGGTGGCCGCCTCGGCGACCTCGGCCGCGAGCGCGCACACTGCCAGCGGGACGTCGATGGCCGCCTCGAGGGCGGCTCGCCGTGCTTCGGGGGTGCCGGCGCGGTGGGCTGCGCGATACGCGGCGTACGCCTCCGCGTCCCGGCGGGCGAGCGCCAGAGCCTCGCCGCCGGCGGCGCGGAGACGGACGAGTCGCGTCTCCCCGAGCGCCTCGCCGCCGGCCTCCGCGTCGCTGTAGGCGATCACCATCTGGACGAGCGATGCCGCCATGGACAGGGAGATCGCGGCCACCGCACCGCCGCCGGGCGTCGGGGTGCGGCGTCCGACGAGGTCGATGAGCTCGTCCAGGGGCAGGTGGGGGAGGTCGCCCGGCCGGTCGTGGGGCGGAGCGCTCACGACAGTCGAAGCTCGGTGGTGATGGTGACCGAGGTGCCGATCGATCGGGCGATCGGGCAGTGGTTCTGGTGCCGGTCGTGTGCCCGCTCCACGTCGCTCACCGAGACCGACTCGTCGACGCGCAGCGTGTAGGTCACGTGGACGGCGTCGATCCGGAGCACTCCGCGGTCCTTGACGATCCGGCCTCGCGCCCTCGCCGTCAACCGATCGTCCCGGGTGTCCTGGCCGAGCGCCTGCAGCATGCCGGCGAAGGTGCCGGTCAGGCAGCCGGCGGTGGCGCCGATCACGTAGTCGAGGGTGGTGGCGTGGGGCGTCAGATCCTCGCGGGGGACCCGGTAGTGGTCGGCGACCTCGTCCCGCATGCCCATGACCACCTCCCCGTCGACCGGCAGGTCGATGAGCTTGGTGCGTCCCGGTGCGGGGCGGACGGCGATGGTGACCTCTTGGACGAGCGCGCTCTCAGCGGGGGTCATCGTTGCTCCTATCTCCGATTATCGATACTAGAGACCGAATATAGGACAATCAAGCTCATTGGGCAGCCCGGGCGCGCGAGGCTTGGTCGGGTGCGGCAGGGGCTGATAGAAGAGACCGCGAGTCGCGTGCTGCGACCGGAGGAGGGTCGAGATGGCGGAGAGCCGGAAGGCGTCGAGCGAGATCGCGCAGACGCTGGACCGAGGTCTGCAGGTGCTCGAGTTCCTGGGCACGTCGGCCGAGGGCTTCACGGCGACGGAGGTGGCGCAGCACGTCGGCGTGCACCGGTCGATCGTCGCGCGCCTGCTGGGAACGCTCGCCCACCGGAACTTCGTCGCCCGCCTCTCCGACGGGCGCTACGTGATCGGCAGCGGCATCTTCACCCTGGCGCGGATGGTCTCCAAGGACCTGATCTCGCTGGCGACGCCCATGCTGCGCGATGCGACGCAACGTGTCGTCGCGACCTCGGTGCTCCATGTCGCGGACGGCGACGAGGCCGTCACGATGCTCTCCATCGAGCCGCCGGCCGCCAACTTCCGGGTCGGGATGCGCGTCGGTGCCCGGGTCCCGTTGTCGCTGGCCGCCAACGGGATCGCCATCCTCGCCGGGCGGGAGCCGGTGCCCGGCGAGCGTCCGGAGGTCGACGAGGCGCGTCGCCGCGGCTTCGCGATGACGACGGGCGAGATCGTCCCGGGCTACACCGGCATCGCCGCTCCCGTCTACACCGGCGATCGGGCGACCGCGAGCGTCGGTCTCGTCATCCCCGAGGCACGGATCGGGGAGGCCTCCGACCTTGCTGACGAGGTCATGACGTTGGCTCGCGCGCTCTCGCTCGCATCCGGCTGACGAGTCGCTCGCGCCGAATCGACCGCCGTCCCCCTCGAGTGACCGGCGCGGTCCCGGCTGCCCGTCTGCCCGCGCCCGCGTGCCGGCTCGGGCGTGAGCGCGTGCGCGGGGCGTGCGCTGGGGCGTGCGCGGACGCCGTCCGGCCGACCGTCCGTGTGAAACGACCGTTGCGTCCTTGACAGCATGTGACCTGCCTGACATCCTCCGTTTATCGAACGCAGTCGGCGTTAATCGGTGAAAGGTGGGAAAACGTGAACACGGAGTTGCGGACCCTGAACGAGCAGCTGGCTCAGTTCGCGGCGTCGGTCAACCGGCCGGAGGAGGCGAAGGCGGCGATCAACGCAGCCTTCGCCGAGGTCGAGGAGAAGGGCCTGGTCCCCGGCCTCGACGTCGGTGACGTCGCCCCCGACTTCGAGCTTCCCGACGCGAGGGGAGGTGTCGTCAGGCTCGCCGACCGGCTCGCCACGGGCCCGGTGGTGCTCACCTTCTACCGAGGCTCCTGGTGCCCCTACTGCAACCTCGAGCTGCGGGCCTACCAGGCCATGGTGGACGACTTCAGGGCCGAGGGCGCGTCCCTGATCGCGATCAGTCCCCAGGCGCCCGACGACGCCATGTCGATGACCGAGAAGCACGCGCTCGAGTACGACGTGCTGTCGGACGTCGAGCAGTCGGTGCTGGCGGCGTACCGGATCCGCTTCGACCTGCCGGTCGGCATCACCGAGCACATGCTCGACTCGACGCTCGCCGCTCTGGCGAGGCAGCAGCCGGACGGCAACTACAGCCTGCCGGTGCCGGCGACCTTCGTCATCGACCCGGACGGCGTCGTGCGCGCGCGTCACGTGTCCATGGCCTACCGCACCCGGATGGAGCCCTCCGAGGCCCTGGCCGTCGTGCGGGAGATCAACGCTTCTCGGTGAGCGCCCCATCCCTGACCGCGAACGACCGCGCGTCATCAGCCAAGGCAAAGGACGATCCAGTGAAACCAGCCAGCAAGTCTCTGTGGAAGAAGTCTGTCTCGGGCCGGGTCATGGTGAGCATCCTTGTCAGCGCCACGCTGCTCGGGACCACCGCGGCGTGCGCGACGAAGAGCGGCACCGATGACGCGGCCGTCGGGGTGACCGACGACGTGATCCGGTTGGGCCTGCTCAGCGACCTGACCGGTCCCTTCAAGGCGCCGGCCGAGCAGCAGAACCTGGGGATCCAGCTCTACTGGGACCAGAAGAACGCCGACGGCGGAGCCTGTGGCCGGCAGGTCGAGCTGGTCACCCGCGATCACGGGTACGACCCCCAGCGCGCGATCGCGCTCGCGGGTGAGCTGAACGACAGCGTGCTGGCCTACCAGATCAGTGTCGGGTCGCCCACCTCCATGGCCATCCGCGCCGAGCTGGAGGAGAACGAGATCATGGCCATCGCGATGAGCTGGTCGCCGGACCTCGGCGAGTCGCCGTCGCTCGTCGTGCCGGGGACCTACTTCGGTGCCGAGATGGTCGATGCGCTCGACTACCTCATCGAGGAGGGGAGGGTCGCGGCCGGGGACAAGGTCGGGCACATCTACTTCCAGGGCGACTTCGGAGAGCCCGCGCTCGAGGGCCTGACCTATGCGGGCGAGCAGAACGACATCGCTGTCGAGGCGGTCCAGATCGACCCGTCCATCACCGACCTCACCGCCCAGGTCGCCGAGCTGCGCAAGAAGGGCGTGTCGGCGATCTTCCTCAATGCCGCGCCGCCGCAGCTGGCCTCGGTCGCCGGCCTGAGTGAGGCCCAGGGCCTCGACGTGCCGATCGTGGCGTCGATGGGTGGCTACGCGCCCCAGCTGCTGGACACGAACATCGCGGCCACGCTCGAGGAGCGCGTCCTCGTGGTCGGGAGCGTCACGGCCTACGGCGCCGACGAGCCTGCCGCCGTCGCCGTGCGGGATCTCTACGCGAAGTCGGGGTCGAAGGTCCCGCCGAGTCAGATGGTCGTGCTCGGCTACGCCATCTCCGCGGTGATGGACGCGGCGATGGAGAAGGCCTGCGCGGACTCCGAGCTCAGCCGCGACTCGCTGTGGAAGGTCTTCCACGGCGATTTCCAGATCGACACCCAGGGCGCCACGGTCCCTCTCGACTACTCGACGCCGGGCGTCAGCCCGTCGAGCCAGGTGATCGTCCTGCGCCCTGACAAGTCCGTCCCCGGCGGCCTGGAGGTCGTGGAGAAGGACTACGCCGGACCCACCGTGGCGAAGTTCCTCGACCGATGACGGCAGAGACGGAGTCGGCGACTCCGCCGGCCGTCCTGGCCGCCGCGGGCCTGACGGTGCAGTACGGATCCTCGACCGTCGCGGTCCGCGACCTGGACCTGGAGGTGCGGCCGGGTGAGGTCGTGGCGATCCTCGGGAGCAACGGAGCCGGGAAGACCTCGCTGCTGCGCGCGTTCTCGGGTGCGGTCGGCACCCACGGCGGCCGGGTCGTCGGCGGCACGATCCGGCACCGCGGCTCGTCGATCACCGGCCGCTCGGCCGACGAGAGGGTACGGCGCGGCATCGTCCAGGTGCCTGAGGGCCGACAGGTCTTCGGGACGCTGTCCGTGGAGGAGAACCTGCGGATCGGGGCCTACTGCAAGCGCCTCGGGCGTCTCGAGATGCACACGCGTCTGGACCGGGCCTTCGACACCTTCCCGGTCCTCGGTGATCGACGGCGCCAGCTCGCCGGCCTGCTGTCGGGCGGCGAGCAGCAGATGCTGGCCATCGCCCGCGCGATGATGGCGGACCCCGACGTCCTCCTGCTCGACGAGCCGTCGCTCGGTCTGGCTCCCCGGATCGTCGACCAGGTCAGCCAGATCCTCGAGGCGATCAACGACGCGGGCACGTCGATGCTGATCGTCGAGCAGAACGCACATGTCGCACTGGAGCTCGCGGATCGTGCCTACGTCCTCGCCGTTGGCGAGTCGGTTCTCGACGGCTTTGCCGACGAGCTCAAGGCCAGCCCGGAGATCCAGGCCGCCTATCTGGGAGGGGAGATCGATGCCGATGTCCGCATCTGAGCGGTCCACGCACCCGGCCGAGCTGGACGTGCGGGACGTGACGCTGCGCTTCACCGGAGTGACCGCGCTGAGCGCCGTGACCTTCTCGGTGGCCGGCGGATCGGTCCATGCGCTGATCGGCCCGAACGGAGCGGGCAAGTCCTCGCTGCTCAACGTCCTCAGCGGTCTCTACGCGCCCCAGGAGGGGTCGGTCCGCCTCGACGGCCGGGAGCTGGTCGGGACCGCGCCGCACCGGATCGCAGATCGGGGTGTGGGTCGAGCGTTCCAGAACGCCTCGATGTTCGACGACCTCACGGTCGAGGAGCACCTGATGATCGGGCACCACCGACACGGGAGGTCGGGCGCGGTCGCCGCAGCGCTGGGTCTCCCGCGCGCCCGTCGCGACGACCGGGAGGCACGGCGTGCGGCCGCGGAGGTGGCGGAGTACCTGGGGCTGGAGTCCCATCTCCACGACGAGGCGGCCGCGCTTCCCTACGGCATCCAGAAGCGAGTGGACCTCGGCCGAGCCTTGGCGATGCGGCCGCGGTTGCTGCTGCTCGACGAGCCTGCTGCGGGCCTGCACACCCACGAGAAGGCGGAGCTGACGCTGCTCGTCTCCCGGCTCGCGGCGGAGCGCTCCCTGACGGTGGTCCTGGTCGAGCACGACATGCGACTGGTGATGGCGGTCGCCGACACCATCACGGTCCTCGACTTCGGGACGGTCATCGCAACCGGACCGCCCGAGCAGATCTCGGCGGACGAGCGCGTGATCGCGGCGTACCTGGGAACGGAGAAGGAGTCGGCATGAACCATCTGCTCACGGTCGTGGTGACCGGGGTGTCGGTCGGATCCCTCTACGCACTGGTGGCCCTCGGCATCGTCATCGTCTACAAGTCGTCGGCGGTCGTGAACCTCGCGCAGCCCTCGTTGCTCATGTTGGGCACGTTCGTCGTCGCGAGCGCCGCGACCGTCCACGACCTCCCGTTCTGGTTGGCGCTGCTGATCGGGTTGATCTTCACGGTCGCGCTGTCGGTGCTCATCGAGAAGTTCCTGGTACGCCGGTTCACCCGGCACAACGCAGTGGTGGCGGCGAGCGTGATGACCCTCGGCCTCGACTTCGCGCTCGTGACCGAGGTGGATCGCCGGATCGGCGCTCGGATCATCCCCGCCGGTGATCCCTGGGGGTCGGAGACCTTCTCCCTCCTCGGGGTCACGGTTCCGGCGATCAGGATCGCCGCTCTCGCGGTGAGTCTCCTGTTCCTCGTCGGATTCCATCTCTGGTTGCAGCGCAGCGACTTCGGGATCGCCATGCGCGCGACGGCGGAGCGCCCCGACACGGCCGCACTGATGGGTGTTCGCCTCGGTGTCGTGGCGGCGACGGCGTGGGGTGTCTCCGGCGCGCTCGCCGTGGTCGCAGGCGTCTTCCTGGTCGGATTCCCGAGTCCCGGGCTCGACACGAGCCTGGGGGACGTGGCGCTCCGAGCGCTTCCCGCCGCCATCATCGGCGGTCTCGACTCGACCACCGGCGCGGTGGTCGGTGGCCTGCTGGTCGGGCTGTCGGAGGCGCTGGTCCTGGGCTATCACGCCGACCTGGCGTTCCTCGGGCAGGGACTCGAGGTCGTCGCGCCGTACGTCGTCATGCTGGCCGTCCTCGTCTGGCGCCCGGCAGGTCTCTTCGGAACACAGGAGGTACGGCGTGTCTGAGGACAGCGGTCGCACGATGGCCCTGACGGCCACACCCCCCGAGTCGTCCGCCGCCGGCCCGGAGCCGGCTCCGGGCCGGTCCGTCGGCACAGGAGCGCCCGGCGCGCCTCGGCGACCTCGCCGAGGGGGCCGCGCCGTCCTGGTCGCCGCGATCGTGATCGCCCTGCTCGTGGCGCCCCTCTACGTCGACGCGTTCTGGCTCAACCTGGGTGGGTTCGCCTTCGCGGCGTCGATCGGGGCGATCGGCCTCACCATCCTCTACGGCCGTGTGGGTCAGCTGTCGCTCGCCCACTCGTTCTTCCTCGCGGTCGGCGCCTACGGCTACCTGTTCTTCGCCTCGCCCGCCGTCGAGGGGAGCTGGGGGATGGGACTGCCTCCGCTGCTGGCGGTCGGCGCCGCGGTGGTGCTCTCGGCGGTCGTGGGCCTCGCGTTCAGTCCGTTGTCCCGCCGCCTCAAGGGGATCAGCATCGGCGTGGCCACCCTGGCCCTGATCTTCATCGGCGAGCACGTCCTGTACGCCTTCCCGGAGCTCAGTGGTGGCTTCAACGGGCGCAGCGTGCCGGACCTGACCATCGGCGGGTTCGCGGTGATCGGCAACGAGCCGGCGATCACGCTGCTCGGCGTGCCCTTCGGCCGGCCGGAGCGGCTCTGGGTCGTCGCCGGACTGACCCTCCTGGCCACCGCGCTGCTCGCGTCGCGGATCCTGCGCGGTCGGGTGGGCCGCGCCTACATCGCCGTTCGTGACAGCGAGCAGCACGCGGCGGCGCTCGGCATCGACGTCAATCGCACCCGGTCGAGCGGCTTCATGGTGAGCGCCGTCCTCGCCGGCCTCTCCGGCGTGCTGCTGGCGCTGGCCTTCCGGCGGATCGTTCCCGAGTACTGGAGCCTGATGCTGTCGCTCCAGTACCTCGCCATGGTGATCATCGGCGGTCTGGGCTCGATCCGGGGAGCCGTGGGAGGTGCGGCCTTCGTGACCGCACTCCCGCTGCTGCTGCAGCGATACGGGGAGGCCGTACCGGGCCTGAGCTCCGACCCCGGCGCGCCGTTCCCCCCGTCCGTCGTCGCCCAACTCGTGTTCGGCCTGCTCATCGTCGTGGTGCTGATGCGCGACCCCAGGGGAATCGCTCACCAGCTGACCCAGCTCCGGGCGAGGTGGCGCGCTCGGAGCCGCTGACCGGGCCCGTACCCTGGGGCCCGTGCTCGGAACCACGGTGTGCTCGGACAGCTCGCGGCGCACGCCCGGTGGTCCCCGTTGACCCGGATCCTGGTGGTCGGCGCGGACGCGGCCGGCATGAGCGCCGCGCACACCGCGCTGCGCGCCGCGGACGCGGCGGGTCGCGACGTCGAGATCACCGTCCTGGAGGCGACCGGGCACACGTCGTACTCCGCCTGCGGGATCCCGTACTGGATCGCCGGGGACGTCCCCAGCGGCGACGACCTGGTGGCCCGCACGGCCGCGGAGCACCGGAGCGCGGGCATCGACCTGCGGCTCGGTGCGCGGGCGGTCGCGGTGGACACCGAGCGGCGGCGGGTGCGGTTCGAGCAGGACGGGACCGCCGGCGAGGCGGAGTACGACGAGCTGGTGCTCGCGACCGGAGCCGCGCCGATCATCCCGGACTGGGCGCGGGCGGCGGACGGCGGGCTGGTCGACGGCGTCCATCCGGTGAAGAGCCTCGACGACGGCGAGCTCTGGACGGGCCTCCTCGAGCGGGCCGGCGAGGTGGGCGGTCCGTCGCGGGCGGTCGTCGTGGGCGGCGGGTACATCGGCGTGGAGATGGCCGAGGCGCTGATCCGGCGCGGCCTCTCGGCGACGCTGGTCACCCGGGGCCGGGTGATGAGCAGCCTCGATGAGGACCTGGGCGCCGAGATCGAGGACGCGCTGGTCGCCGCCGGCGTGGACCTGCGCACCGGCCGCACGATCGACGGGCTGGAGACGACCGGCGGACCGGGGGACCGGGTGAGCGGTGTCGTCACCGACACCGGTGAGCGCCTCGGTGCGGACGTCGTCGTCCTCGCGATCGGGGTCGAGCCCGCCACCCGCCTCGGCGGCGAGGCCGGGCTGCCGCTCGGCGAGGCGGGCGGATACCTGCCCGATCCCGCTGGCCGGATCGCCCCGGGGATCTGGGCCGCCGGCGACTGCTGCGAGGTGGAGCACCGGCTCACCGGCCGGCGTGCCTTCCTCCCGCTCGGCACCCACGCCAACAAGCTCGGCCGCGTCGTCGGCGACAACCTGCTCGGCGGGGACCGTCGGTTCGGGGGTGCCCTGGGCACCGCCATCACCCGTTTCGTCGCGGGCGGCGTGCACCTGGAGATCGCGCGGACCGGGCTCTCGAGCGACCAGGCGGCCGAGGCGGGGTACGACGTCGCCGCGCTCGTCACCACCGGCACCACGATCAGCGGCTACATGCCGGAGGCCGAGGTGATCCACACCAAGGTGCTCGGGGACCGGGCCACCCGCCGCCTGCTCGGCGTACAGATCGTCGGCGGGCCGGGCTCGGCGAAGCGCGTCGACGCCGCGGCCGCCGCGCTGTGGGGCGGCCTCACCGTCGACGACCTGGCCGGCATGGACCTGGCCTACGCGCCGCCGTTCGCCACGGTGTGGGACGCGCTGCAGATCGCGGCCCGGAGGCTGGCCGACCGGCTCTGACCCGCCGGGCTACCTGCTCGTCGTCAGCCGGTACTGCCGCACCGACAGCGGCGCGAAGACCGCGATGATCAGCACCACCCAGATCAGGGTGTAGGCGACCGGGTGCTGCATCGACCACGCGTCGGAGCCCGGCCCGACGCCGGTGTTGCCGAACAGGTCGCGGCTGGCCTGTGTGACGGCCGAGACCGGATTCCACTCCACCACCGGCTTGAGCACCTTGTTGAAGGACTCGGTCGGCACGAACGCGTTGGAGATGAAGGTGAGCGGCATGATCACCATGAACGACGCGTTGTTGATGACCTCGACACTCGGCACCATCAGGCCCACCCAGGCCATCACCCAGCTGATCGCGTAGCCGAACACCAGCAGCAGCGCGAACGCCGCCAGCGCGTCGAGGAGCCCCTCGCGGATCCGCCACCCGACGATCAGGCCGGTGAGCGCCATGATGATCAGCGACAGCACGTTGTAGACGACGTCGGACGCGGTCCGGCCCACCAGGACGGCTGAGTTGGACATCGGCAGGGACCGGAACCGGTCGATGATGCCCTTCTGCATGTCCTCGGCGAGGCCGGCGCCGGTGAACGTCGCGCCGAACACGATGGTCTGGCCGAAGATGCCCGCGATCAGCCACTCGCGGTAGTTGACGCCCGGCGTCTCGATCGCGCCGCCGAAGACATAGGCGAACAGAAGCACGAACATGATCGGGCTGAGCAGGACGAACACCAGGATCTCGGGGACCCGGATGATCTTGATCAGGTTGCGCTGGGCGACCACCCAGCCGTCGTTGAGGGCCTGGTTGACGGTGCTCATCGGTCGGTCTCCGCGCTCTCGTGTCCGGTCAGGGTGAGGAAGACGTCGTCGAGGGTGGGTCGGCGCAGCCCGACGTCGAGGACCTTCACGGCGTCCCGCTCGAAGCCCTGCAGCACCCGCAGCAGGTCGCTCGCGGCCTCGTCGCCGACCGCGGCCTCCAGCTCGCGGCCGCCGCCGGAGACCTTGACCTCGCCGACCGCGACCTCGTTGAGCACCCCGAACGCCGCCTCGGTGTCGACAGCACTGGCCAGCACCACCTCGATCCGCTGCCCGCCCGTCTGCGCCTTGAGCTCGTCGGCGGTGCCGTGCGCGATCTCGCGGCCGTGGTCGATCACCACGATGTCGTCGGCCAGCACGTCGGCCTCCTCGAGGTACTGCGTCGTCAGCAGCAGCGTCGCCCCCTCGCCCACCAGCTCGCGGATGACGTCCCACATCAGCTGCCGGCTGCGCGGGTCCAGGCCGGTCGTCGGCTCGTCGAGCACGATCACCGGCGGCGCCGCGACCAGCGCGCACGCCAGGTCGAGCCGCCGCCGCTGGCCGCCGGAGTAGGTCTTGGTCGGCCGGCTCGCGAACTCGGTGAGGTCGAACCGCTCGAGCAGCTCCTGCGCCCGCGTGCGCGCCCGCTGCCGGCCGAGGTGGTAGAGCCGGCCGATCATCACGAGGTTCTCGTGCGCCGTCAGGTGCTCGTCGACCGCGGCGTACTGCCCGACAGCCCGATCCTCGCCTTCGCCGCCGCGGGCTCCGCCAGCACGTCGATCCCGGCCACGCTCGCCGAGCCGCCGTCCGGCTCGAGGAGGGTCGTCAGGCAGCGTACGGCCGTCGTCTTGCCGGCGCCGTTGGGCCCGAGCAGCGCCAGCACCTTGCCCTCGGGCACGGCCAGGTCGAGCCCGGCCAGGGCCTCGACGTCCTTGTAGCGCTTGACCAGTCCGGTCGCGCGGATCATCGGTTCGCTCATCGCCGCCCCTGTGTCTCCTCGTGTCGGTGCGCCAGGTCTCGAACACTAGGGACCGGCACCGACACCCGGATTCATCGCGCACCGAGCGAGCCCAGGTTTCCCTCACGTAGGCAAGGCTTCCTTTTCTGGAATCATTCCAAAAAAGGTGGCACAGTGGTTGTCGTGGTCCTACCGGACCGAGAAGACCGAGCCCACAGCGAAGGGAGCATCACCCATGGCGACCACCGCGACCCGCCACCGCACGTCCCAGCACGTCTCGCACCCCGCCTTCCGCGCCGACGAGAAGCTCGCCGGCCACCTCCAGCAGATCCTCGTCGACCTCAACGACCTGGCCCTCCAGGGCAAGCAGGCGCACTGGAACGCGGTCGGCCCCAACTTCCGCGACCTCCACCTCCAGCTCGACGAGATCGTCGACGCCGCACGCGACTTCACCGACGACGTCGCGGAGCGGATGCGGGCGCTGTACGTCGTCCCCGACGGCACCTCCGCGCGTACCTCCGCCCAGTCGAGCCTGCCCGCCTTCCCCGGCGGCGAGGTCGAGACCGGCGAGGTCATCGACGCGATCGTCGCCTCGATCTACGCCGTGACCGGCACCGTCCGCCGGGTCCACGACGAGGTCGACGCCGCCGACCCGACGACCGCCGACCTGCTGCACTCGATCCTCGAGCGGCTCGAGCAGCTCGCCTGGCTGACCGACGCCGAGCGCCGTACGCCGGGCGCGTCGGTGCCCGAGGCGATCATCGCCTGACGTACTGGACAGATCGTCTGTTGTGTCTCATCTTTGAGGCATGACGGACGATCTGTTGCATTCCGGATATCGTCTCGGCGGCGGGGCCGCGTGGCGTGACCCGTGGCCCGGGTACGCCTGGCTGCGCGACCACCACCCGGTCCACCACGTGGTGCCGGCCGGGCGCCCGGACCGCGACCACTACGTCCTGTCCCGCCACGCCGACGTCCTCGCGGCCGCGGTCGACGTGGCGACGTACTCCAGCGCGCACGGCCTGACCGTCGAGTACGACGAGCTGGAGCGGATCGGCCTCGTCGACAACCCGCCGTTCGTGATGACCGACCCGCCGGTGCACACCACCTTCCGCCGGCTGGTGGCGCGCGGGTTCACGCCGCGTCAGGTGCGCGACCTCGCGCCGGTGGTGCGGGCGTTCGTCGTGGAGCGGGTCGAACGGCTCCGGGCCGCGGGCGGCGGGGACGTGGTGGCCGAGCTGTTCAAGCCGCTGCCGAGCCGGGTCGTCGGGCACTATCTCGGTGTGCCCGTCGAGGACCAGCCGCGCTTCGACGACTGGAGCAGCGCGATCGTCGCGGCCAATGTCGCCGGTGAGGGGGCGGCGGCAGCTGCGGGCGCGGCCGGCGCGACCGCCGAGCTGCTGACCTACTTCACCGAGCTCGTCGAGCGCCGCCGCAGCGCGCCGGGGGAGGACACCGTCTCCCAGCTGGTCCTGGCCGACATCGACCTGCTGGAGATCCTCGCCTTCGTCTTCACCATGGTCGCCGGCGGCAACGACACCTCCACCGGCGCGCTCGGCGGCGCCGTCCAGCTGCTCGCCGCGCACCCCGGCCAGCGCGCCCTCCTCGTCGCGTCCCCCGAGCTGGTCCCGGACGCGGTCGAGGAGATCCTGCGCCTCACCTCCCCGGTCCAGGGCCTGGCCCGCACCACGACCCGCGACGTCGTCCTGCACGGCACGACCATCCCCGCGGGGCGCAAGGTCCTCCTCCTGTACGCCGCCGGCAACCGCGACCCCCGGAGGTACGGGCCGGACGCCGACGTCCTCGACGTACGACGCCGACCGAGCCAGGTGCTCAGCTTCGGCCAGGGCCACCACCACTGCCTGGGCGCGGCCGCCGCGCGGCTGCAGATCACCGTCGCGCTGGAGGAGCTGCTCGCGCGCATCCCGTCATTCACGATCGACGAGGATGCGGTCACCTGGGCGCCCGGTCCGTACGTCCGGCGCCCGCTCTCCGTCCCGCTGGTGGTCTCGTGACCGCCTGGGTCGACCGGCGTACCCCTGCCGTGGAGCGGATCCTCGACGCCGCCGGCGCGCTCTTCGCCGAGCAGGGCGTCGACGCCGTGGCCATGGGCGAGATCGCCGCCGCGGCGGGCTGCTCGCGGGCCACGCTCTACCGCTACTTCCCGGACCGGCCGGCGCTGCAGCTGGCGTTCGTGCAGCGGGAGGCGGTCCGGGTCGGCGGTCTGGTCGCGGCCGACCTCGCCGGAGCGAAGGGCGATCCGGTCACCGAGGGGGTCCTGTCGGCGCTGCGCCACGTCCGCGCGGCGCCGGCCCTGGCCGCCTGGTTCAGCGCGACCGACGCCGGTCGTACGGCGGACCTGGCCCAGGGCTCGGAGGTGGTCGAGGCGCTCGGCCTCACCATGGCGCCGGACGCCGAGGCCGCCCGCTGGCTGGTGCGCGTCATCGTCTCGCTGCTGACCGTCCCCGGCGGCACCGCGGTGCAGGAACGGCGCCTGGTCGAGCGGTTCGTCGCGCCGGTGATCACCCTGACGTCCCCCTGACCGGCCCCTGGTCGCGCCCTGACCATCCCGAGAACAGGGCTCCACGCCCCTTACGGTGGGGCCGTGGGAGCGGTGGTCTGGGTCTACACGGCGTTGTCGAGCCTCGTGCTGGCCGCCGGCCTCGCGGCGGTGATCCGCCGCATCCTCGGCGCCCGCGTCGGCTGGCTGCGCACCCTCGTGGTGGCCTGGACCGCCCTCCTGGCGGGGATCCCGCTCAGCGGCAAGGTCGCGGTCTCCGCCGGCGTCGCGACCGAGCGGGGCGAGCTCACCACCTCCGACGGGACCGCCGCGGCCTTCCTCCTCGTCGCCTCGCTGTGGGTGTTCGCCGCCGCGCTCGCGGTGGTGATGCTGCTCGAGGTGCTCGTCCCGTCGGGCAGCGTGCCCGGCCCGCGCGAGGCGGTGGGGCGGCTCCGGGCGTGGCTGCGCCGTACCCGCCGCTATCTCCAGATCGCCCGGGCCGCCACCGGCTCGGGCCTGGGCGCGGTGCTCCGCGGCGGCCCGGGCTCGGCGTCCTTCGGGCCGGCGCTGGCGTCGGTGTTCAACCGGTCCGGCGTCACCTTCGTCAAGCTCGGCCAGATCCTCGCCACCCGCGACGACCTGCTGCCGGCCGAGACCACGCGCGCGCTGGCGACGCTCCAGTCCGACGCCGACCCGGAGCCGTACGACGCGGTGGCGGCCACGATCACGGCCGACCTCGGCGACCGGCCGGAGGCCCTCTTCCGCACGTTCGACGCCGAGCCGCTGGCGGCCGCGTCGGTGGCCCAGGTGCACACCGCGACCACCCGCGACGGCCGGGACGTCGTCGTGAAGGTGCAGCGCAGCAAGGCCCGCCGCCAGGTCGAGGTCGACACCGACATCCTGGTCCGGCTGGCGGCCACCGCCGAGCAGCGCTGGCCGTGGGCGCGGGACATGGCGGTGTCCCGGCTGGCCGCCGGCCTGGCCCAGTCGCTGCGCGAGGAGCTGGACTACCGGATCGAGGCCGGCAACACCGCCGCCGGCGCGGCCGCGCTGCGGGACCGGGCCGACATCGTGGTGCCCGCCGTCGACACCGGCCTGAGCACCCGCCGGGTGCTCGTGATGGACCGGCTGCACGGCGTACCCCTCTCCAACGGCGAGGCCGCCGTCGCCGGGCTCTCCGCCGAGCGGCGCGTCGAGCTCGCGGACACCCTGATCGGCGCGCTGCTCGACACCGTCTTCGTCGCCGGCGTCTTCCACGCCGACCTGCACCCCGGCAACATCCTGGTGCTGGACGACGGGCGGCTCGGGCTGCTCGACTTCGGCGCGGTCGGGATCCTCGACACCGAGACCCGGCAGCTGCTGGCGCTGCTGCTGTTCGCGATCCTCAGCGACGACGCGGTGTCCGCGGTGGACGCGCTGACACTGGCGTTCGACGTTCCCGACGACCTGGACGTGCCGCTGCTGCGACGCGAGCTGGGCCGTGAGATCGCCGCCCTCCAGCTGCGGACCACGGTCGGCGGCGACACCTTCGCCCGGATCTTCGCCGTGCTCCGCCGGCACGGCATCGCCGTCCCCGGCGACGTCGCCGCGGCGTTCCGCACGCTCACCTCCGTCGAGGCCGCGGTCACCCTCCTCGACCCCGGCAGCAGCCTGCTGCAGTCCGCCCGGTCCCAGCTGCCCTCGCTGCTGAAGCGGCTCGCCGAGCCGAAGCGGGTCGCCGCCCAGGCCGTCAGCCAGGCCGGCGTCGTCGCCGCGATCGCCCGCCGGCTGCCCGAGCGGGTCGAGCACCTCACCCGCGCCCTCGGCGACGGCACCTTCACCGTCCGCACCCGCGCGTTCGGCGACGCCGAGGACCGGGCCTGGCTGCGCGACCAGGTCAACAACGGACTGGCCGCGGCGTTCGGCATCACCGCGTGCATCCTCGCCGTCGTCCTGGCGCTCAGCGGCGGCGGTCCCCAGCTGACCGACGAGCTGTCGCTCTTCGGCCTGCTGGGGCTCGCGCTCGGGTTCTGCGGCGTGACGCTGGCGCTGCGGGTGGTCGTGCGGCTGTTCCAGCGGCGGGAGTAGGCGGCGGGCCCGCGCCCGGCCGCCCGGCCGCGGGGCCGCCCGGCTCCGGCGTAGCGTCGGTGGCATGACTCCCGCAGACCTGCTGACCGACGCCTTCGCCCGCGTGCTCGACGACCTCGAGGGGGTCCTCGACGGCCTCGCCGACGACGTCCTCGTCGCGCGGCCGGCGCCCGGCGCCAACACCATCGCCTGGCTGGTCTGGCACCTCACCCGGGTGCAGGACGACCACGTCGCCGACGTCGCGGGCAGCGGCCAGGTGTGGACCGACGACGGGTACGCCGAGCGCTTCGGCCTCCCGCTCGACCCCGCCGACACCGGCTACGGCCACACCGGCGAGCAGGTCGGCTCGGTCCGCGCCCCCGCCGCCCTGCTCCTGGACTACTACCGCGCCACCCACGCCCGCACCCTCGCCTTCGTCGCCACGGTCACCCCCGACGACCTCGACCGGGTCGTCGACACCCGCTGGGACCCGCCGGTCACCCTGGGCGTGCGCCTGGTCAGCGTCGTCAACGACTGCACGCAGCACGTCGGCCAGGCGGCGTACCTCCGGGGGCTGCTGGTCAGCTGAGCCGCGCCAGCAGGGCGAGCAGCGTCCTGCGCTCGGACCGGGTCAGCGGCTCGAGCACGGCCTCCTGCACGCCGTCCAGCACGCCGTCGAGCTCGACGAGCCGGCGCCCGCCGGCCCGGGTCAGGGTGACGACATTGCGCCGGCGATCGGCCGGGTCCGGGTCGCGCCGGGCCAGCCGCCAGCCGACGAGGTCGTCGAGCGTCGCGACCACGTCGCTGCGGTCGATGCCGGTCGCCCGGCCGAGGTCGGCCTGGCTGGACGGACCGTGCTCCTCGAGGGCCGCCAGCAGGCGGTAGTGGTAGCCGCGGACGCCGGCCGCGGCGAAGGCCTCGCCCAGCAGGCCCTGCGCGCGGGCGTTGGCGCGGCTGAGCAGCCAGGTCGGCCGGTCGGCGACGCGGTGCAGCGAGGTCATGGACCCCAGTCTAGAGATTGTTGGTGCGACCAACGATCCAGTATCGTTGGCTGCACCAACGAATTAGGAGACCGCCATGACCGCCCTCCCCCTCGGACCCCAGCTGATCGGCCAGACGGAGAAGTCGCTCTCCGCCCTGCTCGACCGCGCCCTCGACGGCCGGCTCACCGAGCCGCAGTGGGTCACCCTCCGTCTCGCCCACGTGCTCGAGGACGAGACCGGCGCCGACGCCGGCACCGACGCCGGCCTCGCCGCCGCGGTCGCCGACCGGGCCCGGTTCGCCGACGCCCCCGCCCTCGTCGACGGCCTCGTCGCCGCGGGGCTGCTCACCGCCGGACGGCCCACGCCCGCCGGGCGACAGCTGGTCGCCGCGATCCAGGCCCGGATCGCCCTCGCCGCCGACCCGATCTGGCAGGACCTCGACCCCGCGGACGTCGCCGCCGCGAGCCGGGTGCTGAACGAGGTGCTCGGCCGGGCGCGAGCCGTGCTCGCGGGTCCACGCGCCGCGTCCCATCCGCGGTGAATCCAAGCTGAGGCCCGCCGAGACCTCCGGTTCTGTGACCCGAGTCCATGACGTGCGCCACGCGGCACGAGGCCGGGGACGGCAGCCGAGTCATCGGCTCCCCGCGTGGGCGAGGAAGTTTCCGGCGCGGCGACTCGCGAGGATGCCGTTTGCGCAGGTCAAACGGCACCTCCGGAGGAAGGTTGGAGGCGTAACGACCGCGTTACCCCCAAGGATCTGGTCGGGTGACTTCCGTTCTGCACTGTTGTCCGCATGTCCGCCACCCGACTCGACCCGAGGACGACCCGTCGCCAGGCCGCAGCTCGACGCGTGCGCGACCTGATGCGCTCCGCCATCATCCACAAGGAGATCGAGGCCGGCGTCCTTCCCAGCGAGACCGAGCTGATGCTGTCGTTCTCGACCAGCCGCCAGGTCATCCGGGACGCGCTCCACCTGCTGCGCGCGGAGGGACTCGTGCAGCGCATCCCCGGCAACGGGACCTTCGTCTCGGCCTCCAAGGTCGACCATCCCGTGGACCACCTCCACGGTCCGGCGACCAGCCGGCGCGTGTCCCACCGGATCCTCGACGTCACCACGGACGTCGCCGCCCCGCGCGTGGCCGATCGGCTCGGTCTGGCCGCCGGCGACCGGTGCGCGATCGTCGACTACGTCGCGGCCATCGACGACGAGCCGTACTACGTCTGCACCGCCTACGTGCCGGTGCCGCTCACCGCGATCGTCGAGCAGGCACCGCTCGTCGACGAGTGGTACTCCGTCTACGAGCGTGCCGGCATCCAGATGGGCATCAGCGACATCCACATCGAGGCGACGCTCGCCGACGAGTTCGCGGCCAGCCACCTCGGCGTCGAGACCGGCGCGCCGATCCTGCTCTTCGAGCGCCTGCTGCGCGACCAGAACGGCAATCCGCTGGAGTACGCCTTCAACCGGGTCCGCGGCGACCGGATCACCCTGCAGATCAAGCAACCGCGTCGCCGGCGACGCCCCGAACCCGAGGGGAAGGCCTGACCATGCTCGGCTTCATCGGCAAGCGGCTCCTGATGGCGATCCCGACGCTGATCGGCGTCTCGCTCGTCATCTTCGCGACCATCAAGATCATCCCGGGCGACCCCGTCGCCGCGATGCTGGGACCGACCGGCACACCGGAGGCCAAGGCGGCGCTGACCGAACGACTCGGCCTCAACGACCCGTTGCCCCTCCAGTACTGGTCCTGGCTGACCAGCACGCTCACCGGCGACTTCGGCACCAGCCTGTCCAAACGCACGGCCGTGGCGCCGATCGTCATGGACGCCCTCGGCAACACCCTGGTGCTGACCCTCGCCGCGGCGATCCTGGCGCTGGTCCTCGGTCTGCTGATCGGCACGGTGACCGCGCTCCGCGAGAACGGCATCGTCGCCCGCCTCGGCAACGCGTTCGCCCTGTTCTCGATCTCCGTGCCGCAGTACTCCGTGGGTCTCCTGCTGATCATCTATCTCGCCGCCGGCGCGCAGCTGTTCCCGGTGAGCGGCATGTACGGCGCCAACGGCGGCGGTGGGTTCGGAGATCTCCTCAGCCACCTGGTCCTGCCGGCCTTCACCGCCGCGCTGGTGCCCGCGGGCATCATCGCCCGGATGTTCCGCAGCTCGGTGCGGGACGTCATGGGCATGGACTTCATCGAGGCGCTCCAGGCCCGCGGCTTCTCGCGCCGGAGGATCATGGTGCACGCCCTGCACAACACCACTCCGTCGCTGCTGACGGTCGCCGGCCTGCAGATCGGCTACCTCCTCGGCGGAGTGATCTTCGTCGAGGCGGTCTTCGCCTGGCCCGGTGTCGGGCAGCTGGTCTACCAGTCGATCGCCCAGCGCGACCTCCCGGTCATCCAGGCCGGCGTACTGGTCTCCGCCCTCGCCTTCGTCCTCCTCAACCTCGTGGTCGATGCCCTGCAGGCGGTCATCGATCCGCGGGTCCGAACCTGAGTCGCCGACGCCTCACCCCGTCCACTCGTCCCTCGCATCGGAGTCGTCATGACCGTCCTAGCATCGGCCCGTTCAGCCCCTCGCGTGCGTCGTCGGCGACGTAGCCGCAGGCGACTGCCTCTCAGTGCCCGAATCTCCGGCTGCGTCGTCCTGGTCTTCGCCGTGGTCGCCCTCGTCGGCCCACTCCTCGTGGGCAACCCGAACGCGGGCGAGACCGCCGACCGGCTGCTTGCGGCCGGCACGGACGGACACCTGCTCGGCACCGACGGCCAAGGGCGCGACGTCTTCACGCGGCTCGTCGTCGGCGCGCGGCTCTCACTGCTGGCGGGACTCGTGCCCGTGCTGTTCGCCGGCACTCTCGGCACGGCGCTCGGCGTGGCGGCCGGCCTGGGCAGACCGTGGCTGCACCGGGTGATCATGAGGACACTGGACGTCTTCTACGCCTTCCCCGCCGTGCTCCTGGCCATCGCGATCGCCGCCGCCCTCGGGTCCGGCATCTCGAACGCCATCATCGCGCTGGCCGTCATCCTGGTGCCGCCGGTGGCCCGCGTCGCCGAGACCGAGACCCGTCGCCTGGTGGAGCTGGACTACATGGAGGCGGCGCGCGCCTCCGGTGCGACCGGCGTCGCGGTCGCGGTGCGTCAGGTGCTGCCCAATGTCGCGCCGCCCGTCGTGGTCTACTGCACGGCGCTCATCGGCCTCTCGATCGTGTACGCCGCCGGCCTCAGCTTCCTCGGCCTGGGCGTCTCGCCGCCGACCGCCGAGTGGGGCCTCATGGTCAGCGACCACACGCAGTACATCTACACCAAGCCGATCCTGGCCGTGATCCCGGCCGTGGCGATCCTGATCCCCTCGGTCGCCTTCAACGTCCTCGGCGACGGCCTGCGGGACTACCTCGACGTGCGCGGAGGTGACCGATGACCGCCGTCGAGACCCACAGCCAGGCGGTCGGGCCGTTGGGCGACGGACCTGTCCCGCCGCTCGCGGTCGAAGGCCTCCGCACGGCCTTCCTCCGCCGCGGGGAGCGGACCGAGATCGTCAGGGACGTGTCCTTCACGCTCGAGCGCGGCAAGACGCTGATGCTCCTGGGCGAGAGTGGCTCGGGCAAGTCGGTGACGGCTCGCTCGGTGCTCCAGCTCTACGGCAGGAACGCCGACATCACCGGCTCGGTCAGGATGAACGGCAAGGAGCTCGTCGGCGTGCGCGACTCGGAGATGCGCACCATCCGCGGCGGCGTGATCGCGATGGTGCCGCAGGACCCGACCGGAGCCCTCGACCCGCTGCGCAGGATCGGCTCGCAGATCGCCGAGGTGATCCGGGTGCACCAGAGGACGCCGAAGCAGAGCGCTGTCCGACGGGCCGAGGAGCTGCTGGCCCAGGTCGGCATCCAGGACCCCAAGCGGGTCGCAGCCAGCTACCCCCACGAGCTCTCCGGCGGCATGCGGCAGCGCGCGGTCATCGCGATCGCCGTGAGCTGCGACCCGCAGATCCTGATCGCGGACGAGCCGACGACGGCTCTGGACGTGACGGTGCAGAAGCAGATCCTCGACCTGATCTCCACCTTGCGCGAGGAGACCGGGACGGCCGTGCTCATGGTGACCCACGACGTCGGCGTCGCGGCCGACTACGGCGACCGGGTCGCGGTGATGTACCGCGGTCGGCTCATCGAGCAGGGCGCCGCGAGGTCCGTGCTCGAGAATCCCCAGCACCCCTACACCCAGGGGCTCCTCGCCGCACAGCCGCGGCCGGGCGTCCCCCGCGGCACCCTGCCCACGATGATCGCCTGGTCGCCGGAGGCGACCGGGCCCGAGGCGGTGGCGTCGTGAACACCGAGACCCTCACCGCCCAGGAGGCCGGTCCCGTCCCGGACACCGCGCCCCTGATGAGGGCCGAGGGCCTGGTCAAGGCCTTCGGCAGCCTCCGGGCCGTCGACGACGTGAGCTTCGACGTCGCCCGCGGCGAGATCCTCGGCATCGTCGGCGAGTCCGGCTCCGGCAAGTCGACCACCGGCAAGATGTGCCTGGGCCTGATGAAGCCCGACGAGGGCAGGGTGGAGTTCGACGGGACCGACCTGGCCACCCAGTCCCGTGCCCAGATGCGCAGGCTGCGGGCCCGCCTCCAGGTGGTGCCGCAGAACCCCCAGACCTCCCTCAACCCCCGGCTCACGATCGCCGGGTCGATGGAGTTCAACATGCGTGCCCACGACATCGAGGCGCAACGACGCAAGAAGCTCACCGTCGAGCTGCTCGAGAGAGTGGGCCTCACGGCCGCGCACGCCCGGCGCTATCCGCACGAGATGTCCGGCGGACAGCTCCAGCGGGTGGCGATCGCACGCGCCCTGGCCACCTCGCCGGACCTCGTGGTCTGCGACGAGGCGGTGTCCGCGCTGGACAAGAGCGTCCAGGCCCAGGTGCTCAACCTGATCGCGGACCTGCAGAAGGACCTCGGGGTCGCCTTCGTGTTCATCTCGCATGACCTCGCGGTCATCGAGCACATCTGCGACAACGTCGTCGTCATGTATCACGGCAAGCTCGTCGAGCACGGGTCCGCAGAGCAGATCTGGTCGGCTCCCTCCCACGAGTACACCGCCTCGCTCCTCGCGGCGATCCCGGGGAAGTCGCTCTTCAAGACGGCCTAGCCACCACCTCTCCACCCTGCCGACGACCACCTGGGTCGCCGGGCGGTCGAGCGCTGCCTCGTGCGGCTTCGAGAAAGGAAAGAACCGACGTGAACAGCCCCCTCCTCCGAACGCGGCGCCGAGGCGCCGGCCGGGGACGACGAATGCGGGTCGCCGCCGTCGCCTCCGCGGGTGTGCTGCTGTCCGCGATGCTCGCCGCCTGTGGCGGCGGTGGCAGCTCGAGCGGCAGCGCCAACACCCTGATCATCGGCATGACGGCCTCCGACATCCCGGTCCTCGACACCGGCCTCGCCCAGGCTCAGGGCTACGAGGGCCTGCGGTTCGTCGCCAACCAGCTGTACGACGGTCTCACCAAGTTCGACCTGACGCAGGGGGATGAGATCCCGAAGATCGTCCCGGACCTCGCCGAGTCGTGGGAGCCGAACGAGGACCTGACCGTGTGGACCTTCAAGCTCCGCCCGGACGTCACGTTCCACGACGGCGAGCCCTGGAACGCCGACGCGGCGGTGTTCAACCTCGAGCGGTACGTCGACACCGGGTCCGACCACTACTACCCCGATCTCAACGGCCAGGGCGGTCTGTCGATCTCCGGCATCAAGTCCTTCCAGAAGATCGACGACCTCACCCTCGAGATCACGACGAACGGTCCTTGGTCCTACCTCCCTGTCGACCTCGCGACCGTCTACTTCGGCAGCCCCAAGGCGATCAAGGAGCTGGGCAACGAGAAGTTCGCCCTCGAGCCGGTCGGCACCGGTCCGTTCGAGTTCGAGTCCCTCGAGCGCGGTCAGCAGCTCACCATGGTGGCCAACCCGGACTACTGGAACGGTAAGCCGACCGTGGACACGGTGATCCTCCGGCCCATCCCCGATCCCACCGCCCGCACCGCCGCGCTGCGGTCCGGCGAGGTGAACTGGATCGAGGTCCCGCCGCCGGACGACGTGCCGAGCCTGGACGGCGAGGGCTACCAGGTGCTGACCAACTCCTACGACCACGCCTGGCCGTGGGTGCTCAACACGACCAAGCCGCCCTTCGACGACGTCAAGGTCCGGCAGGCCCTCAACTGGGCGATCGACCGCGACGCCATGGTCGAGAACATCCTCCACGACACCGCGGAGCCGGCCCTGGGCACGACGCCGCACGCCAATGCGGCGTACCGACCGGAGGACGACCTCTACGGCTACGACGTCGACAAGGCCAAGCAGCTGCTCGCGGAGGCGGGCTATCCCGACGGCTTCACGATGACGCTGTCGTACCCGACCAGCGGCTCCGGCAACATGATCCCGGGCCCGATGAACACCGCGCTCCAGGCCGACCTGGCCAAGGTGGGCATCAAGGTCGAGCTCAAGCCGATCGAGTGGGCGGCCATGCTGACCGACTACTTCGTCGGCCGGATCCCGGACGACGCCAACGCGATCAACATCTCCCTGTCCTTCCAGCAGGAGGGCTTCTGGAGCATGTGGTTCGCCAGCGACTCGACCATCAACGCCGGCAAGTACGCCAACCCCGAGGTCGACAAGCTGCTCGCCCAGGCGAAGACCGTCCTCGACGACGACGCCAGGTCCGGGATCTACGCCGAGGCGGCGCAGATCATCACCGAGGAGGCCGCCTGGCTCAACGTGGTCAACGACCGGAACCCACGCGTCCTTGCCGAGAACGTCAAGGGCTTCGTCCAGCCGCAGTCGTGGTTCGCCGACCTCACCTCCATCACCGTCGAATGACGGCGCCGGGGCCGGAGCGCTCGTACTCCGGCCCCGGACACCCCTTGGCCCGCCGGGCCCGAAACGAAAGGTGACCAGCGATGTCACTCCCACGCGGCCGCATCCGCGGCTTCATCCGGCGTCCCACGCCGGCACAGGTGGCGGAGATCGCCGCGAGCGAGTACCTCACCTTCACGCCCACGGAGGCGGAGCAGTACGCCGAGGTGCTGGACGGGGTCTTCGCCGCCATCGATCGCCTCGACGAGCTGCCGGTCGCCACTCCCCGCCTCAAGCACCTCGAGCGGGATCCCGGCTGGGTGCCGACCGACGCCGAGGACCCGTTCCACGTGTTCGTCCGGCGCTGTCTCGTCAAGGGCGCAGGCGGCGGCCCCCTCGCCGGCCTCACGGTCGGCGTGAAGGACAACCTCGCGGTCGCCGGCGTCCCGGTGACGAACGCCTCCCGCACCCTGAGCTACACGCCGACGACGGACGCCGTGGTGGTGGAGCGGTTGCTCGACGCGGGCGCCGACGTGGTGGGGAAGACCAACCTCGACGACTTCTCGACCTCGGGCATGGGAGAGTCCAGCTGGTTCGGACCGGCGCGCAACGCGGTCGACCCGCGGCGCTCCCCGGGCGGCTCCTCCGGGGGCTCCGGCGCCGCCGTACGCTCCGGTGCGGTCGACCTGGCGATCGGCGTCGACGAGGGCGGCTCCGCGCGGATCCCGGCCTCCTTCAACGGTGTCGTCAGCATCAAGCCCACGCAGGGACTGGTCCCCTCCCACGGGCTGACCTACATGGACCACACCATCGACGGCGTGTGCCCCATCGCAGGCACCGTGGACCTGACCGCCCGGATGCTCGACGTGATGAGCGGCCATTCCTCGCGCGACCCGCAATGGGTCCGCGGTGTCCCTGAGCCGACGAGTGCCGCCGCGACGGTCGGTGAAGGCGTCGCCGGACTGCGGATCGGCATCGTGGCCGAGGGCACGCACCCGGACCTGTGCGAGCCCGGGGTCCTCGGCGAGTTCGACGCCGCCTGCCGGGCGCTGGTCGCCGCCGGCGCGACCGTCGAGCGGACCACCATCCCGCTCTGGGCGGACGCGTGGGCGATCCAGCTCTCGCTGCTGCTCCACTTCGGGTGGCTCACCGTGCAGACCGACGGCACCGGCTACTCGCACCTGGGCGAGGTCGACGTCGAGCGCACCCACGCGTTCGGCCTCGTCCGGCGGTTGGAGGCCGACTCGTTCCCCCCGTTCTTCAAGACCTGGCTGGTCGGCGGCCGCTATCTCCACGACCAGTACTTCTCGACGTACTTCGCCAAGGCGGCCAACCTGCGACGCGAGCTGACCGCCCAGGTCGACCGGGCGCTGGGCGAGTACGACCTGCTCGTCACGCCGACGACGCCCCAGGTGGCGCCGCTGCTGCTCGACGGTGCCGCCGACGACGCGACCCTGCTCGCCCGCGGCACCACGATGGTCGCCAACACCTCGGTGCTCAATCTCAGCGGCCACCCCGCCCTGGCCGTGCCCAGCGGCGTCGACCCGGCGACCGGCATGCCGACGTCGATCCAGATCGTGGCCGCGGCCTGGCAGGACGCCCTGACGTTCCGGGCGGGCAAGGTCGTCGAGGACGCCGTCGGCGCCATGCCCGGTACCGGGGTTGCCGCGGAGAGCATGGTGGTGAGCGCGTGACCAACCTGGCGCGGCTGGAGCGGATGCCGTCCGGCCGGACCGCCGCGAGGCGGTCCGACCGGGCCTTCCTGGCCGTCGTGGTCGTGGCCGGCGTCGGCCTCGGCCTGACCGCTCCGTTCACCGCCGTGCTCGTCACCGCCCTCCACGGATCTCCCGCGGCCGCGGCGGTGGTGGTGTCCTCGATGGGGCTCTCCCTGCTCGTCTCCGACACGTTCTGCTCACGCCTCATCCCGCGCCTCGACTCGCGGCTGGCGATCTCCGCCGCGATGGTCGTGTTCGGCCTCGGATCCGCGGTCACGGCGGCGACCACCACCTGGCACGTGGTCGGCCTGGCGCGCATCGGCCAGGGCTTCGGTGCCGCGCTCTTCATGAGCGGAGGCATGCACCTGGCGTTGCACCTGGCCCGCCGCGGCGACGAGGCGGCGGCCATCGGCTCGTTCAACGCGGCCTGGTTCGCCGGCGTGGCGACCGGGCCGCTCGGCGGTGGCCTGATCGCCTCCCTCCTCCCCGGGGCCGACGGGCTGCGGCTGCTCTTCGGGGTCTGCGCCGCGGTCAACCTCGTCGGCGCGGTGCTCGCCTGGAATCTCATCCCGCGTCGGTCCTCCTCCGAGCACGTCCCGCTGCGACAGGCCGTGCGGACCATCGGCCTTCCCGGAGACCTGGGGATCCGTGGCGCCCGGGTCCGGGGCGCACTCGTTCTCGTCGGCCTCGGCCAGGGCGTGCGGTCCGCCATCGCGATGACGCTCATCCCGCTGGTCGCGGAGGGGGCCGGGATGGGCTGGGCGGCCATCGGCGTCGCCCTGGCCGCGCTGGCGCTGACCGACGTCACCTCGATGCAGACGTCGAGCACGTGGAGCGACCGCTGGGGCCGCCGCCCGGTCCTGGTCGCCGCGCTCGGCTTCGGCTGCGTGACCACCGGACTGCTGGGGATCGTCCCGACCAGCCTGCCCGTGGTCGTCGCCCTCGCCTTCCTCGCCGGCGTCACCGTCGGCACCACCTGGGTGGTGCCGGCCGCGATGATCGTCGATCTCCTGCCCGACCGCGAGCACGCGGTCGTCGCCTACCGGATCGCCAGTGACGTCGGGATGCTGGCCAGCGGCCTCCTCGTCGGCGCGGCACTGCTGGTGCTCCCGATCCACGCGACCCTCGGCGTCGCCGCGGGTCTGCTCCTGCTCTCCATCCTCCTGGCCCTCGTCGTCGGCGAGACCAGGTCGTCGCATCCCACCACCGCTGGAGGAACCCATGCCCTTCCCATCGATTGACGAGCTCCAGGTCCTGGCCACCAACCAGGACATCGCCCTGACCCCGAACGACTCGCCCAGGCGTACGCCACGCACGCGGCCACCCGGCCGGCGCTCGAGCAGTTGCGCCGGCTGCCGCTGTCCTTCCTGGAGCCGACCGAGCCCGCCGCCGCGCTGCTCTGGATCAGGAACGGAGGACGCTCGTGAGCCCCACCGACCTGACGGCGAGCGAGCTGCTCGCGGCCTACGAGTCCGGTACGACGACCCCCACCGACGTCGTACGGGCCTGCCTGGCGCGGATCGAGGAGACCGACGACGTCCACAACGCCGTACGGCTGGTGCTTCCCGAGGTCGCGCTGGCCCGGGCGGCGGAGTCGGACGCCCGCTGGAAGGCCGGCACCGCCCGCCCGCTGGAGGGCGTGCCCTACGCCCTGAAGGACATCGTCGCGACGGCCGGCATCACCACCACCGGCGGGTCGGCCCTCTTCGAGGACAGCGTGCCGACGACCGACGCCCTCCTGGAGAGCCGGCTCGCCGACGCGGGCGGGGTGCTCGTGGCGAAGCTCGAGACCTTCGAGTTCGCCTGCGGCGGTGCGGTCAACAAGACCTTCGGCCCGGTCCTCAACCCCTGGGACACCACGCGCACGACCGGCGGCTCGTCGAGCGGGTCGGGCGCCGCGGTCGCGCTGGGTCAGGTCCCGGTGGCCATCGGCACCGACACGGGCGGCTCGATCCGGATCCCGAGCGCCTTCTGCGGCATCACCGGCATCAAGGCGACCTACGGCCGGGTGCCGCGGCACGGCGTGATGGGCCTGTCCTGGACCCTGGACCACGCCGGCCCGATGACCCGCTCGGTCGAGGACTGCGCGCGGGTCCTCGACGTGATCCAGGGGGCGGACCCCGCCGACCCCACGACGCTCGAGGCGGACGCCGGCTTCGTCGAGGCCGTCCAGCGCGACGTGAGCGGGATGAAGGTGGCCCGCAACCCCGGCTGGCTCGAGGCCGAGATGCACCCCGACGTCCGCGCGTCGTACGAGGCATCCCTGGCCGAGCTCGCCGCCACCGGCGTGACGATCGTCGACGTCGACCTGCCGTCGTTCGAGCTGGTCGTGCAGGCGGCCTGGACGATCATGTTCGCGGAGATGCTCTCCTACCACGAGGCGCACCTGTTCGACATCGAGAGCCGCGACGAGATGGGCGCCTCGCTCCTCGCCGCGACCCCGTTCGTCAGTGCCGCCGACTACCTGCGCGCGCTGCGCCTGCGCAACTGGTTCCAGCGGGACCTCGAGAGGGCGATGGAGGGCTGCGACGCGCTGGTCTGCCCCGGGATGACCGCGCTGCCGCCGGTGATCGCGGACGCGATGATGTCCGACCTCGGCGACCGGGAGGTGCCGTGGCTGGACGCCGGCTGCCGTACCCACGTGCCGTTCAACCTCACCGGGAGCCCCGCGCTGGTGCTCCCGTCCGGGCTGGTCTCGGGCCTACCCGTCAGCCTCCAGCTCGTCGGGCGGCCGCGCGACGAGTCGACCCTCTTCGCGCTGGGCGCCGCCTACCAGCGCACGACGACGCACCACCTCAACCGCCCTCCGGCGCTGCTGCCCGCCTGAGCAGCGCCCCATCCCACGAAGGAGAAGCACCGATGTACCGGACGATCAAGGACGCAGCCGACGCGCTGCGGGCCGGCGAGACCACCTCGGTGGCCCTCACGACCGAGGCGATGGCCATCGCCGAGGCCCACGACGGCGAGCTCGGTGTCTACCTGGCGCGCTACGACGAGACGGCGCTGGAGGCCGCGGCCAAGGCCGACCAGGAGCTGGCGAACGGCGACGACAAGGGCCCGCTGCACGGCATCCCGCTCGGCGTCAAGGACATCATCACGACCGAGGAGGGCGAGACCACCGCGCAGAGCCTGGTGCTCGACCGCAGCTGGGGACAGGGCGACGCGCCGGTCGTGGCCCGGCTGCGAGCGGCCGGCGCCGTCATCACCGGCAAGAGCACCACGATGGAGTACGCCATCGGGATCCCCGACGACTCCAAGCCGTTCCCGATCCCCCGCAACCCCTGGAACACCGACCACTACCCGGGCGGCTCCAGCTCCGGCACCGGCAACGGCGTGGCCGCCGGGTTCTTCCTCGGCGGCCTCGGCACCGACACCGGCGGCAGCATCCGCTACCCCGCCACCAGCTGTGGCATCACCGGTCTCAAGCAGACCTTCGGCCGGGTCCCGAAGTACGGCTGCGTGCCTCTGGGCTACAGCTACGACCACATCGGCCCGATGGCCCGCAGCGCCGAGGACTGTGCGCTCATGCTGGCGGTGCTGGCGGGGCACGACGCTCGCGACGCCACGTCGGCGGACCGGCCGGTCGACGACTACGTCTCCGGCCTCACGGGCGACCTCTCGGGGCTGCGGATCGGGCTCGACCTGCTCGAGGGCAAGTCGACCCGGGTCGACCCGGAGTACGTCGACCTCGTCAACGCCGCCGTGGCCGAGCTGGAGGCCGCCGGCGCGACCGTCGTCCCGATCGAGCTCCCGTACTACGAGGAGATCACGTTCGCCACCATGATGGGCCTGCAGGCCGAGGCCTACGCCTACCACCGCCCGGACCTGCAGTCGCAGTGGGAGAGCTACTTCGCCGGCACGCGTGCCGCCGTCGTCGCCGGCGCCCTGGTGCCGGCCGGTGACTATGCCCAGTCGCAGCGGGCGAGGCGCGCCGTCCAGCGGCTGGTCGCGAAGATCTACGAGGACGTCGACCTCATCGTGACTCCGACCGCTACCGCCGGCGCCCCGGCGTACTCCGAGCTGAGCTTCGACGGCCTGCTGGACCCCCTGCACACGCCGTACTGGAACGCGCTCGGCAACCCGGCGATGTCGGTGCCGATGGGCTTCTCGAAGGCCGGCCTGCCGATCGGCCTGCAGATCATCGGCAAGCCGTTCGACGAGGCCGCCGTGCTGGCGGCCGGCCACGCGTACCAGCAGCGGACCGACTGGCACGTCCAGGTCCCGCCGATGGTGGCCGAGCACTACTCCTGACCCACGAACCCACTCCCGAGGAGCCCGATATGACCGCCGACCCGACCGTGCTCGTGCCCCAGTTGCTGCTCGCCGCCGGCATCACGCCCGCCGAGGAGGAGGTGAGCGCCATGATCGCCGCCTTCCCCGGACGCCAGGAGATGCTCGACCGGCTCTACGCCATCCCCGAAGCACGCTACGAGGAGCCCTGCCTGGTGTTCGACGCCACCTTCCCGTCCTGAGGATCCACCCCGGTAGCGCTGCCCGGCCGGAGCGGTCCGGCCGGGCAGACGCCCTCGCATCGCCGACGGCCCGGTCGGACCTCCCGCTACCGCCGAGCCGCCGCCGTGACCCGGTAGCGCACGAACGACGGCACGACGAGCGCCGCGACCACCACGAGCACGACGACCAGCACGCCGCCGCCCGCGGCCGCGGTCGCCGTACCCACCATGGCGGCGGAGGCGCCGTGCGCGACGTCGGCGATCCGCGGCCCGCCGGCGACCACGACGACGAAGATCCCCTGCAGCCGGCCGCGGACCTCGTCGGCGGCCGCGGTCTGCAGCATCGAGGTGCGGAAGGCGGCGGAGGCCATGTCGGCGGCGCCGCCGACGACGAGCATGAGGACGGCGACGACCAGCCAGAGCCGTGCGGAGCCCGGGAGCGCGTCGGCGCCGGCGACGGCGAGGCCGAAGCCGACCATCGCCAGTCCCCAGACGACGATGCACCACACGACCGCGCGGCCCTGCAGGGAGATGCGGGAGACCCAACCGGAGAACACGCCGCCCAGGACGGCGCCCAGGGGGATGCCGGCGAAGAGGAGCGCGAAGGCGAGGCCGCCCTCCTCGGGGCCGAGGAAGCTCTCGTGCGCGATCTCCGGGAAGAGGGCGCGGGGCATGCCGAACACCATCGCGATGATGTCGACGACGAAGGACATCATCAGCACGGGCTGTCCGCGCAGGTACGCGATGCCCTCGACCACCGAGCGCAGCCCCGGCGTCCCCGCCACCAGACCCTCGATCGGCAGCGGGGGCAGCCGGACCACGGCCCACAGCGTCGCCAGCAGGCACAGCGCGTCGGCCAGGTAGAGCCAGGCGAAGCCGGTGAACGGGATCAGGATGCCGGCGATGAGCGGGCCGCCGATCGCGCCGGCCTGCATGACCGTCATGTTGAGGGAGTTCGCGGCGGGCAGCACGTCGTCGTCGAGCAGCCGCGGCAGGACGGCGGAGCGGGTCGGCTGGTTGACCGCGAAGAACGCCTGTTGCACGGAGAACAGCCCCAGCAGCAGCCAGACGTTCCCCAGTCCCAGGGCGGCCTGCAGCCAGAACAGCGCGGCGGTGCCGATCAGGCCGCAGGTCGTGACGAGCAGCATCGTGCGCCGGTCGAAGTGGTCCGCCAGCGCGCCGCCCCACAGGCCGAACACGACCAGGGGCACCAGGCCGAAGACGCCGGTCAGGCCGACGTACGCCGACGAGCCGGTGTCGGCGTAGATCTGGGCCGGTACGGCGACCACCGTCAGCTGGGCGCCGACGACGGTGATGATGTTGGCCGTCCACAGCCGGCGGAAGTGCGGGTTCTGCAACGGCCGGGTGTCGGCCAGCATCCCGCGAAGACTCACCGGAGCAGGCTACGGAGCGCCGCGGCCCGGCGATGAATCGGGTCGGGTGCGACGGTCGACACGTCATGAGCGCACAGGAGCAGAGCGGCGTCGGACCGCTCGACATCACCTTCACCGAGACCCTCCGCCAGAGCGATGCCAAGGGGGCTGGACGTACATCATCTGGCCCGAATCCGTCGAGCGCTTCGGTACCCGCGGCCGGGTGAAGGTCCGCGGCACCGTCGACGGCGCGCCCTTCGAGACGTCCTTCATGGCCCTCGGCGACGGCACCCACAAGCTGCCCGTCGCCAACGCCCTGCGCGTCGACTCCGGCAAGCAGGCAGGCGACACCGTCGAGGTCCACCTGACCGCGCGCCTGGCCTGAGCCTGCGGCGCGAGAAAGTTGCTGGCAGGCTGTCGTATCGAGCGTCCCCCCTTCGTGGAGGGGGTGAGAGGCGGTCATCGGGGCCGCTTCGACAGCCACCTCAACCCAGGAGAAGAGCCATGACCCAGTACCTGCTGTCCGTGCACGGCAACGAGGAGGAGTACGCCAAGGTCCCCGAGGACCAGTGGCCCGAGATGTTCGCTGCGGTCGAGCGGTTCAACGAGCAGCTCCGCACCGACGGGGTGTGGGTCTTCGGCGGCGGCCTGGAGGGCGCCGAGACCGCGACCGTGGTCGACGGCCAGGGCGACACCCCGGTGTTCACCGACGGCCCCTATCTCGAGACCAAGGAGCACATCGGCGGCTTCTGGATCCTCGAGCTGCCCGACCTCGACGCCGCCCTGAAGTACGCCGCCGCGGCCTCGAAGGCCTGCCAGGGCAAGGTCGAGGTCCGGCCGTTCCAGGCCGAGCCCCCGGCGGACGCGGCCGAGGCGTGACGGACGACCCCAGGTCTGTCGTCGAGCGGATCTTCCGCGACGAGTACGGCCGGCTGATCGCCTCCCTGGTCCGCCGCTTCGGTGACATCGACATCGCCGAGGACGCGGCCGGGGAGGCGCTCGTCGCCGCCCTCGAGAAGTGGCCGCAGGACGGCGTACCGCCCAACCCGGGCGGGTGGCTCACGACCACCGCCGGGAACCGGGCCATCGACCGCCTGCGCCGCGAGAAGCTCCGGGACGCCAAGTACCAGGCCGCGCTCATGATCGAGGACGACACCCCCACGAGCCGACCGGCGTCATCGAGGACGACCGGCTCCGGCTGATCTTCACCTGCTGCCACCCGGCCCTCGCGCCGGAGGCCCGGATCGCGCTCACCCTGCGCCTGCTCGGCGGCCTCACCGTCGCCGAGATCGCCAGCGCCTTCCTCGTCCAGGAGACGACGATGGCGCAGCGGATCACCCGCGCCAAGGCCAAGATCAAGGGCGCCCACATCCCCTACCGGGTCCCCGAGGCGGGCGACCTGCCGGACCGGGTCGGCGCGGTGCTCGCCGTCCTCCTGCTGATCTTCAACGAGGGCTACCTCTCCTCCGGCGACGGCGATCCCATCCGCGCGGAGCTCACCGGCGAGGCGATCCGGCTCGCCCGCACCCTGCACGAGCTGCTCCCCGACGACCTCGAGGCGACCGGCCTGCTCGCGATGCTCCTGCTCACCGAGGCCCGGCGCGCGGTCCGGGTCCGGGCCGGCGAGCTGGTGCCGCTCGACGAGCAGGACCGCGGGGCTGGGACCGCACCCTCATCGCCGAGGGCCACGCCCTGGTGCGCGCGTGCCTGGCCGCCGACCGGCCCGGCCGCTACCAGATCCTCGCCGCGGTCAACGCCGTCCACACCGATGCTCCCACCGCCGCGAGCACGGACTGGTCCCAGGTCGTCGCGCTCTACGACCGGCTCGCCCGGCTCGACCCGTCCCCGATCGTCGCGCTCAACCGCGCCGTCGCCGTCGCCGAGCTCGACGGACCCGAGGTCGCCCTGGCGATCGTCGACCGGCTCCCCCTCGACGGCTACCACGCCTGGCACGCCACCCGCGCCGAGTTGCTCCGCCGGCTCGGCCGCAGCGCCGAGTCCCGGGAGCAGTACGACGCCGCGCTGGCCGTCTGCGACAACGTCGCCGAGCGCGCCTACCTCGCCCGCAAGCGCGGCCAGCTCGCGCCGGGCTGACCCGGCCATGGCACGATCGGCCCATGAGCGGGGCCGACGTCGACTGGTTCCTGACCGCGGCCGAGCGTGACAACCCGGCGACCCGGATCGACGCGGCCTACGACGGCGACCGGGCCTGGTCGTGCGGCAACCTCGCGGAGCCGCTGATCGACGGAGCGGCGTACTTCCGGGCCCTGTACGACGCGATCGAGGTCGCCGGCGCCGGCGACCTGATCCTGTTCACCGACTGGCAGGGCAACCCCGGCGAGCGGCTCACCGACGACCCGGGCAGCGAGGTCGTCGAGGTGCTCGGGCGGGCGCTGGCGCGCGGCGCGGACGTGCGCGGCCTGGTCTGGCGCTCGCACACCGGGCTGCTCGGCTACTCCGCCGAGGAGCACCAGGAGCTCGGGCAGCTGCTGCAGGAGCGCGGCGCCGACATCCAGCTCGACATGCGGGTGCGGCGCGGGGGAGCGCACCACCAGAAGCTCGCGGTGATCCGGTACGCCGGCGACCCGGGCCGCGACGTGGCGTTCGTCGGCGGCATCGACCTGTGCCACGGCCGGCGCGACGACGCCCGGCACCTCGGCGATCCCCAGGCCGAGCCGCTGTCGGAGGAGTACGGCGAGCGGCCGCCCTGGCACGACGTCCAGCTCCGGCTGCGCGGACCGGTCGTACGCGACGTGGAGACCGTCTTCCGGGAGCGCTGGGAGGACAGCACGCCGCTCACCCGCAGCCCGCTGCGGCGGCTGCGGGACCGTGCGAGCGACCTCGACGACGAGCGGCGCCCGCTCCCGCCGCAGGGACCGGCGCCCGATCCGGTGACCGGCCACGACCACGCCGTCCAGCTGCTGCGGACCTATCCGCGGCTCGGTCCCGGCTGGTCCTACGACTTCGCGCCCGACGGCGAGCGGTCGGTGGCCCGCGGGTACACGAAGGCCCTGCACCGGGCCCGCTCGCTGGTCTACCTGGAGGACCAGTTCCTCTGGGGCGAGCAGATGAGCGACGTCCTCGCCGGCGCCCTGGTCGAGCATCCGGGCCTCCACTTCGTCGCGGTGCTGCCGCTGTTCCCCGACCAGGACGGCTGGTTCCGCCGCGATCCGCAGGTGCTGGGCCGGATGCGCGCGCTGCGCCGGCTGGTCGCGACGGCGCCCGAGCGGGTCGCCGTCTACGGACTGGAGAACCGCGCCGGCACGCCGGTCTACGTGCACGCCAAGGTGTGCGTCCTCGACGACGCCTGGGCCACCGTCGGCTCCGACAACTTCTGCCGCCGCTCCTGGACCAACGACTCCGAGCTCTCCGCCGCCGTGGTCGACCTCGGTGACGGGTCGTACGCGCGCCGGCTCCGGCTGCGACTCGCCGCCGAGCACCTGGACCGGCTCGAGGGGAGCTGCCCGCCGACGCCGACCTGGCCGACCTCGAGGCGCTGATGGCCGACTGCCGCACCGCGGCCGACCTGTTCGCCCGGTACGCCGAGCACGCCGCCGCCCTCGACGCCTGGCATGCCGGCGGCCGCCGCGGGCCGCGACCGCCCGGCCGGCTGCGCCGGATCGCCCCGCCCGCGCTGCCGCTGCTCCGCCAGGCGGTCGCCGCGCCGTCGTACCGACTGCTGCACGACCCCGACGGCCGTCCCTGGCGGCTGCGGCTGCGCCGCCGGTTCTGACCGAAGGTTTAGGACGCGCGGACCTGCGACAGGTAGAGGGACATGCGCGCCCGGATCCTCACCTCGTTGCTGACCGTGGCCGGCCTGGCCCTCGCCGGATCGCTGGCCGCGGCTCCGCCGGCCCAGGCCGACGGCAAGGTGATCGCGGTGTCCGGCAGCCTGACCAACCGCCCGTCCGGTCTGCCGCCCGGCGGCACTCCGGCGGCCCGGCAGCTGGGCAGCGCGTCCGTGCGTGTCGTGCGCGACCAGGACCTGACCACCGCGACCGTCGCGCTCAAGGCCGCGCCGACGTCCGCGCAGAACGCGTACCTCCGGCTGACGATCGGTGAGTACGACAGCGCCGGCAAGTGCGAGGGCCTGATCGAGTACCACACCCAGACCTATCCCGCGCCGAGCGCGGGCTGGAGCAGGTCCGGCGCGACGTACACGCTCTCCAGCACCAGCGAGTGGCTGCTCGACGACTACGACTGCGCCTTCGCTGCGGTCGCCAGCGACCTCACCAGCAGCCCCACGACCTACGACCTGCTCGGCGGCACCCTCCACCCCGAGTACGCCCAGCCCGCGCTCCAGGTGACGTCGGTCGCCCTCCTCGGCAAGCCGAAGCTCAAGCTGGTCCCGGGCGTGTGGACGAAGGTCGACGTCGAGGTCAGGAACACCGGCGCCGGGATCGCGAAGAACCTCACGGTGAGCGGCTCGGGCAAGGGCGTCAAGGTGCGGCCCGGATCGCTTTCCTACGACCTCTATCCCAACTCCACCGGTACCGTGAAGGTCCAGGTCAAGCTCAAGAAGAGGGCCAAGGGCAAGCTGAACCTCGTCGTCTCCAGCGGCGCGGCCGCGGCGTCGACGACGGTGAAGGTGAAGCCGGCCAAGGCGCCGCCGGCGCTGCGCGCGGGCACGTACCGCAGCAAGGACAAGAGCGTCACCTTCCGGGTCAAGCGCGGCAAGGTGGTCGGCTTCCGGGTCCGGACCCAGACGACCTGCGGCGGGTACCCGGACTTCCCGACGTACACGATGAACTGGTACGACATGCCGACGTTCAAGCTGCCGAAGTCCGGCGTCATCGACGTCACCGACAAGGGCGACCTCTACACCGCCACCCTGGAGGGACGCGCCTCCGGCAAGAAGGTCAAGGCGACCTTCCGCTACAGCGGGCCGGACCGGTGCCGGGCGACCGAGGCGTTCGTGGCGAAGCGGGCCGGCTGAGTCCCTAGGCTTTGCGGCATGACGCCCGAGCCGCTGGCCCTGCCGACCTCGTACGACGACTGGCCGGCCTGGTTCCGGGCGCGGACCGAGGACGAGCTGGCGCGGGCGGCCGAGCTCGTCGACGCCCTGCGGGAGGCGCCGCCCTCCGATCCGCGCGAGGTGCTGCGCCAGTGGGACCGGGCCGCCGGCCACCTGGGCAACGCCGCCGCGGTGGGCTCCCTCTTCGGCAACGTGCACCCGTCGGCCGAGGTCCGCGACCTGGCCGACGCCGCCGAGCAGGAGGCGCAGCGGATCGGGACGGCGTGGGGGCTGGACCGCGCGCTGTACGACGTGTTCGCGGCCATCGACGACGCGCAGGTCGCCGACGATCCCGAGGCGGCGCGCCTGCTGGCCAAGGTGCGCGACGACTTCCGCCGCTCCGGCGTCGACAAGGACGAGGCGACCCGCGAGCGGATCGCGGCCGTCCGGGAGCGGATCACCGAGCTCGACCAGGAGTTCGGCCGGGTGATCCGCGACGACGTCCGCACCATCCGGGTCACGCCCGAACAGCTCGCCGGCATGCCCGAGGACTGGCTGGCCGCCCACCCGGCCGACGACGAGGGCATGGTCACCGTCACGACCGACTACCCCGACTCGATGCCGGTGCGGATGTTCGTCCGCGATCAGGAGGTCCGCCGCGCGATCACCGTCGCCTTCCTCGACCGGGGCTGGCCGGCGACCGAGCCGCTGCTCACCGAGCTGTTCGCGCTCCGGCACGAGCTGGCCACGACCGTCGGGTACGCCGACTGGCCGTCGTACGACGCCGACGTGAAGATGATCGGCGACGGGCCGGCCATCCCCGCGTTCATCGACAAGATCGTCGCGGCCGCCGAGGGGCCGATGCGCCGCGACCTCGCCCAGCTGCTCGAGCGCTATCGCCGCGACCACCCCGACGCCGTCGAGGTGCCGGGCTACGACTACAACCACTACGCCGAGCTGGTCCGTGCCGAGCGGTACGACGTCGACTCCCAGCGGGTGCGCACCTACTTCGACTTCGGCAAGGTCCGCGCCGGACTGCTCGAGGTGACCGGACGGCTGTTCGGCCTGCGCTACACGCCGGTCGACGTACCCGCGTGGCACGAGGACGTCACGACGTACGACGTCTTCCGCGACGGCGAGCCGGAGCGGATCGGGCGGATCCACCTCGACCTGCACCCGCGCGAGGGCAAGTACAAGCACGCCGCGCAGTTCACCCTCGCCGCCGGGGTTGCCGGCGAGCAGCTGCCGGAGGGCGTGCTGGTCTGCAACTTCTCCCGTGGCCTGATGGAGCACGACCACGTCGTCACGCTGTTCCACGAGTTCGGCCACCTGCTGCACCACGTGCTCGGCGGGCAGGGTGCGTGGCACCGCTTCGCGGGCGTCGCCACCGAGTGGGACTTCGTCGAGGCGCCGAGCCAGATGCTCGAGGAGTGGGCCTGGCACGCCGACGTGCTCCGCACCTTCGCCACCGACGCCGCCGGCGAGCCGATCCCGGCCGAGCTGGTCGCCGCGATGCGCGATGCAGCCGCTTCCGGCAAGGGCATCTACGCCCGGACCCAGATGTTCTACGCCGCGATGTCGTACTGGTTCCACGCCGACCGGGTCCACGGCGACGACGCCCCGGACCTCACCGACCGGATGGTCGAGCTGCAGGCGAGGTACGCCGCCCTGCCGTACCTGCCCGGCACCCACATGTTCGCGAGCTTCGGCCACCTCGGCGGCTACAGCTCGGGCTACTACACCTACATGTGGTCGCTGGTGATCGCGAAGGACATGTTCAGCGCCTTCGATCCGGACGACACCGGGGACCTGTTCGCCGCGGCCGCCGTCGACACGGCGCACCGCTACCGCGACGCCGTCCTCGTCCCCGGCGGCTCGCGCGACGCCGCCGACCTGGTCGCCGACTTCCTCGGCCGGCCGTTCTCCTTCGACGCGTACGCCGCCTGGCTGGCGCGCTGATCCGGCGCGGCCTTGCGCGGTGGCGAAGGTCGGCGTACAGTTGCGATATATCGCGATACGAACACGAACTGTTCCGCGATATCTCGAACTCAGACCGGGGCCCACGAGGCCCCCGACACCGAAGGAGGTCCCGACATGGGACGCCACAACGAGAACTTCCGTCAGTACGACGACCGCGACCCCTGGGGTCGCTCCGAGCCCCGCGGCTTCCAGCGCCGCAACCGCGGCTACGGCCCCGGACCCTGGGGCGCCTGGGGTGGCTGGGGCGAGTGGAATGAGCCCGGCCGCGGCCGGGGACGCCACGGCGGCGCCGGCTTCGGCCCCGGCGGCCCCGGTGGCCCGGGCATGCCGCCGCCGTGGCTGGCCGGCCTGTTCGGCATGGGCCGGCCCGAGCCGGGCCGCGGCCCGCGGGTCCGGCGCGGCGACGTCCGCTCCGCCATCCTCGACGTGCTCCGCGACGCCAACCAGCGCGAGGAGTCGCCGAACGGCTACCAGGTGATCCAGGCGATCACCGACCGCAGCGGCGGCGTGTGGAAGCCGAGCCCCGGCTCGGTCTACCCGACCGTCCAGCAGCTCCAGGACGAGGAGCTCGTCGAGATCGACGAGGCCCGCGGCCGCCGCGCCATGCGGCTCACCGCCAAGGGCGCGACCTGGTGCGAGGAGCACGCCGACGAGCTCGCTGCCGTCTGGGTGCCCTTCGACCGGAACCGGGAGCGGGCGCAGGGCGGCGCGGTCGACCAGGGCCACGCCGACATCAAGGCCGAGATCGGTCAGGTCATGAGCGCGGTGTGGCAGATCGTCACCGCCGGCTCCGACGCCCAGCGGCAGGCCGCCGTCGGCGTCCTCGTCGATGCCCGCCGCAGCCTGTACGGCATCCTCGCCGACGGCCCGCAGCAGGTGACCGACGACGCCGACGTGGACACGGACACGGACGACGCCGGCGCCGCCGACAACACCGGCGACGACGAAAGCTGATCCACCCGGATCGGTGGTTGGCTCGGCGCGGTCGGCCCTCAGGCGCTCCGGTGGGCCGGCGCCCGGCGTTGTAACACGTAGTTCGCTGCTCTAGCAGCCCCATGCCTGCGGTAGCAGCCCGTCCCAGGGGTGGTTTCGCGAGGTCGTGCGGCTGCTAGGCAAGCGGACTACGTGTTACAGCAGGCGCGCCCCCGGTAGGCAGGCGAACCACGTGTTACAGCGAGGCTCCCCCCGTGTAGTACTCGTCCGCCACGTCCAGCGCCGCGTCGAGGATCGCGAGCCCCTCGAGGAGCTCGTCCCGCGACGTGGTGCAGGGCGGGGCCACGTGGGTGCGGTTGAAGTGGACGAAGGGCCACAGGCCGCGCTCCTTGCAGGCGGCGGCGAAGCGGGTCATCGGCTCGGCGTCGGCGCCGGCGGCGTTGAAGGGCACGAGCGGCTCGCGGGTCGCCCGGTCCCGGACCAGCTCGACCGCCCAGAACACCCCGAGGCCGCGTACGTCGCCGACCGAGGGGTGCCTCTCCGCCAGCTCCGCGAGGCCCGGACCGATCACCTCGGCGCCCATCGTCCGCACGTGGTCGAGCACACCGTCCGCCATCACCCCGATCGAGGCGACCGCGGCCGCACAGGCCAGCGGGTGACCGGAGTAGGTGAGGCCGCCGGGGTAGGCCCGCTCGCGGAAGGTGTCGAAGACCGGCTCGGAGATCAGCACGCCACCCAACGGCACGTAACCGGAGTTGACGCCCTTCGCGAAAGTGATCAGGTCCGGCGTCACGCCCCAGCGGTCGACGGCGAACCACTCGCCGCACCGGCCGAAGCCCGCCATCACCTCGTCGGCGACGAGCAGGATGCCGTGCCGGTCGCACAATTCCCGTACGCCGGCCAGGTAGCCCGGCGGCGGCACCAGGACGCCGTTCGTCCCGACCACGGTCTCCAGCACGATCGCCGCGATCGTCGACGGTCCCTCGACCATGATCGTGTCGGCCAGGTGCTGCAGCGCCCGCGCGCCCTCCTCCGCCTCGGAGGTGGCGTGGAAGGCCGAGCGGTACGGGTAGGGCCCCAGAAGTGCACCGCGCCGGGGATCGACGGCTCCGACGCCCACCGCCGCGGGTCGCCGGTCAGCGCGATCGACCCCGCCGTCGCGCCGTGATAGCTGCGGTACGTCGACAGCACCTTGTGCCGCCCGGTGTGCAGCCGCGCCATCCGCACGGCGTTCTCGTTGGCCTCCGCGCCGCCGTTGGTGAAGAACACGTGGTCCAGCGAGCCCGGCGCGCGCTCGGCGATGAGCCGCGCGGCCTCTCCCCGCACGTCGTTGGCGAAGGCGGGCTGCACCATGCACAGCCGCTCCGCCTGCTCCTGGATCGCGGCGACCAGCGCCGGGTGCTGGTAGCCGAGGTTGAGGTTGACCAGCTGGGAGGAGAAGTCGAGATAGCGCTTGCCGTCGTAGTCCCAGAACCACGAGCCCTCGCCGCCGGCGATGGGCAGCGGGCTGATCCGGTCCTGCGCGGACCAGGAGTGGAAGACGTGCGCGCGGTCGTCGGCGATCACCGCCTCCACGCCGCGCGTCCCGGTGGTCTCCGTGCTCATCGCGCTCACCGGTTCCGAGGGAAGCCGAGGTCGACCTTCGAGGTCGCCGGATCGGGCCACCGGGAGGTGATCACCTTGGCCCGGGTGAAGAACTCGATCCCCTCGGCGCCGTACATGTGGTGCGAGCCGAACAGCGACGACTTCCACCCGCCGAACGAGTAGTGCGCCACCGGCACCGGGATCGGGACGTTGACGCCGACCATGCCGACCTCGATGTCGCGCTCGAACTGCCGCGCGGCGCCACCGTCGCGGGTGAACAGCGCGACGCCGTTGGCGAACGGGTTGCGGTTCACCAGCGCGATCGCCTCGTCGAAGGTCTCCACGCGCACGACCGACAGCACCGGGCCGAAGATCTCGTCGCGGTAGACCGACATCTCCTCGCCGACGTGGTCGAGCAGCGAGGGGCCGAGGAAGAAGCCCGACTCCGGCAGCGTCGTACGCCGCCCGTCCAGCACCACGGTCGCGCCCGCGGCGCCGCCGGCGTCGACGTACCCGGCGACCCGGTCGCGGTGCGCCGCGGTGATGAGCGGCCCCATGCCGGTGCCGGCGGCGGTCCCGTCGCCGACGACGATGTCGTGGGCGCGCGACTCGATCTCCTTGACCAGCCGGTCGCCGACGTCGCCGACCGCGACCAGCACGGAGACGGCCATGCAGCGCTCGCCGGCCGAGCCGTACGCCGCCGAGACCGCCGCGTCGGCGGCCATCCCGAGGTCGGCGTCGGGCAGCACGATCATGTGGTTCTTCGCGCCGCCGAGGGCCTGGACCCGCTTGCCGGCGCCCGTGCCGGCCTCGTACACCGCCTGCGCGACGGGCGTCGAGCCGACGAAGCTGATCGCCGCGACGCCGTCGTGGGCGAGCAGCTCCTGCACGGTGCCGGCGTCGCCCTGGAGCACGGTGAAGACGCCGTCGGGCAGGCCCGCGCGCTTCCACAGCTCGGCGAGCAGCAGCGAGGGGGAGGGGTCGCGGTCGCTCGGCTTGAGGATGAACGCGTTGCCGGTCGCGATCGCGTTGGCGCACATCCACAGCGGCACCATCACCGGGAAGTTGAACGGCGTGATGCCGGCGACGACGCCGAGCGGCTCGCGGATCGAGCGGACGTCGACGCCGGTGCCGACCTCGGAGGAGAACGAGCCGCGCAGGTGCTCGGCGATGCCGACGGCGTAGTCGATGTTGTCGAGGCCGCGGGCCACCTCGCCGGCCGCGTCGTCGAGGACCTTGCCGTGCTCGGCGGTGATCGCCGCGGCCAGCTCGTCGGCGTGGCTGCGCACGAGCTCCCGGAAGGCGAAGAGCACCTGGGTCCGGGTCGCCAGCGAGGTACGCCGCCAGGCGGCCGCCGCCGCGGTCGCGGACGCCACCGCGCGGTCGACGAGCGCGGCGTCGGCGAGTCGGACCTGCCCGGTGACCTCGCCGGTGGCGGGGTTGAAGACGTCGCCGGTGCGGGCGCCCTCGACGTCCGTGCGGGCGCCGTCGAGCCAGTGGGGGATGGGGGTCGCGGTCATGGTCGCGACCGTAGGCAGCGCACCCGCCGACGACCAGTGCCAGACTGTCTCTGATTCCCGGATGGGATGGACAGCCTGTAAAGGAGCCGAGTCGTGCTGCCGACCCTCGCCGACGTGCTCGCGCTGCCCGAGCTCCAGCGCGGCGACCCGGTCGTGGTCGCCGGCCGCGACCACCTCGCGCGGCCGGTGCGCTGGGTGCACGTCAGCGAGCTCAGCGACATCGCCGACCTGCTCAGCGGCGACGAGCTCCTGCTCAACACCGGCATCGCGCTGCCGTCGTCGCCCCGCGCCCTGCGCCGGTACGTCGACGGGCTGGTCGGCGTCGGCGACGCCGGGATCGCCGGCCTGGCGATCGAGCTCGGCCGCCGCTACACCGACGCGCTCCCACCCGCATTGGTCGCGGCGGCCGAGGAGCAGGGCCTGCCACTGGTCGCCCTCCGCCGGGAGACCTCGTTCGTCGCGGTCACCCAGGCGGTGCACCGGATCGTCGTCAACGCCCATCTCGCCGAGCTGGAGGCCTCCGAGGAGGCGCACCGCGCGTTCACCCGGCTCACGCTCGGCCGGGCCCGGCCGCAGCAGGTGGTCGACCTGGTGGCCGAGATGGCGGACCGGCCGGTGGTGTTCGAGAACCTGGTCCACCACGTCATCGCCTACAACACCGCCGGGCGCGACCACGACGCCGTGATCGGCGACTGGGAGCGGCGCTCCCGCAGCAGCCGGCGCGCCGGCGCGGACGGCTGGCAGGCCGTCGACGTCGGTCCCGAGCCGGGCCGGTTCGGGCGGCTGGTGCTGCTCGCCGACAGCGCCGACAGCGCCGGCGGTGCCGACGGCGTCGACGGCGTCGACGGGGGCGCCACGCCTCGCCAGCGGATGCTGCTCGAGCGCGGCGCGACCGCGCTGGCGATGGGCCGGCTGATCGACCGCGACGCCCAGAGCCTCGAGCTGCAGGCGCACCGCACCCTGCTGACCGAGCTCGCCGCCGGGGTCGACGTACCGCATCTCGCCTCCCGGCTCACCTCCCTCGGCCTGCGCTGGAAGGGCCGCCACGTCACCGGCCTGGTGGTCCGCCTGCCCGGGGGCGATGCCGGCGAGCTGCGCGGCGTGGCCTCGGACCTGCTCGACGAGCTGCGGATCCGTCGTGCCAGCGGATCGGTCGGCCCCGTCGACGACGAGCGCGTGGTCGCCCTGGTCGCCCACGCACCCGGTGCCGGCGACGCCCTCGTCGACCGGCTGGTCCAGCGGCTCGCGCGGACCGGCGCCCGGCTCGTCGTCGGCGCCGGCTCCCCGGTCGAGGACGTCGACGGCGCGGGCGGCAGCATCCGTGAGGCGCTCGTCGTGGCGGACTCGACGGTCCCCACCGACCCGCCGCGCGCGGTCCGGCTCTACGACCTGAGGCTGCGCGGCCTGCTCCACCTGCTGCGGCACGACCCGCGCGTCCAGCAGTACGTCGAGCGCGAGCTCGGCACCCTCCTGGCCCATGACGCGCAGACCGGCGAGCAGCTGACCCGCACGCTGGCGGCCTACTGCCGCGCCGGCGGCAGCAAGGTGCGCGCCGCCGAGACCTGTCACATCTCCCGGCCGGCGCTGTACGCCCGGCTGCACCGGATCGGCCAGATCCTCGACATCGACCTGGCCGACCCGGAGAACGTGCTCGCGCTGCACGTCGCGCTGCTCGCCCGCGACGTGATGCGGGATCAGCCGACCATCAGGTAGTCCGCGACCAGGAGCAGCGGGCTCTCGTCGTCGAGTCCCGGCACGTCGCGGTCCTCGCAGTCGCCGCCGATGGAGCACCGGCGAAGCGCCCGCTCGCCGTCGGGCTGGCCGATCACGTGGCCGTCGGTGGTCCAGGTGCTGATCGGGCCGATGCCGGGCAGCGCGGTCCGCTCGTCGCTGTCGTAGGGCTCGACGTGCGCCTCGGGTCCGTCGGCCCCGTCCTCGACGACGAGCAGGCTGCGACCGTCGGGCGAGACCGTGACGGACTCCAGGCGCCGGCCGAGCGTGCGGATGACGGTGCCGCTCGCGCTGTCGATCACCTGCCAGGTGCCGGTGTCGTCGGCGGTGACCGTGATGCCGGTGCGGCTGGAGGCGACGCGGTAGGGCAGGTCGACGGTGTCGCCGGTGGCCCATTCGACGCGATGGGTCGTCCCCTGGTCCGTGCGCACGTAGACGTAGGCGCGCTCCAGCACCACGGGCTGGAGCACCGTGCGCCCGCCTTCGGGTGTGGATCCCGGCAGCGGCACGGTCGCCGTCCCGACCTCGCGGTCGTCGACGACGTCCCACACGTGGACGGTGCCCAGATCGGTGCCCGTCTCCAGCCACGCGACCCGGGTCCCGTTCGGGTCCCCGTCGATCGTGGGCGCCGACGCGGGGATCGACAGCTTCCGCTCGATGCCCTCGGGCCCGATCAGCGAGAAGTGCACCGCGCCGGAGTCGTCGACCTGCCGGGCCACGACGCCCATCGAGGTCTGCACCAGCGGCTGGGGGGGCCCGTCCAGCGTGACGGTGGTGGCGCCGATCGTCAGCTCTCGGCCGGTGGCCCAGGCGCCCCAGCCGGCGTACTCCTGGTAGACGTCGGTGGCCTCGCGCCCCGTGACCTGGGACTCGCGGCTGTCGTCGCCGAGCCCGCGGACCACGATGCCGCCGGCGGCGAGCAGGACGACGGCGGTGACGGCGGCGGCGACCGCCGCGACCCGGCGCCGGGTACGACGCGCGCGGCCCTGCGCCGCGATCGCGGGTGCGTCCGGGTGGGGGACGGACACGTCGACGTCGGCGTCGAGGAGCCGGCGCAGCCCGGCCAGCGCCGCGGACGTCTGGCTCTTCACCGTGCCGGCGCTGATGCCGAGCAGCTCGGCGGTGTCGTCGACGGACAGGTCGTCGTAGAAGCGCAGCACCACGACCGCCCGCTGCCGCGGCGGGAGCTGGGCGAGCACCGCCAGGAGGTCGATCCGGTCGCCGGTGGCCCCACGCGGGTCGTGGTCGGTGACCGGCTCGGGCAGCTCCGCGGTCGGCCGCTCCCCGTGGAACGAGCGGCGGCGGAACCAGCTCGTCGCCGTCGTCACCAGCGCCCGTCGCGCGTACCCGCGGGCCGCGCCGACGTCCCGGATCCCCGACCAGTTGCTGTACGTCTTCGCCAGGGCGGTCTGCACCAGGTCCTCCGCGAGGGCGTGGTCGCGGACCAGCAGCACGGCGGTGCGGTACAGGCTCGGCCAGGAGGCGTGGACCAGCTCGGCGAACTGCTCGTCCGTCGGGCCCCGAGATGTCAGCAGCGGCATGGTGGCCATCCTCCTCGTGTGCGGTCGCCGGTAGATGTCTCCGGGTGGGTGCACAGGTGAGGACGCACGACGAGCCGGTCCGGTTGGGTCGCCGCGCGATCTCATAGGCTTCGGGCGTGAGTCCGCGACGCGCTCCCGTCCACCTGGTCTGGCTCGCCGGCGCCACCTGCCTGGCCTGGCTGGCCCTGACGACCGGGTACGGCGCGGCGGCGGCTGCGACCGGCGTCGACCTCGGCGGCGAGCCGCTGCCGGCGAAGGCGAGCACCGACGAGCCGAACCCGACCGACCTGGCGCCCGGCCTGTGGCGCTCGACCCTGTCGCCGTCGTACGCGCAGTACTTCAGCTACCAGCGCCGGATCAACGGCAGCCGGGTCCACATCGGCGTGCTCGGCGCGCCGCAGGGCGCCGGCGGCGACGGCATCCGGGTCCAGGCCGGCGTCGCCGTCGCGGATGCGAAGGACCTCCAGGGCTGCGGCGACGAGAACGACTCCGCCGAGAGCAGCGTGCCGCAGGCGGTGATCGGGACGCGGATCGTCGTCGGGAGCAAGGACGACGTCTGCCGGTCCGCCGCGACCGTGCAGATCAAGGTCGACCGCGGGTACGGCTCGGCCACGACCGACCTGCCCTATGTCATCAAGGTGGTCGAGGAGGCGCCGTCCTCCGGCGACGACGCCGCGGAGGCCGACGACGCGCCGTCGTACGACGTGCCGACGGCGGGCGAGCCGCGGGAGCTGGAGGGCGCGGCGTCCTTCGCCGACGCCCCCGAGCTCGACGCGCGGTCCGAGGCGGTGACGGTCGAGACGACGATCACCGAGGGCGCCGAACAGCTGTGGCGGCTCCCGCTGGCTTGGGGCGACCACCCGGTGGTCCGGGTCGACGTGCCCGCCGCGGAGGACGAGGAGACCTTCGCCTACAGCGGCCCGACCCTGACCCTGCACCTCGTCGACCCGCTGCGCGGCCGCCTGCGCTACACCGAGTCGGGCTCCGACGACTCCTCCACCGGCGACTACCGCGCGCCGAGCGAGGACCGCGACCCCACCGTGCTCGTCGCCTCCGGCTTCCCGGTCCGCCAGGTCAACGGCCGGCTCCCCGGCGACTACTGGGTCTCGCTCGCGGTCTCCCCGCTCCCGGAGAGCGCCGACCGCGACCCGGTCGACATCCCGGTGACGGTCACCGTCGCCGTCAGCACCGGCGCGGCCGCCGACGCGCCGTCGTACGACGGGGTGGTGGTCTCGCAGGACAAGAAGACCAGCCTGGAGGGCTACGCCCCGGAGCGGCCGTTCCTGGTCGGCGAGGGCACCTTCGCCGCGGTCGCGTCCGGCAGCCCCGTCGGCGGCGAGGACGGCTGGCTCACCGGCCGGCGGTGGGCCGGCCTCGGGCTCGGCGCCGCCAGCCTCGCGTGCCTGGGCGCCGGCCTGGTCCGGCTGCGCGCCCGCCGTTAGAGGAGCAGCAGGAGCAGCGCGACGACCAACCCGATCGTGCCGACGCCGAGGAGCGCGTAGGCGTCCTTGGGCGCGCGCCGCGCGGTCGGCGGACCGACCACCGTGACGGCGGCGGTCGGCGGTGGCGGCGGGGGAGGCGGCAGCACGGCGGTGCCGAGCTGCGCGGTCGGGGGCGGGTACGGCGCGGTCGGTCGGCTGGGCGTCGGCTCCCGCTCCGGGGCGGGGGCGGGGGCTCGGCGGGGTACTCGTCGACGACCTCGATCCCGTCGCCCAGCGCCGGGTCGTCCCAGCGGGCGACCAGCCCCTGGAGCGCCGGGTGGGCGCGCAGCTCCGCGGCGCTGGGGCGCCGGGCGGCGTCGTACGCCGTGGCGGCGGCGACCACGTCGAGGATCGCGTCGTGCTCGGCGACGCCGGTGCGCAGCGGCGCGACGTCGATCGGCGCCGGCTCGCCGTCGGCGGCCGGCCGGGTGCCGGTGAGCATCTCCAGCACGACGACGCCGAGCGCGTAGATGTCGGCGCTCGGGTCGGGGTCGGCGCCGCGGTACTGCTCGGGCGGGATGTAGCCCGGCGTGCCGATCACCATCGCGACATGGGTCAGCCGCGGCTCGTCGCTGGGGACGGCGATGCCGAAGTCGGTCAGTCGCAGGTGCGGCCGACCCCGGCCGGTCGGCTCGAGCAGCAGGTTGCCGGGCTTGATGTCGCGATGGACGATCCCGGCCGTGTGCACCGCCTCCAGCGCCTGCAGGGTCTGGTCGGTCAGCACGGCGATCCAGCGCGGCGGCAGCGTCCCGCCGTGGCGCCTCATCAGCCCCGACACCGAGCCGCCGCGGACGAGCGGCATGGTGAACAGCACGCGGTCGTCCACGCCCGCCCAGGACTGCGGCGTCACGACGTGGCTGTGGTCGATCCGCACCGACTGCTCCCGCACGAACCGCAGCAGCATCGCCGCGTCCGCCTGCCGGAGCATCTTGGCGGCCTTCAGCTCGCCCGCCGTGCGGTCGAGCACCCGCCACACGGTGCCCATGCCGCCCGCGGCGATCGGGTCGAGCAGCTCGTAGCGCCCCGCGAACACCTCGCCCATGCCCGCGACCCTATCCGTCAGTGGGGCCGGTCAGGGCGACGGCGCGGTGCAGCCAGGTGGAGTCGGGACGCATGCCGACCCTCTCGTAGAGCCCGAGGGCGCCGGTGCGGGAGTCCGTGGACAGGCTGGAGGACGTCGCGCCGCGCTCGCGGCCGGCGGCGAAGGCGGCGACGAGCAGCGCCTGCGCCAGCCCGCGGCCGCGCTGCTCCGGCACGACGGCCAGCCTCGACACGTAGGTCTCCGTGGCGTCGTTCGCGGTGCTGTTCCAGACGTGGGCGACGCCGACCACCCGGCCGTCGGGGCGGTGACGACCTGCAGGTGCCACGGCTCGAAGCCCGGCCGGCCCCACACCTGGGCGCCGAAGTCGGCGAGGGTGGCGCGCTCGCGCGCCGACCACTCCAGGAAGGCGTCCTCGGTGACCGTCCAGACCTGCTCGTGGTCCGCTGGCGTCGCCGGGCGCAGCACGTACGCCGGCGGCAGCGGCCGCTCCTCGATCCGCGCGCCCTCGGGCAGGCGCAGCACCCAGCTGGTCCAGCGCACGTGGTAGCCCAGCGCCGTCAGCAGCCGGTCGCCCGCCGAGCCCTCGACGACGGGCATCCCGAGCACCGCGATCCCGCGACGCCGGGCCAGGTCCTGGACCCAGTGCGCCAGCCAGGTGCCGATCCCGCGTCCGCGGTACGCCGGCAGCACCGCCGCGTCGTACCGCTCCTCCCCCAGGTGCTCGACGTACCCCACGATCCGGTCGCCGTCGAGGATCCCGACCGAGCTCGCCCCGAGGTCGTACGACGGCCGCTGCCAGTCCGCCAGCAGGTCGGCCTCCTCGATCTCGGCGCTCCCGGCGTCGTACCGCTCCTGCTCGGCGATGAGGTCGGCGACCGCCGCGGCGTCGGCGAGGGCGAGCGGGCGGGTGGCGAGGCCGGCAGGCAGGGAGAAGGCGGACACCCGGGTCAGTCTGGACGACTCACCCGGGTGCCGGCACGCGATGGACGCGGGAGCTGCGGGGATCAGGCGTTCTTGATCGCGGAGATGTCGAACTCGAGCTTGATCTTCTCGGAGACGAGGACGCCGCCGGTCTCGAGCGCGGCGTTCCAGGTCAGGCCCCAGTCCTTGCGGTTGACGGTGACGTCGCCCTCGAAGCCGACCCGGATGTTGCCGAACGGGTCCTTGGCCGAGCCGTTCTCCTCGAACTCGATGGTGACCGGCTTGGTCACGTCCTTGATGGTGAGGTCGCCGGTGATGGTCCAGTCGGTCCCGTCGCGGCTGACCTCGGTGGAGACGAACTTCCACTCCGGGAAGTTCGCGACGTCGAAGAAGTCGGCGGAGGTCAGGTGGCCGTCGCGGTCGGGGGCGCCGGTGCTCACGCTGGCCGGGTTGATGGTGAGGCTGACCGAGGAGGCCGCGGGGTCGGCGGTGTCGATGTGGGCCGTCGCGCTCCAGTCGGTGAACTGGCCGCGGACCTTGGTGACGACCGCGTGCCGAGCGACGAAGCCCAGGCGGCTGTGCGCGGTGTCGAGGGTGTAGTCGCCGCTGATGTCGGTGAGGGCTGCGCTTTCGGACATGTCTGCTCGCTCCTGGGAAGGTCGGTTTGGTTGAATCTTCAAAGACGACAACCAATGGTGACACGTCAACCATTCCGGGACAAGGCGTGACCTGGGTCACGGCGAACGAAAGTCCGGCGAACGACGGAAGCCGCCCCCCGGGATCGGGGGGCGGCTTCCGAAAGAGTCGCGTGCGTCAGGCAGCGTGCGAATGCGCGGCCGCGGGCTGGCCGACCTCGACCCAGACGGCCTCCATCCGGGTACGTCCGTCGGCGCCGGTCACGGGCAGCCAGCGCATCTCGAGATGCGTCGTGGTCATGTTCGTGTCGGTCATGGGTCACCTCCTGTTCACCTTGTGTTCACCAAGATAGCACGTCCCCCACTCGACGGGTCGGAATTGCGGGATTCTCCCGCTCTCCGCTCCACTCCGGCGTGGTGACAGGGCCCCACGGCGTACCTGCGCTCCACCTCCTGTGCGCGCCGCGTCCTACGGGACGAACGTCCCCGATCTGCCCGATTTCGGGCAGGAACTTGAGAAAGGCGCGCGATGGGTGCACGCTCACCCGGTGCACGTCGAACCGCGGCTCCTCCAGCACGTCCGGGACAGCACCGGCCTGGGCACCGCGGAGGCCGTCCGGCTGATCCAGGACGTCCTCGCCTTCCACGACGAGACGGTGGAGGCCTGGGTCCGGCGGCGGCATGGGGAGCTGAGGACGCAGGGCGCGCGGAACGACGCGATCTTCGCCCGGCTCCGCGTGGAGTTGCGGACCACCGTGGTCGCGGCGCCGGACCTGTCGGAGCGCCAACTCCGCCGGATCATCTACGGGTAGGTCGGCGCACTGGTACTAGTAGGCAGCGCCGGTAGGCAGCGAAGGCTGCGGAGAAGGAGACAGCACATGTGCGGCATCGTCGGCTACATCGGCACCCAGCAGGCGGCACCCCTGCTGGTGGAGGGGCTGACCCGCCTCGAGCACCGCGGCTACGACTCCGCCGGGCTCGCGGTCCTCGGGAGCAGCGGGCTCAGGGTGGCCAAGCAGGCCGGGCGGGTGCGGGACCTCGCCGACGGGCTGCCCAAGCGGTTCGGGGGGAAGATCGGGATCGGGCACACCCGCTGGGCGACCCACGGCCCCGCCAACGACGTCAACGCCCACCCGCACACCGACGCGGCCGCGCGGGTCGCCGTCGTCCACAACGGCATCATCGACAACGCCTCCGCGCTGCGCGCCGAGCTCGCCGACGACGGCGTCGTCCTCGTCTCCGACACCGACACCGAGGTGCTCGCCCACCTGGTCGCGCGCTCGTCCGCGAAGACCCTCGAGCAGCGCGTCGCCGAGGCGCTCGGCCGGGTGGAGGGCACGTACGGCATCGCGGTGGCCCACGCCGACTTCCCCGACCGGCTCGTGGTGGCCCGCAACGGCAGCCCGCTGATCGTCGGCGTCGGCGACCACGAGATGCACGTCGCCTCCGACCTGGCCGCGCTCGTGCGCTACACGACCACGGTCGCCCACCTCGACGACGGCGAGATGGCCACGGTCACGGCGGGCGGGTTCACGACGTACCGCTTGGACGCGACCGGTCTCTCGGCCACCGACCGCCGGGCCAGCCAGGTCGACGTCGACCCGGCGTCGTACGACGCCGGCGAGCACGACTCGTTCATGCACAAGGAGATCCTCGAGCAGCCCGCGCGCGCCGAGGCGGTGCTCCGCGGCCGGCTGGACGAGCGCTTCGGCACCGGCCACCTCGGCGGCCTCAACCTCGACGCCCGCGAACTGCGCGCGATCCGCCGGGTCAAGATCCTCGGCTGCGGATCGGCGTACTACGTGGGCCAGATGGGCGCCTCGCTGCTCGAGGAGCTGGCCCGGATCCCGGCCGACGCGGAGGCCGCGAGCGAGTTCCGCTACCGCAACCCGATCGTCGAGCCCGACACGCTGTACGTCGCGGTGAGCCAGTCCGGCGAGACCATCGACACCCTGCTGGCCGTGCAGGAGATCCAGCGCAAGGGCGGGCGGGTGATCGGCCTGGTCAACGTGGTCGGCTCCGCGATCGCGCGCCAGGTCGACGGCGGCATCTACCTCCACGCCGGGCCCGAGGTCGCGGTCGCCTCGACCAAGGCGCTGACCAATATGTACCTGGCGTTCGCGATGCTCGCGGTCCAGCTGGGCCGGGTCCGCGACCTGTCCATCGCCGACGGCAAGCGGCTCATCGCCGGCCTCACCCGGATCCCCGAGCAGATCGAGCAGGTGCTGGCCACCGAGGCCGAGCTCGCCGTCGTCGCGAAGCGGCTCGCCGAGGCCGAGAGCCTGTTCTTCATCGGCCGGGTCCGCGGCTTCCCGGTCGCCCGCGAGGGGGCGCAGAAGTTCAAGGAGGTCAGCTACCGGCACGCCGAGGCCTACCAGACCAGCGAGCTCAAGCACGGCCCGCTCGCGCTCATCTCCCCGGACGTGCCCACCGTCGCGATCGTCCCCGACGACGAGCTGGTCGAGCGCAATGTCGCCGCCCTCCACGAGATCGCCGCCCGCGGCGGCCCGCTCGTCGTCGTCACCCACGAGGGCGTCGCCCTCGGCGACCTCGACGGCACCCTGGCCGGCCGGATCGACGTACCCCGCAACGAGCGCGAGCTGGACCCGATCCTGATGACCGTCCCGCTCCAGGTGCTCGCCTACCACGCCGCCCAGGAGCTCGGCCACGACATCGACAAGCCCCGCAACCTCGCGAAGTCCGTCACCGTGGAGTGAGCGCGCCCCACGCGGATCTGTCGCGACACCGGGGGATTCGCGACGAATTCGCGTGGGGCACAGGGCTCACGGGATCTCGACGGTGACCCGGACGGGGGAGTGGTCGGAGAGCTGGCGGGTGCCGGGCCCGTTGGCGAACGGCTGCTCCATCCGCCAGCTCGTCACCCGCGCGCCCGGCGGGACGAAGACCCGGTCGACGTGCGCTCCCCAGCGCAGGGAGATCGGCCCGGGGTAGGTCCAGTTGTTGAACGAGTTGACGTACGGCAGGGAGGCGTACTGCTCGGCGACGTCGAAGGCGTCGTCGAAGCCGAAGAAGTTCAGGTGCTGTCGGGGGCCGTCGAGGGCCCGGTTGCGCTCGGAGTTGTAGTCGCCCGCCAGCACGATCGGGAGACCCGTCGTGCTCGGGTCGGCCTGGATCGCGCTCCAGAAGGCCGCCATCTGGTTGAGCCGGAGCTGGTCCGAGCCGGCGGCGGGCTGGATCAGGTGCACGCTGGCGAGGATCAGCTCCCGGTCGGTCGCGTTGTCCTTGACCCGGACCCAGCAGCCGCCGTGGGTGTCGGGCAGGAAGCGGTAGCCGTTCGCCGTCCCGGCGATCACGGTGAACTTGGCGTTGTTGATCAGCAGGCCCTGGTTCTTCGCGCCGGCGGGGAGGCCGGGCTGGTTGGGCGCTCCGTCGCCGACCTTGCACGCCATGTCGTAGTCGGGCATGGCGTCGAAGTCGTCGATCGCCTGGCCCGACTCCTGGGTGGCCACGGCGTCGGGAGCGATCTGGCCGATCCGCGCGATCGCGTCGGCCTTGCGCAGCGACCAGTCGTGGACGCCGGTGCAGACGGCGGTGCACATGTTCCAGGTCATCATGTTGACCTGCAGCGGTCCGCCGGCGGCGCGGGTCGTCGGGGTCGTGTACTTGCAGCCGGCCACGCCCCACGCGCCCGTGCCCTTCGGGCCGGACGGTCGTACCTGGAAGCAGTAGGTCTGGCTCGGATCGAGACCGCCGACCGGCACGCTCACCGTGCCGGTGCCGGTCGCGCCGACCGTGACGACCTTCTTCTTCTTGTGCTTCTGGATGTCCTTCTCGCCCGGAACGTAGGCCAGCTCGTACGACGTCGCGCCGGCGACCTCGTTCCAGCGGAAGTTGACCGCGACGGACGCGCCCTGGACCTGCTGCTGGTCGACCCACACCGGCTGCACCGGGTCGAGCCGCGGCGTCGTACGGCAGATCTGCTTGGACCACTTGCCCTTCCGCTTGCCGTTGAGCGCCCGCACCTTCACGCAGTAGTTCGCGCCCTGGGCCAGCCCGCCGATGACGTGGGAGGTCTTGCGGGTCTTGGTCTTCTTGGGCTTGCCGCCCGGGACCTTCCACTTCACCTTGTACGTCGTGGCGCGGGCCGCCCGCTTCCACTTGACCTTGAAGGAGGCGGTCGCGCCGGTGACGGTCGGCTTCTTGAGCTTGACGCCCTTCACCTTGGCCGGCTTGGGCGCGGCGCTCGCGGGCTCGGCGAGGCCGGCGACGAGGCCGGAGGTGCAGAGCAGGACGGCGATCGCCGCGACCAGCAGGTGCCGGAGCAGGAGCCGGGGCGGCGGGGGGTCGGGTCAGGCCTCATGAAGTTCTTTCTCGTCGTCCGGAGCTTGACGGGGTGCCGATGGTTGGAGCGGATGGCCACCCCGTGGCATTACGGACATCCCTATCAAAGTGCCAGCCCTACCAGACTGCGAGCGTCCGAACCTCCGTGACCCAGCGCACCGCGACGAGGATCACGCCCCGCACGCTTGACGGCACTACCCTTGACGGGTGAGCGACCAGGCAACCGACGCTGCGGACCAGCCCCCGACCTTCGCCGACCTCGGCCTCGGTGACCGCATTCTCAAGGCGCTCCGGGACATCGGCTACGAGTCGCCGTCCGCGATCCAGGCCGCGACCATCCCGCACCTGCTCGAGGGCCGCGACGTGATGGGCCTGGCCCAGACCGGCACCGGAAAGACCGCCGCCTTCGCGCTGCCCATCCTCGACCGGCTCGACCTGACCCAGAAGCCCCCCCAGGCGCTGGTCCTCGCGCCCACCCGCGAGCTCGCGCTCCAGGTGTGCGAGGCGTTCGAGAAGTACGCCGCCAACCTGCGCGGCGTCCACGTGCTCCCCGTCTACGGCGGCCAGGGGTACGGCGTCCAGCTCTCCGCGCTGCGCCGCGGCGTCCACATCGTCGTCGGCACCCCCGGCCGGATCATGGACCACCTGGAGAAGGGCACGCTCGACCTCACCGAGCTGCGCTTCCTGGTCCTCGACGAGGCCGACGAGATGCTCAACATGGGCTTCGCCGAGGACGTCGAGACGATCCTCGCCGACACCCCGGTCGACAAGCAGGTCGCGCTCTTCTCGGCCACCATGCCGAAGCAGATCCGCGCGCTGTCCCAGACCTACCTCAAGGACCCGGTCGAGATCTCGATCGAGCGCAAGACCCGCACCGCGGAGAACATCCGCCAGCGCTACCTCATGGTCAGCTACCCGCAGAAGGTGGACGCGCTGACCCGGATCCTCGAGGTCGAGAACTTCGAGGGCGCGATCGTCTTCGTGCGCACCAAGAACGAGACCGAGACCCTCGCCGAGAAGCTGCGCGCCCGCGGCTACAGCGCCGCCGCCATCAACGGCGACATCGTCCAGGCGCAGCGCGAGCGGACCGTCAACCAGCTCAAGGACGGCAAGCTCGACATCCTGGTCGCCACCGACGTCGCGGCCCGCGGGATCGACGTACCCCGGATCAGCCACGTCTTCAACTACGACATCCCCACCGACACCGAGGCCTACGTCCACCGGATCGGCCGCACCGGCCGTGCCGGCCGCAGCGGCGACGCGATCTCGTTCATCACCCCCGCGAGCGGTACCTGCTCAAGCACATCGAGAAGGCCACCCGCTCCACCCTCGAGCAGATGCAGCTCCCGAGTGTCGAGGCGATCAACGAGTCGCGGCTGAGCCGGTTCGACGACCAGATCACCGCGGCCCTGGAGTCGCCGGAGCTCGGGTTCTTCCGTGACGTCATCGGTCACTACATCCGTGAGTACGACGTGCCCGAGGCCGACGTGGCCGCCGCGCTCGCCATCGCGCTGCAGGGCGACACCCCGCTGCTGCTGGAGCCCGAGCCGGAGCCGGAGCGGCGTCCCCGCAAGGAGCGGTACGACGACCGGCCGGACCGCGGCGACCGGGGCGACCGGGGAGCCCGGGGCGCTCGGGACCGCGGGCCGCGGCAGGGCAACCTGACGGCGTACAAGATCCAGGTCGGCAAGCGGCACCGGGTCGAGCCGCGCCAGATCGTGGGCGCGCTGGCCAACGAGGGCGGCCTCGACCGCCGCGACTTCGGCAAGATCACCATCCGGTCCGACTACTCCATCGTCGAGCTGCCCGCCCGGCTCCCCGACGACGCGTGGGAGCGGCTCAAGCAGACCCGGATCAGCGGCAAGCTGATCGAGCTGCAGCGCGACTACGGCCCGCCCAAGAAGTCCCGCAAGCACGACGGATGACCGCCGTGCGGTGGGGGATCGCGGCCCTGGCCGCGCTGCTCTGCGCCGCGTGCGCCGAGTCCTCCGACCCGGTCGCCGAGCCGGCCGCGCCGCCGACGAGCGCCATCGCCGAGCCCACCGCGCCGGCCACGTCACCGGACGCGCCGCCGCCCTCCGGCGCACGCGCCGACGTACCGACCGTCGAGATCATGCGCCAGCTGGCACGGCGGGCCGAGCGGATCGCCAAGAAGCTCCCGCAGGTCCCGCTGCCGGCCGCCGTCGACCCCGGTTCGAACCGGGCGCTCGGCTACCGGGAGATGATCGAGTTCGGCTTCCCCGCCGACCAGTGGCCCTACCTCGACGCGCTGTGGCAGCGCGAGTCCGGCTGGAACCACCTCGCCGAGAACCCCCGCTCCGGCGCCTACGGCATCCCCCAGTCGCTGCCCGCCACCAAGATGGCCGTGGTCGGCGCCGACTGGCGGACCAACCCGGAGACCCAGATCCGGTGGGGGCTCGCCTACATCGCCGCGCGGTACGGCAACGCCCAGAAGGCCTGGGAGCACTCCGAGCGCACCGGCTGGTACTGAGCTCTTTGGGCCGAGCGTGTCGCCTGTCGAGGCGCACCGCGCGGGCGCTCGCTTCGCTCAGCCCGCGGGCACGCCTCGACGCGCTGCGCGCGGGCGACACGCTGCCGGCCGCGCGGTCGAGTTCGAGACACCCGAGGCCGCCTGGCGGCAAGACGACCGCTTGGCGGTGGCTCAGGCGATCCGGGCCAGCGCGGCGTCCTGCACGCACGCGGCGGCGGCGACCAGCCCGGCGGACGCGGCGACGAGGACCGCGGCCATCGGCATGGGGACGCCGGGGCCCTGGGCCATGTCACCGGCGGCGTAGACGCCGGGGACGTCGGTGCGGCCGAAGCCGTCGACGAGCACGGCGCCCAGCTCCGACATCTCCAGCCCGAGCTGCTCGGCGAACGGCGTCGCCTGCTGCCAGTCGGTCTTCACGATCATCCCGCCGAGCGCGAGCTCCTCGCCGCCGGCCAGGCGGACGATCAGCCGGTCCCCTCACGGCGTACGGCGGCGACCGGGGCGGTCACGACGGTGGCGCCGAGGCGGTCCAGGAGGGCGAGGGTCGCGTCGTCGAGGGTCTCGCCGTGGGTCAGCACGACACGGTCCGCGGAGAGCGGCTGGAGCATCGACGCCATGGCGCCCGCATGGGGGCCGGCGCCGAGGATGCCGATCGGGGTGCCGGCGTACTCGTGCCCGTGGCAGAACGGGCAGTGTGCGACCAGGTCGCCGAAGTTCTCGGCGATCCCGGGGATGCCAGGGAGCGTGTCGCGGACGCCGCTGGCGAGCAGCACCCGGCGGGCGCGCACGTCCACCTCGCCGGCGATCTCGAGGACGAACGCCCCCAGCTCGCCGGAGACCCGGGTGACCTCGGCCTCGAGGAACCGTACGTCGGCGTACGCCTCGGCGTCCTTGCGGGCGGCCACGCGCAGCTCGGCCGGCGGGGCGCCGTCGTGGCCGAGGAAGTTGTGCATGTGGCCGGTGGGGTCGTTGCGGTACCGGTCGGTGCCGAGGACGATCGTCGACTGGTGCATCCGGCCGAGGGTCTGGGCGGCCTGGAGGCCGGCGGATCCGGCGCCGATCACGGCGACGTCGTAGACGTGGTTCTCGCTGGTGGAGTTGATCATGGCTCCAGGGTGTGACTTCATGTTCACATGAAGTCAAGTACCCGGAGCATCCGGTGGTCCGTGGGCGAGCTCGCCGCACGGTTCGAGCTCGAGACCCACGTGCTGCGGCATTGGGAGGACAAGGGCCTGCTGCGCCCCGCGCGCGACTCGGCGGGGCGCCGGGTCTACGGCGAGGACGACGCGTACCGGGTCGCCGCGATCCTCGCCAGCAAGGCGTCGGGGATGAGCCTCGACCAGATCCGCACCCTCGTCGACGCCTCGGTCGACGGCCGCCGGGACGCGCTGCGCGCCCACCTCGACGAGCTCGACCGCCGGCAGGCCGAGCTCGAGCGGTCGCGCCACATGACCCAGCACGCCCTGGAGTGCCGGGCCCACGACATCACGACCTGCCCGGGCTTCCAGGCGCACGTCTCCGACATCGTCGACGGTACGACGCGCGGCATCCGGTTCCTCGCCGGACACGGGTGACGGGGGCGGCTGGTAGAACCTTCGTCATGCGGCGGATCTCGGCAGCGCTCGTCTCCCTCATCGTGCTCGGTGGCGCCCTGAGCGCCTGCTCCGGCGACGACGGGAGGGACGCCGCGCAGGCGACGCTCACGCAGCTCGAGGGCGCGCTGGTCGCCGCCGCCTCGACGGACGCGGAGGAGGACGGCCCCAACCCGTTCGACACCCTCGCCTTCGGCAGCATGTCCGCCGACGAGGTGCTGGAGAGCTATCGCGCGATCGTCGCCGGCATGGACGGGCTCGCGCCGACGGTCGAGATCGGCGAGGTCGAGGAGAGCGAGGGCTCCTCCACCGCGCGCGCCACGTGGTCGTGGGCGGTCGTCGACGGCGCGGATCCGTGGACCTACGAGACCGTCGTCGAGCTCCGTCCCGCGACGGACGACGACGAGGCGTGGCAGGTCGTCTGGCAGCCCGACCTCGTCGCCCCCGACCTGGCCGAGGGGGAGACCCTCGACGCCGTCACCCTGGCGACCGACCGCGGCGACATCACCGGTGCCGACGGGGCCGTCCTGGTGACCGAGCGCGCGGTGGTCCGGGTCGGGATCGACCGCTCCCGCGTCGACGTCGCCCAGGCGCCGGCGTCCGCCCGGGCCCTCGCGAGGCTCGTCGACGTCGACGTGAAGCCGTACGTCAAGGCGGTCACCGCCGCCGGTCCGCGCGCCTTCGTCGAGGCGATCACCTACCGCGCGGGGGAGGAGCCGGCGGGGCTGGCAGACGCGCTCGCGGGCATCGCGGGCGCCCACACCGTCGACGACGAGCTCGCCCTCGCCCCCAGCCGCGACTTCGCCGCGCCGATCCTGGGGCGGGTCGGACCGGTCACCGCCGAGATGGTCGAGAAGGACCCCGACAAGTACCGCAGCGGCGACATCGCCGGCCTCTCCGGCCTCCAGGCGCGCTACGACGACCAGCTCCGCGGCAGCGTCGGCCGGGTCGTCTACGCCCTTCCGTCCGACGATTCCGACGAGGCCGCGGAGGGCGGGGAGCGCCGTGAGCTCTACCGCCGCGACGCCGTCCCCGGACAGCCGCTCGCGCTGACCCTCGACGAGGGGCTGCAGGCGCTGGCCGAGAAGGTCCTCGCCGCGACCGGCCCGGCCGCCGCCCTCGTCGCGCTGCGTCCCAGCGACGGCGCGATCCTCGCCGCCGCCAACGACGCGGGCACGGGCGGCCAGAACTACGCCACCTTCGGCCAGTTCGCGCCCGGGTCGACGTTCAAGATCGTCACCTCGCTCGCCCTGCTGCGGGCCGGGCTCACCCCCGACACGCCCGTCGAGTGCACCCCGACGATCACGGTCACCGGCAAGCAGTTCAAGAACTACTCCGACTACCCGTCCTCCGCCCTCGGCACCATCCCGCTGCGCGAGGCGATCGCCCAGTCCTGCAACACCGCCCTCATCGGGCAGCGCGGCGCGCTCGACACCGGCGACCTCGCCGCGGCGGCCGCCACGCTGGGCCTCGGCATCGATCACGACCTCGGCTTCCCGGCGTACTTCGGCGAGGTGCCCGACCCCGCCAGCGACACCGAGGCCGCCGCCTCCCTCATCGGCCAGGGCAAGGTGCTCGCCTCGCCGATGGCCATGGCGACCGTCATCGCCAGCGTCCAGGCCGGCGCGACCGTCGTACCCCGCCTCGTCGAGCAGGTCGACGTCGCGGTCCCCGCGGAGGCGACCCCGCTCGCCGCCGCCGAGGCCGACCAGCTGCGCGCCATGCTGCGCCGGGTCGTCACCGGCGGCAGCGGTCGCGGCCTGGCCGACGTCCCCGGGCCCGACGTGATCGCCAAGACGGGCACGGCGGAGTACGCCGACGGCGGCACCGTCCGCACCCACGCCTGGATGGTCGCCGCCCAGGGGGACCTCGCCGTCGCCGTGTTCGTCCAGACCGGCGAGTCCGGCTCGCAGACCGCCGGCCCGATCCTGGAGGACTTCCTCCGCGGCGCGCTAGTGTCGGCTGATGGCCGCTGACGACGCCGCGCTGTCCGCTCTCGCTCGCGGGCTGGACCAGCTGGCCCGGCTGCTGGCCGAGATCGCGCCCGACCAGCTCGACCGGCCCACACCGTGCGAGGACTGGACCCTGACCGACCTGGTCGACCATGTCGTCGAGGGTCCGACCCGGGCCGCGAAGATGATGCGGGGCGAGGAGGTCGACTGGTCCGTCCCGGCCCCGGCCGCCGGGGCCGACCCGGCCCGTGCCTTCCGCGCGGGCGCCGACGACCTGCTCGCGGCGTGGCGGGACGCCGGCGAGGGCGGATCCCCGATGAGCCCGGACTGGCAGTCCGCCGAGATCGCCGTCCACACCTACGACCTGGCCACGACGATCGGGCACCCCACGGGCGACCTCGACGCCGAAGTCGCCGAGCGCGGCCTGGCGTTCATGCAGGCGAACCTCACCGCGGACAACCGCGGCGGCGCGTTCCTGCCCGAGCAGCCCGCTCCTGACGACGCCGACGCCTACCAGCGCCTCGCCGCCTTCGCGGGCAGGACCGTCCCGTCCGGCGGTGGGCGCTGAGGGGTGGGTGGACCGAGGTCCCGGCGGTCCGCGCACGAATGGGGGAATTTCCGGAAAGGGCCTTGTCCCTCGCCGGTGGCGCGCTAGAGTGGCCTCAGTCGTACTTCGGAGGGAGCACCGATACGACTGAGCCCCTCGTTGACCCCATGCAATGAGGGGCTCTCTCCGTTTTGGTTGGGCCGAGCGTGTCGCATACGGCGCTCGCCGCCCGGGACTCGCTGCGCTCGCCCCGCGGGCTTCGCGCCGTGCCGCTTCGCGGCCTTGCGACACGCTGCCGGCCGCGCGGTGGAGGTGGGCGTGACGCCAGGCCGACCGGCGGCCAGAGGCCTGACGCCCTCGCCGCCCGGGACTCGCTGCGCTCGCCCCGCGGGCTTCGCGCCGTGCTGCTTCGCGGCCTTGCGACACGCTGCCGGCCGCGCGGTGGAGGTGGGCGTGACGCCAGGCCGACCGGCGGCCAGAGGCCTGACGCCCTCGCCGCCCCGGGCTTCGCTGCGCTCGCGTCACGGGCTCCCGCGCCGACCGGGGGAGTGCCAGAGTGGGTCCATGACCTTCCGTGACCGCCTCGCCCACCTGCTCCCGGAGTCGCGTCGCCAGCTGTACGTCGGGGGCGAGTGGCGCCCGTCGGGCAGCGGCGCGCGGATCGACGTCCTCGATCCTGCGGACGGGTCGGTGCTGGCCGATGTCGCCGACGGGACGCTCGACGACGCCCGGTCCGCGCTGGACGCGGCGGCCGCGGCGCAGGCCGACTGGGCGGCGACGGCGCCGCGGGAGCGGGGGGAGATCCTGCGGCGGGCGTTCGGGCTGGTGACCGAGCACGCCGACGACCTGGCGCTCGTGATGAGCCTGGAGATGGGCAAGCCGATCGCCGAGGCGAAGGGCGAGGTGACCTACGGGGCGGAGTTCCTGCGCTGGTTCTCCGAGGAGGCGGTGCGGATCCACGGCCGCTGGATGCAGAACCCCGCGGGCGGCAGCCGGCTGCTGACGGTGCGCAAGCCGGTGGGGCCGTGCCTGTTCATCACGCCGTGGAACTTCCCGCTCGCGATGGGCACCCGCAAGATCGGGCCGGCCGTGGCCGCCGGCTGCACGATGGTGGTCAAGCCGGCGAAGCAGACCCCGCTGACCATGCTGCTGCTGACGGCGCTGCTGGCGGAGGCGGGCCTGCCCGCCGGCGTACTCAACGTGGTGACGACCTCGGACTCCGGCGGCCTGAGCAAGACCCTGCAGGCCGACCCGCGGCTGCGGAAGGTGAGCTTCACCGGCTCGACCGGCGTGGGCCGGTCGCTCGTCGAGCAGTCCGCCGGGCAGCTGCAGCGGGTGTCGATGGAGCTCGGCGGCAACGCGCCCTTCCTCGTCTTCGCCGACGCCGACCTCGACGCCGCGGTCGACGGCGCGATGATCGCCAAGATGCGCAACATGGGCGAGGCCTGTACGTCGGCCAACCGGTTCCTCGTCGAGGCCTCGGTCGCCGAGGAGTTCGGGACCAAGCTCGCCGACCGGATGGGCGACCTGCGGGTCGGGCGCGGCCAGGACGTCGGCGTCCAGGTGGGTCCGCTCATCGACGAGAACGCCGTCACCTCCGTCGCGGCCCTCGTCGACGACGCGGTCGACCGCGGCGCCCGGCTGCTCACCGGCGGTCGTACGCCGGCCGGCGCGGGCTTCTTCTACCCGCCGACCGTGCTGGCCGACGTCCCGGCCGACGCCGAGGCGGTCCGCAACGAGATCTTCGGCCCGGTCGCGCCGATCACGACGTTCACCGACGAGGACGAGGCGATCCGGCTGGCCAACGCGACCGAGTACGGCCTCGCCGCCTACGCCTACACCCGCGACCTCGCCCGCACCATCCGCCTCGCCGAGCGCCTCGAGACCGGCATGCTCGGCATCAACACCGGCCTGGTCTCCAACCCGGCCGCCCCGTTCGGAGGTGTGAAGGCCAGCGGGTTCGGGCGGGAGGGTGGCTTCGAGGGCATCGAGGAGTACCTCGACACGACGTACGTCGCCCTGCCGGCCGGCTGACCAGGGGGTCCGACACCTTGACCTCGACGGCGGTTGAGGTTGTCGGATCGTGACGTGACCCCGCGATCTCCGATGAAATCGATGGCCGATGTCGGTCCTCACCTCCACACTGGAGGACGACCATGACGGACCAGCTCACCCCCCTCACGCCCCCGCCCGACGGGCCGGGGCCCGGCGTGCCCGCGCCCTCCGCCCGGCGGCTGCCGCGCGCGCTGACCCCGTTCCGGCACGCCGCCTACCGCCGCCTCGGCTCGGCGCTGGTGCTCACCAGCTTCGGCGGCGGCGTGTGGGTGGTCGCCCTGGTCTGGGAGGTCATCCGGATCGGCGGCGGGGCGAGCGCGCTGTCGGTGGTCTCCACGGCCGGCGCGGTCGGCGTCGTGCTGCCGGCACTGCTCGGCGGCGTGGTCGCCGACCGGGTGCCGCAGAAGCTGATCCTGCTGGTGACCACCTCGGTCGAGCTGGCCGGGATGGCGCTGGTCGCGGTGCTGTCCTTCGCCGATCTCACCCAGCTGTGGCATCTCGCCGTGGTCGCCTTCGTGGCCGGCATGGCGATGGCGTTCTACTACCCCGCCTACTCCGCGTGGCTGCCGGCGCTGGTGCCCGAGGAGGACCTGCTCGCGGTCAACGGCTTCGAGGGCATGGTCCGCCCGACCATCGGCCAGGCGGCCGGCCCGGCGGTCGCGGGCGCGGTGGTCGGCGCCGCGTCCTCCTCGGCCGCGATCTCGGTGGCCGCGGCGGCGTACCTCGCCGGGCTCCTCGTGCTGGCGCTGGTCCCCCTGACCGCCGTACGACGGGAGCTCCCGGCGGCCGAGGAGGGAGCCGGCGGCGGCGCTCGCCAGGCGGTCGCCACCGCGCTGGCGGACATCCGCGAGGGCTTCGTCTACATGGTCCGGACCCCGTGGCTGCTGGCGACCCTGCTCTTCGCGTCGGTCATGATCCTGGTGATCATGGGGCCGCTCGAGGTCCTGGTGCCCTTCCTGATCAAGGACCAGCTCGGCGGCGGGCCCGGGGACCACGCCCTGGTGATGGCCGGCTTCGGGATCGGTGGCGCGGTCGGCTCGATGGTCACCGGGTCGCTGCCGATGCCGCGGCGCTATCTCACCTGGATGAACCTGATGTGGGGCGTCGGCTGCCTGCCCTTCCTGCTGATCGGCTTCGCGACCGCGGTGTGGCAGGTCGTCGCGGCGGCGTTCGTGGTCGGCGTGCTGTTCTCGGCGCCGATGGTCATCTGGGGCACGCTGCTGCAGCGCCGGGTGCCGCCCGAGCTGCTGGGCCGGGTGGCCTCGCTCGACTTCTTCGTCTCGATCAGCCTGATGCCGGTCTCGATGGCCCTCGCCGGCCCGATCTCCGACCTGATCGGGCTCAAGGCGACCTTCGCGATCGCGGCGCTGGTGCCGGGCGTGGTCGCGGCCGCCGCCATCGTGCTCGCGCGGCTGCCCGCCGACGAGCTCGCCCACCCGCTCCGCGACGCGGACTGATCAGGTCGAGCGCAGCCGCGCCTCGAGCCCGGCGATCACGCAGTCCACGGTGAAGTCGAACAGCTCGGTGAAGGTGCGCTCCCCGTCGGTGGCCCAGCCGCTCAGGAACCCGTGCATCGCCGCCCACGCGGGCCCGGCCTCCGGGCCGGGGGCGAACGCCCGGATCCGGTCCGCGACCTCGCTGCGCTCCTGTCCGGCCTCGCGCCGGTCGTCGGCGAGCGCGATCAGCAGCATCGCGCTGTTGAGCAGCAGCGAGTAGGCGCGCGGGGCGTCGTCGCCGAAGCCGCCGTCGATGAGCCGGGTCACGCCGCGCTCCATGATCGGCATCGCCGAGGGTACGGCGGGACCGTCGCGGCACAGCCGGCGGGCGACGCCGCCGTACTGCAGCAGCACGTCCCGCCCGTCGCGCAGGAACGCCCGGAACCAGTCCTGCCAGGACAGGTCCGCCGGCGGGTTGGTCATCTCGGCGACCACCCGCTCGACCACGGCCTGGCACACCTGCTCGCGGGTGCCGACGTGGTGGGTGACGGTGTTCGGCCAGGTGTCGAGGGCGGTGGCGAGGTCGCGGAGGCTCCAGCCGTCGATGCCGTGCTCGCGGGTGAGGTCGAGGGCGGCGGCCACGACGTGGTCGGGCGTGAGCTGCGTGCGGGAGGCGGACGGTCGGACGGCCACGGGACCACGGTGCCACACGGGGGTTGGCACCCCGGCAACTTAGGGTTACCTTATTGGACAGTGTCCAAGAAGGAGTCTCCATGAGTACGACGACCCCCGCCCCGCCTCGGACGACGGCCCGCCCGGGGCTGGTCCTCACCACGGTCTGCCTGTGCCAGCTCATGGTGGTCCTCGACATCACCGTCGTGAACGTCGCGCTGCCCTCCATCCGCGACGACCTCGGCTTCCGCCCCGCCGACCTGCAGTGGGTGGTGAACGCCTACACGCTGACCTTCGGCGGCCTGCTGCTGCTCGGCGGCCGGATCGCCGACCTGTTCGGCCAGCGCACCGCCGCGATCGTCGGCCTGAGCGTCTTCGGCCTGACCTCGCTGGCCGGCGGCCTGGCCACCGAGCCGGGCCAGCTGATCGCGGCGCGCGCCGTCCAGGGCGTCTCCGGCGCGCTGCTCCTCCCGGTCAGCCTGACCGTGATCACCACCTCCTTCGCGGAGGGGCCCGACCGGCGCCGCGCGCTCGGCATCTGGGCGGCGGTGATGGGCGTGGGCGGCGCCGCCGGCGTCCTGCTCGGCGGCGCCCTCACCGAGTGGCTCGACTGGCGCTGGGTGTTCTTCGTCAACGTGCCGATCGCCGCGGTCGCCGTACCCCTGGCGCTGGCGAGCATCCGCAACCTGCACCGCGGGCGCCCGCGTCTCGACGTCGCCGGCGCCGTCCTGGTCACCGCCGCGACGACCTCCCTGGTGTACGCCGTGGTGCGCACCGACCGCCACGCGTGGGACTCCGCCCACACCCTCGGCTTCCTCGGCCTCGCGCTCGTGCTCGGCGCCCTCTTCCTGGTGGTCGAGGCACGGTTCGCCCGGGAGCCGCTGGTCCGGCTCGGGCTGCTGCGGCAGCGGTCCCTGGCGGTCGCGAGCGTGCTGGTGTTCTTCATCGCCCTCGGCCAGTTCGGGGCGTTCTACCTCGCCTCGCTCTACCTGCAGAACGTGCTCGGCTACACGCCGTTGGAGGCGGGCCTGGCCTTCGTCCCCTTCAGCCTGGGCACGGTCGCCGGGACCATGATCGGCATGCGACTCGTGGCCGCGCGCGGCCCCTGGCTGCCGGTGAGCCTGGGCCTCGCGCTCACCGCGATCGGCATCGGCTGGTTCGGCGCCATCGGGACCGACGGCGGCTTCGTCGCCAACATGCTCGGGCCGTCGATCGTCGCCAGCCTCGGCCTCGGCGCCTGCCTGGTCGCCAACACCTCGATGGGTACGACAGGCGTCGACCCGGCCGAGGCGGGACTCGCCAGCGGCATGCTCAACGCGGCCCGCCAGATCGGCGGCAGCATCGGCCTCGCCGTCCTCGTCACCGTCGCCGGCTCGGTCACCCGCCACCACGACGGCCCGCCGCTGGAGGCCCTGAACGCCGGCTACGCCCGGGGATTCCTGGTCTCCGGCTGCCTGATCGCCGTGGCGACGGTGATCTGTCTGGTCGCCGCGCCGCGCGACCGGCCCACCGTCTCGTAGCCGACCACCGTCAGCCAAGGCGTCAGCGCCAGCACGAGCAGGCACCAGGTCAGGTCGACATCGGCGGCCGCCATCAGCACCGGCGCCACGAGGGTCACGGCCGAGCCCGCCAGCAGCGCCAGGCGGAAGGAGCCGAGGGTCCCGGTGAGGGCCGCGTAGCCGGCGTACAGGAGGAGGGTGAACGCCGCGACCGGGATCGCCAGCGCCAGCACCGACCCGACCAGCCCCAGGTCGGAGTGGTGCTCGAAGTGGTAGGCGACGACGTCGAGCCCCGCCCCGGCGGCGACGATGCTGCCGAAGACCGCCATGTGGCCGTAGCCGAAGACGAAGGAGCGCTCGCGGCGCGCGTGCAGGATGTCGGCGGCCGGGACGACGAAGTAGGCCCACCACATGCCGAAGACCAGCGCGGTGCCGGCCAGCGCGAGCAGCGCGACGTCCCAGGTCAGGCCGTCCTCGGCCAGCGCGGCGAGCGTGGCCATGGTGCCGATCATGCCCTCGCCGAGGGCGATGATGACCATCAGTCCGTACCGCTCGGCGACGTGGTGCGCGTGCCAGGGCGTCCCGCCGCGGCGGGTCTCGGCGTACGCCGGGCCGCCGATCTCGATCAGGAAGGGCACCACCATGAGGGCGAAGGTGGTCCCTACCGGGAGGTCGACGAGGGCGAGGACGCACCACAGCACCTGCGCGGCGAGGATCGAGACGATGTAGGCATGGCACGCCGCGCGGCGGGTGGTGTCGTGGCGGCTGGCGCGCCACCACTGGAGGACCATCGCGACCCGCATCACGACGTAGCCGGCGACCATGACGTCGTTGTCGAGCGTGTCGCCGTGGTCCACGACCGAGGCGAACATCGGCTTCAGGCCGAGCGCGAACACCAGCACGCCGACCATCTGCAGCATCGTGGTGAGCCGGTAGATCCAGTCGTCGGTGTCGTACGCCGAGGCGAACCAGGTGAAGTTGATCCACGCCCATGAGATGGCGAAGGTCGCGAAGCAGAAGGCGACGATGCCCGCCCCGACGTGGTCGGCCGACAGGGCGTGCGCGAGCTCGCTCGCCGCCGTACCGAAGGCGACGACGAAGGTCAGGTCGAACAGCAGTTCCAGCGGGGTCGCGACCCGGTGTCGCTCCTCCGGGTCGCGACCGGACATCCGGCGGGTGTGGTGGTGGACGTTCGGGACGGAGCTCTCCGACATGGGCAACACACTATGAGGCCCCGCCAGTAGGTGCCGCGGGTCGTGGGGCCGGGTTAGTCGCGGGTGCCCCGGGGTAGGAGGTGACGGGCCCGTCGACGGCGGCCACCAGGGAACATCGAAGGACAGGACCCATCATGCGCAAGACGATGACATCGCTCGTCGCGATCGCCACCATGGTTCTCGGCATGGGCACCCTCGCCACGCCGACGGCGTCGGCGAAGCCGGGATGGGCGACGGTCACCTCGTGGGAGGGCGGGAAGACCAAGGTCTGTGCCGTCGCCAACGGGAACGGAACGTCCACGGTCTACGCCCACTGGGACGGGCGCCGGTATCCGACCGTCGGCGGCCAGTTCCGGGAGTCGGGTGCGGGTGGTCTCGCGCACGTCGCTGACGACTTCACCATCTCCGGCTGGATCTATTCGCACAGCGACAAGGGCACGGTCGGCCCCACCATCTCGATCCAGCGGCCCAGCAACGGCTGGGTCTACGTGCTCTCCGGGTCGCAGATCGGCATCACGGTCGAGGTCGTGCTGCCCGTGAAGGCCCTCTCCACGTGTCCCGGCGCCGGTCGCGCCGTCGTTCCGGCCGACCGGCCGGCGACCGACGACATCGCCCCGCGTGCGGCCACGTGCGTGTCCAAGAAGGAGTTCCGCCGCATCGGCAAGGCGATGCGGCCGGGTGCCGTGAAGCGCACCGTCGGAGCCCGTGGCGCGGTCGTGACCAAGGCCGAGTTCAGCGTCGTCCGGCGCTATGCCAGGTGCGGCGGCGGCTCCGTCGTCGTCAACTTCAAGCGGGCCGGAGCGGGCAAGCCGCTGAAGGTCGCCAGCCGGTTCAAGGGCTGACGTCCTCCGGGCACGCTGTCAGGACCGGCGGCCGAGCAAGGCGAGCACGTGCACGCCGGCGGGCGCCTCGACGTCGACCGGGAGCGGTGGCGCGAACCGCTCGTCGCCCTCCAGTGCGATCCGCAGCGCGGTCGGCAGCAGCGCGGCGGCGAAGGCCTCGGGCAGCGGGCCGCCGCGGCCGGTGGCGGCGCCGACGTCCCAGCCGTGGACGGCGATCTCGAGCGCGGCCAGCCGGGCGATGGCGTCGACAGGGAGGGGGTGCCCGCCGACGTCGACCACCGGCGAGTCGGCGGCCATCCAGGCGCCGAGCAGGCCGCATGCCTTGGTCTGCAGGCTGCGTACCCGCACCTCGACCGGCGCGGGCGCCGTACTGTGCAGCCCGACCGCGCCGTCGGCGGCCTCGGCGAAGGCGTCGAGCGCGTCCTCCATGTGGGCCAGCAGGTCGGCGAGGGACCAGCCTGCGCACGGCGTGGGCCGGTCGACGTCGGCGGGGGTGATCGTCGCCAGCGCGCCACGGGTGTAGTCGAGGGCGCGCTGCAGGAGCTCCAGCCCGTCGTGTCCCGGGAGCGCGCCGGCCGGGGTGGGCTCGGCGGTCATGGCGTCAGGCCGGGACGTAGTCGGCCGGCAGCCGCTCCGGCAGGCCGAACCGCGCGAACAGCCGGGTGTCGAAGAACGCCGTCACGTGCTCGACCCGCAGGTCGTCGCCTGATCCGGTCATCTGCAGCACCTGCAGGTGGAACGGCTCGAAGTGCCCTCGGGCTGGCGCATGTAGAGGCCGAACGCCGGCTGCCCGTTGGCGACCGTCTCGACCATCGGCATGTCATGGGTGCCGCCGGGGCACTTGGTGCCGACGAGTCGGCCGATCGCCTCGGCCCCCGGTAGTGGTTGAGGAAGGGCGGCATGTCCCACGTGGCGTCGTACTTGAGGAGCTGGACGATCTGGTCGATGTCCTTGCGCCAGAACGCCTGCAGGTAGGCGTCGAGCAGGGTGCGCTGGGCGGCGTCGAGGTCGGGCTCGACGGTGTCGGGCGACAGGCCGCGCTCGGCGAGCTGGGCGTGGGCGCGCTGGAGCGCGGAGTTGACCGCCGCCGTCGTCGTGTCGAGCGCGGTCGCCGTCTCGGCGGCGGACCAGCGCAGCACGTCCCGCAGGATGAGTACGGCGCGCTGCCGGGCCGGCAGGTGCTGGAGGGCCGCGACGAACGCCAGCCGGATCGTGTCGCGCTCGGCGACCTCGACCGCCGCGTCCGGGATCGGCTCCAGCCACGGCACCTCGTGGTCCTCGAGCAGCTCGTCGGACGGCGCGGAGTCCGCCGTACCCAGCCCCGTCGGCAGCGGTCGCCGCGGCTTGGCCTCGAGGTTGGTCAGGCACACGTTGGTCGCGATCTTGTAGAGCCAGGTCCGCACCGACGACCGGCCCTGGAAGCTCGCCGACGCCTTCCACGCGCGCAGGAAGGTCTCCTGCACCAGGTCCTCGGCCTCGTGCACCGACCCGCTCATCCGGTAGCAGTGCGCCATCAGCTCGCGCTGGTAGCGCCCGGTGAGGGTGTCGAAGTCGGCGAGCTCGTCGCTCGCCAGCCCGGCCCGCTCGGTCTTCGCCGCCTGCTCCGTCACCATGCTCCCCATCGCCAGCCCCTTGTCCTCGCCAGTGTGCCTGATGGGACCGACCGGCGACGAGGGGAAACTCATCGGCGGTCCCGAACCGCCGTGGACGGACGGTTGCCGACAGCCCGTCCGGTGGGGTGGAATCCCGGGCATGCGGATTCGGACGTTCCCACGTGTGCTCCTCTCGGCGCTGGCGACGGCGGTGGTCGTCGCGCTCTCACCCGCGGCCGTCACGGCGCCGGCGCAGGCGGCCTCCGTCCTGACCTATCGGCTCGAGGTCGAGTGGGACGCGCCCGGAGGCGACGGCCTCGCCGTCGACCGGCGCAACGGTGAGGTCTACGTCGCCGACTACGCGGACGACACGGTCCGCCGCTACAGCCGCGCCGGCGCACTGATCGGGTCCTGGCCCGCCGAGGCGCCCCGGGGGCTGGCGGTGGACGCCGCCGGACGGGTCCTGGTGCTGGAGCACGTCGGCTCACTCGACACCCGGGTGCGGGTGCGTTCGGCGACCGGCGGCCTGCTGGACGAGTACGGCGCCGGCCACCTGAGCTTCGGGGCGGACATCGCGGTGGCGCCGTCGGGCGACGTCTATGTCGCCGACGGCATGTACGACCGTGTGGTCCGGTACTCCAGCTCGGGAGCCAAGCTCGGCCAGTGGGGCGGCGAGGGCACCGGGCCCGGCCAGTTCGACTACGCGGCCGCGATCGCCGTCGGGCCCCAGGGCGTGGTCTACGTCGCCGAGCGGTCCAACCACCGGGTGCAGCGTTTCGCCGCGGACGGGACCTATCTCGGGGCCTGGGGACAGGTCGGCAGCGCGCCGGGGCAGCTGCGATCGCCGTCGGGCCTGGCCACGGACGCGGCGGGCCAGGTGTACGTCGCCGACCCGGGCGAGTTCGGCCACGGCGTCAACCGCCGGGTGCAGATCTTCACCGCGACCGGTGGCTACGTCACCGCCGTCGGCTCACCCAGCACCGAGCAGTTCTCCGGCAACGGCCCGAAGAGCATCGACCTCGACGCGTCGGGGCGCCTGTACGCCGTCGACTACCGCGGTACGTCGAGGACGGTCAAGGTGTTCGGTCCCGCCGCGGCCAAGGTGGCGAAGGTGGCGTCGAAGAGGATCACCCTCCGCGGCCGGGTCACCACGATCGAGATCAAGTGCCCGAAGAAGCCGGCCGGTGCCTGCTCGGGCACGGCGGTGCTGACGCACAAGGGCACGACCCTCGCCACGAAGAAGTACACCGTCAAGGCCGGCAAGAGGAAGGCGGTCAAGGTCAAGCTCACGAAGAAGGGCGCCAAGATCCTCAAGCGGGCCAAGCCGCGCAAGATCACCGTCGTCCTCGACCCGGGCAAGGGCCCGAAGAAGGTCAAGATCCGGCGCTGACGGCTGCTCGGCTACCCGGCTCAGCTGAAGTCGACGGTCGGCGGCTTCCAGCCGTCGTTGTTCTCGCTGTCCTGCACGAACCGGGAGAAGGGGATGACGGGAAGGCTCGCGACGTCGCCCTCCCCGCCGGGGAACGTCGAGTCGTCGCGGAGCGCGTCCAGCACGCCCAGCAGCTGCTCCTGGGCCGAGGACAGCGCGGCGGAGAGCGCGTCGTGGATCTCGACGCTCGTCGGCAGCGCCACGGCCTTCGACTCCAGGACGGCCTTCGAGACATAGCTGAGGATGCCTGTCACCGCGCTCACCCCTCCGGTGAGCAGCGACTGGGGTCCCGGGGCGAGGGAGACCACGCCGGCCACGAGGCTGACCCCGTCGAGCACGTCGAGGACCCGGGAGTCGGCGTCGACCTCCGTGATCTCGAAGGGGTTCTCGAACTTCTGCCACTTCTGGAGCACCTCCCTGGCGAGGTCCCGGGTCTTCTCCGCGTTGGTCAGGATGTTCTGCTGGTACTGCGCGATCGCGTTGGTCACGCAGGCGCTCGTCGTGGCCAGACGCAGCGTCGCCGAGTAGTAGCGGTAGACGAGGTCGGTGAGGTCCTCGTAGAAGTCGTAGAACCCGGTCGCGCTCAGCCCCGCCCACGACTTCTGGAGGCTCTGCACGAACCCGGGCATGCTGGAGCCGTCACCGTCCGCGTCGAACTCCGCCGTGAAGGCGTAGAGATCGACGGCGGTCTTGCTCAGCGACTCGCAGCCGGCGGCCATGACGGCGACATCCGGGTGGATGACCAGGTCGCACTGGCTGACCAGCGAGGTGGTCGACGGCCGCCACGCGATCTCGAAGGCGATGCGGATCTGGTCCTCCGCCACGTAGTGGGTGACGTGGTCCCCACCCAGAACGAGTAGTTCAGCACCCAGGGCGGATTGAACGGGTAGTCGGTCGGGATCATCGCGCCGCTGTCCGACACCTGACCCTCGAGCTCGATCTCCGGACGCTCGACGGTGTCGGAGTAGGTGTTGGCGCTGGTCTCGAAGAGGTCGTAGGCCTTCTCGACGCAGGCCAACTGGTGGACGTAGTCGGTGACCTCGGCGCAGACGGCGCGGAAGTCCTCGGCGAACGACATCTCAGGCCTCGGGAGTCCGCGGGACGGGCGCCCGCTCGGGCTCGCCACCGTAGCCGTTGCGGTCCAGCCAGCTCCGGTGCTGGTCGAGCCAGCGGGCGGCCTCGGCGTCGGTCTCGGCGAAGTCGTCGGCGATCCTGTCCAACGCCAGCGCGGATCTGTTCATCGTCCGCACCACCTGACCGACGCGGAACACGATCTCGTCGGCCAGCGTCGCGATGTCCGCGGCGATCCGGTGACCGGTCCGGTCGGTCTCCGTGGCGATGTCCGCGCCGGCCGAGACGACGGTGGGCGTGCAGGAATCGCCTCTTCAGTGGTGGTTCCGTCACTTCTTGACCGTTGCAACGGTCAAGAAGTGAGAGTTTCACCGCCTCCGCGGCGATTCCTGCGCCGCCGCGACAGCTCGCTCGGCAGCGGCGCGGGCGAGCTCCCGGTCGGCGGGGACGAGCCCGATCCGGGTACGGCGGTCGAGCAGGTCGGCGACGTCGGCGGCGCCCTCGTGGGCGATGCCGAAGAAGAGCTCGGCCCACACGGTCGGGACGCCCTCGGCCACCGGGGCGAGCAGGTCGGCCTCCGGCCAGCCGGAGGCCGCGACAGCGGCGTCGAGCGCGAGGGCGGCGTCGGCGCCGTACCGCCGGACCAGGCGGGCCTCGCCCGGGGATGCCGCGGCGGCGATCCGGGCGGCGAGTTCGGGCCGCGCGGCCGCGCCGGCCAGGGGGAGGGTGGCGGTGACGCAGGGGCCGGCCGCGGCGGACAGCCCGGCGCGGGCGATCGCGGCGTCGACGGCGTCCTCGGCCATCCGGCGGTACGTCGTGAGCTTGCCGCCGACGATGGTGACGACGCCGGTCCGCGAGGTCAGCACGGCGTGCTTGCGGGAGAGGTCGGCCGTCGAGTCGTCGCCGCTGTCGAGCAGCGGACGGAGGCCGGCGAAGGCGCCGACCACGTGCTCGCGACGCAGGGGGCGTGCGAAGGACGCGGCCACGACGTCGAGCAGGAACCCGATCTCGACCTCGGTCGGCTCGGCCACGTCCGGCACCGGTCCGTCGACCGGCTCGTCGGTGAGGCCGACGTAGAGCCGGCCGTCGGCCTGCGGGAGCACGAGCACGAAGCGATGGGTCTCGCCGGGGATCGGGGCGAACACCGCGACGTCCAGCCCGGGCAGGGTCTCGGCCCGGAGCACCAGGTGGGTGCCGCGGGAGGGCCGGAGGCGTACGTCGTCGACGAGGTCGCCCGCCCACACGCCGGTCGCGTTGACGACGGCCCTGGCGCGGACGGTCGCGGAGCCGCCGGCCAGCTCGTCGCGCAGGACGACCTCGCGGCCGGTCGCGGAGACCACCCGGGCGTGGGTCCGGACGTGCGCGCCGTGCGCCGCCGCCGTACGGGCGATCGTGGCGACCAGGCGGGCGTCGTCCTCGAGCTGGCCGTCCCAGCCGAGGTAGGCGCCGCGCAGCCCGTCGGTGCGCAGCGGCGGCGCCAGCCGGCGGGTCTCGGCGGCGCTGAGCCGGCGCGGCCGGGGCAGGGTGTCGCCGCTCGTGCCGGCGGCGCGGCGGAGCAGGTCGCCGCCGAGGAAGCCGGCGCCGGCGAGGGTCCCCATCGGCCGGCTCACGCCGGCGGACAGCGGGACGATCGACGGCAGCGGGCGGGTGAGGTGCGGGGCGGTGGTCTCCATCAGGATGCCCCGCTCGACGGCGCTCTCGTGGGCGATGCCGACCTGGCCGGACGCGAGATAGCGCAGCCCGCCGTGCACGAGCTTGGAGGAGAACCGGGACGTGCCGAACGCCAGGTCGTGGGCATCGACCGCCAGCACGGACAGCCCGCGGGAGACCGCGTCCAGCGCGACGCCCGCGCCGGTCACGCCGAGGCCGATCACGACGACGTCGACGTCGGTGGGCGCGCCGGCGAGGCCGGGCGTGATGAGGGTGGGGGTCATGGGGTGAGGCTCCGGGCGATGAGGTGGTGCAGCTCGTCGTCGAGCGCGGGCTGGTCCACCGCGTCGTCGACCATGGTGTGGGCGGACAGCACGAAGCCGTGCGCGGCGAGGACCAGGCCGCGCGCGACGGTCGAGGGGTCGCCGTCGCCGATCGCCCCGGCGGCCTGGCCCGCCGCGATCGCGGCGGCGAGGACCTCCAGGATCAGCTCCTGCGACCGGCCGCGGCGGGAGAGCAGGTAGGGCAGGATCAGCTCGGGGTCGAGCTCGACGATCCGGGTGAACAGCTCGTTCTCGCGCAGGGCGCCGACCGTGGCGACCACGGCGTCCGCGATCCGCTCCGGCGTGGGCGTCGTCGCGAGGTCGACGCGGTCGGCGACGAGCGTCCCCCACTCCCGCGTCATCAGGTCGCCCAGCAGGGCCGGCATGTCCGACCACGCGCGGTAGATCGTCATCCGCGAGACGCCGGCGCGACGGGCCACCTCGGTGAGCGTCGTACGCCGCCAGCCGACGTCGAGGATGCACTCGCGCGCCGCGTCGAGATAGCCGTCCCGTGGGCTCGGCTCGGAGTCGTGGTTGTGACGATGTGACGTCATGTGTAACACTGTAACACATGACGACCGAGCGCCCCTCCGTTCTGCAGCCCGAGATGCCCCCCACGCGCTGGGGCGACCCGGCCCACGCCGCCGGTCTGCCGGACGGCGTCCGCGACCTGGTCGGGCTGGTCTTCCCGATCCAGGACGCCCCGGCCCTGACGGACGTCGCCGTCCCCGCGCCCCGCCTCGCCGACGACCAGGTCTCCGGTCTCCGCGCGATCGTCGGCGACGACCACGTGGTCACCGACGACGCCGTCCGCCGGCAGCGCACCCGCGGCAAGTCCACGCCGGACCTGCTCCGTCAGCGCTCGGGCGACCTGGGCGACGCTCCCGACGTCGTCGTCCGGCCGGCGAGCCACGACGAGGTCGTCGCCGTCCTGGCCTATGCGCAGGAGCAGCGGATCGCAGTGGTCCCGTTCGGCGGCGGTACGGCGGTCACCGGCGGGCTCGTCGCCGACCCGGCCGGGCTGACCGGCGTCCTCTCCCTCGACCTCGGCCGGATGCGCGGCCTGCTCGCCCTCGACCCGGTCTCCTCGACGGCGACCCTCGAGCCCGGGCTGCGCGGCCCCGAGGCCGAGGCGCTGCTCGCCGAGCACGGGATGATGCTCGGCCACTTCCCGCAGTCCTTCGAGTACGCCTCGATCGGTGGCTTCGCCGCGACCCGCTCGAGTGGCCAGTCCAGCGCCGGCTACGGCCGGTTCGACGCGATGGTGGTCGGCCTGCGGGTCGCCACACCGGTCGGCGAGGTCCGGCTCGGCAGCGCGCCGGCGAACGCCTGCGGGCCAGACCTGCGTGAGCTCTTCCTCGGCTCCGAGGGCGCCTTCGGCGTCATCACCGAGGTCACCGTGCGGGTGCGCCCGCTGCCCGAGGCAAAGGAGTACGAGGGCTGGCGCTGGTCGAGCTTCGCCGACGGCGCCGACGCGATGCGCGCACTCGCCCAGTCCGACCTGTTGCCGACGGTCATCCGGCTCTCCGACGAGAACGAGACCGCGATCAACCTCGCCGACCCGTCCGGCATCGGAGGGGAGGACCGTGCAGACAAGGAGGGGCCGGGCTGCCTGATGATCGTCGGCTACGAGGGCGCGCCCGCCGCGGTCGCCGCCAAGCGGGCCGCGGTGACCGAGGCGCTCACCGCCCTCGGTGGGACGGCCCTCGGGGCGGAGCCGGGTGAGGCGTGGGCGTCGGGGCGGTTCCACGCGCCGTACCTCCGCGACAGCCTGCTCGACGTCGGCGTCCTCGTCGAGACGCTCGAGACGGCGACCTTCTGGAGCAACCGGGACAGCCTCTACCAGCGCGTGAAGGCCGCGCTCACCGAGGCTCTCGGCGACGGCACGATGGTGCTCTGCCACATCTCGCACGTCTATCCGACCGGCTGCTCCCTCTACTTCACCGTCGCCGCGCCCGGCGGCGACGATCCCCTCGCCAGGTGGCTGCCGGCAAAGGCCGCGGCGTGCGAGGCGATCGTCGCGTCCGGTGCCGCGATCACCCATCACCACGCGGTCGGCACCGACCACCGGCCCTACCTCACCGCCGAGATCGGCGAGGTCGGCGCCGAGGTGCTGCGCGCCGTCAAGCGGGCCGTCGACCCGGCCGGGATCCTCAACCCCGGGGTGCTGATCCCGTGAGTACGACCGCCCGGTCGTTCGCCTTCCTCGTCAACCCCGCCTCGGGCGGAGGCGCTGCGCCCAAGGTCGTCGTCCCGCTGGCCCGGGCGCTGCGCGAGGCCGGTGCCGAGGTCGAGGTGACCTACACGACCTCGGCCGCCGAGACGCCGGCGCTGGTCGAGGACGCCGTCGCGCGCGGCGCCGTGGTGGTGTCGGTCGGCGGCGACGGGATGCTCTCCTCGGTCGCCGGCTCGGTCTCGGAGCGCGACGGAGTGCTGGCCGTTGTACCCGCCGGACGCGGCAACGACTTCGCGCGGATGCTCGCGATCCCGCACGACACCGCGGCCCAGGCGCGGCTGCTGCTGTCCGGCGTGGAGCGCCGGATCGACCTGCTCCGGGTGACGGCGGGCGACGGTACGACGGCGGTCGTCGCCGGCTCCGTCTACGCCGGCGTCGACGCGCGCGCCGCCGAGATCGTGGACCGGTCGCACTGGCTGCCGTCGCGACTGCAGTACCCCGTCGCCGCGGTCCGCGCGCTCGCGACGTACCGGCCCGTCGCGTGCACCCTCGAGGTCGACGGCGTCCGCAGCGAGCACCAGGCGGCCACGGTGGTGGTCGCGAACTCCCGGTTCTACGGCAAGGGCATGGCGATCGCGCCCGCCGCGACCCTCGACGACGGGCTGCTCGACGTGATCGTGATCGAGGCGGCCTCGCGCAGCGGCCTGATCCGCTCCCTCCCCAAGGTGTACGACGGCAGCCATGTCGACCTCGACCAGGTGACCGTGCTGACCGGCCGGCGGGTCGGCCTCTCCGGCACGCACCGCGGGGGCGGCGCGGTGCCGGTGGGCGCCGACGGCGAGGCGCTGGGCCCGCTCCCCGCCGACCCCGCCACCCCGCTGACCGTCGAGCTGGTCCCCGCCGCCCTCCGCATCCTCGCCTGATCCGCGACCCGGCTCATCCTGACCTCGAAATCGCGCTGACCCGGCGCATCCTTACCTCGCGCAAGGTAAGGATGCGCCGGGTCGGCGGCCCAGGCAGGTCAGGACGCGCCGGGTCGGCGGATCTCAGACCGGCGCGGGGAGGGAGCGGCTGATGATCTCCTTCATGATCTCGCTGGTGCCGGCGTAGATCTGGGAGACGCGGAGGTCGGCCCAGGCGCGGGCGATGGGGTACTCGTTCATGTAGCCGTAGCCGCCGTGCAGCTGCAGGCACATGTCGGCGACCTTCTGGGCGCGCTCGGAGCACCACAGCTTGGCCATGGCGACGGTGGGGATGTCGAGCGCCTTGTCGAGGTGCAGCTCGATGCACTCGTCGACGAAGGAGCGGGCGACCCGGGCCTCGGTGGCGATCTCGGCCATCTTGAACTTGGTGTTCTGGAAGCCCCAGATCGGCCGGTTGAAGGCGTGCCGGTCGTGGACGTAGCGCAGGGTCTCCTCGAAGCAGAGCTCCATCGCGGCGACGTTGGAGACCGCGACGATGAGCCGCTCCTGGGGGAGCTGCTCCATCAGCTGGACGAAGCCCTGGCCCTCCTCGGAGCCGAGCAGGTTGGCGACCGGGATCCGGACATCCGAGAAGTTGAGCTCGGAGGTGTCCTGGCCCTTCATGCCGATCTTGTCGAGCACCCGGCCGCGGGAGAAGCCGGGGGCATCGGTCGGCACGATGACCAGCGAGATGCCGGCCGCGGCCTCCTCGGGGTTCGTCTTCACGACGGTGATCACCACGTCGGCCTGGGCGCCGTTGGTGATGAACGTCTTGGCCCCGTTGACGACGTACTCGTCACCCTCCCGGATCGCCTTGGTCTTGACATTCTGCAGATCCGAGCCGGTGCCGGGCTCGGTCATCGCGATCGCGCCGACCGCCTCGCCGCTGGCCAGCTTCGGCAGCCACGCGCGCTTCTGCTCCTCGGTGCCGTAGTTGAGGAGGTAGTGCGCGACGATGCCGTTGTGGAGCGAGACGCCCCACGAGCTGTCGCCGGCCCGGGCCTGCTCCTCGATGAGGATCGCCTCGTGGGCGAAGGTGCCGCCCCCGCCGCCGTACTCCTCGGGGATGGACAGGCAGAGCAGGCCGACCTCGCCGGCCTTGTTCCACAGGTCGCGGTCGACCTGCCTGTTCTCGATGAACCGCTCGACGTTGGGCTTGATCTCCTTCTCGCAGAAGGTGCGGGCGAGATCGCGGAAGTCGTCGAGATCCTGGTTCATCCACGGCGAGCGTCGGGGCATGGCGGAGGTCCTGTTCGGGAGGGAGGTACGGCGCTGGATACAGGTTGTATCGGGTACAAGGTGTATCACGCTATACCCTGACCCCCGTGGTGGACGTGGTGAAGTGGGTCGACTCGACCGTGCGCCGGCGCAACGCCAAGGAGGCGCTGGAGAGTGACGCCCGCCGCGCGCAGGTCGTCCAGGCCGCCGTCGACGCCATCGAGGCCGGCGGCGGGCAGGTCGGGATGGGGCAGATCGCCGAGCGCGCCGGCATCCCGCGGCCCAATGTCTACCGGCACTTCGCGAGCAAGGAGCAGCTCGACGCCGAGGTGGCGCGGTTCGCGGCGACCGAGCTGCTGCGGCGGGTCCGCCCCCACCTCGACCGTGCGGGCACCCCGGCCGAGATCATCGGCGGCCTGATCGCCCCGTGCGTCGCCTGGGCCGCCGAGCACCCCCACCTGTTCCGCTTCCTCGCCGCCCAGCAGCAGACCAAGGCCCTCCACCGCGCGCGCCTGGGCCGGACCCGGCTGCTCAGCGAGATCGTCGACGCCGCCCGGTCCTACCTCAGCGAGACGCCGCTGTCCGCCGACCCGCCCGAGGGGGTCCTCGTCGGCGTGATGGGCATGGTCGACGCCAGCATCATCTGGTGGTTCGACCACCACGACGAGACCCAGGAGCAGCTCGTCGACCGGCTCACCCGGCAGGTCACCGCGGTCCTCGTCGACGCGCTCGCGCAGTACGGGCTGGAGGTGCCCGACGACATGGTGCTCCGCCCCGGCGGCGCCAGCTGAATGAGTCCAAGGCCTCGCTCTGCCGCCGACGGCATCTGGGACCGGGTGCTCGCCCAGCTGCTGGCCGAGGCCGATGCGGCCGGAGAGGTCGAGTGGACGGTGTCGGTCGCTCACGTGGTGCGATGCTCACCGAGGTCCTCGCCGACATCCACGTGCCTCGGCTGGGCCGTGGACGACCACGGACCAGGCCAGACGCAGCGATGGGTTCCGCCTCCGGCGCCGGTCTCACAGGTATGGATGCAAACCCGGTGGTTCTCCGGCACAGTCTGTCCCTCGACGGCTACGCCGCGGCAGCGCCCGGCGTACCGGAGGACGTCCTCCTCGAGTACGACGAGGACGAGGAGTTCATCGCCTACATGGGCGACCTGCTCGGCTGGGCCGGGGTACACGCGATGGGCTCGAAGACGTACGGGGACATGGCGGGCTACTGGCCGTACCAGACCGGGCCCGAGGCGGACGCGATGAACCGGATCCCGAAGGTCGTCTTCTCCGACCGGCCGATCGAGACCCCGTGGGACACCACGACCGTCTGCTCCGGTGACCTGGCCACCGAGATCGGCGATCTGAAGCAGCGGGGTGTCGGGCCGATCATGGTGCATGGCGGTGTCCGGTTCGCCCAGTCGGTGGTCGCGGCCGACCTCGTCGACGAGTATCACCTGATGGTCGGGCCGGTCGCGTACGGCGCCGGTGGTCCGCTGTTCACCACGTTCACCAGGCTGAAGCTGGTCGACGTGAAGTCCTTCCCGCGCGGCAATCTCGCGCTGATCTACGTCCGTCCCGACGCCGGGTGACCGCGCCGTTCGCTGGTCCGGCCTGGACCCGACTCTGAGGAGACGCGCCCTAACGGAACGACCAGACCAGGAGCTCGGTCGGCACCGCAGCCGTCACGTCGTACGACGACGGGCCGGTGCCACCGGCCTCCTCGTGGACCACGCACAGCGTGTCCCCGGCCGCGAGCGGCTCGGCCAGCGAGGAGCGCAGCAGCGCACCCGTCGTCAGGAACGCATGCACACGGGACGCGGCCGGCAGCGTCACCGTCTCGCCGGCGCCGAGACGGGCGACGTCGAGCGCCGCGCCCGCGACGCCGACGGCGAGCGGCCCGCCCTCGCCGACCACGCGGACCGGGCCGTCACCCGGCGCCGCGTCGACGGGCGCGTGCCGGTGTGCCGGCGCCGCCGACGGGTCGTCCGGCGTCAGCCAGACCTGGACGAAGCGGGCCGGCCCGTCGGGCCCGGCGATCTCGGAGTGCCGGACGCCGGAGCCGGCCGTCAGTACGCCGCACTCGCCCGCCCCGAGCACCGCGGAGCCACCGGAGCCGTCCTCGTGCACGACCGCGCCGGACACCACCCAGGTGACGATCTCGAGGCCCTCGTGCGGGTGCTCCTCGAAGCCGGTGCCCCGCCCGAGCAGGTGGTCGTCGTGGCACACCATCGGGCCGAACGACAGGCGGTCCGGGTCGAGGTGCGGGCCGAAGGAGAAGCCGTGGTGGCTCAGCCGGCCCGCGGCGCGCTCGGTGAACCTGCTCGAACCTCTGCGGATCTCGACACTCACGTGACAGATTGTGCCGGTGTCCGCCGATGACCTCGCCGCGCGGTTCCCCGAGGGGTTCCGCTTCGGCACGGTCACCTCCGCCCGCAGGTCGAGGGGGCGGTCGACCTCGACGGCCGCGGCCCCAGCATCTGGGACACCTGGGCCGCCGAGCCGGGGCGGATCATGGACGGCTCCACGCCGGCGCAGGCGTGCGACCACGTCCGCAGGTACGCCGAGGACGTCGCCCTGCTGCGCGAGCTCGGCGCGCCGTCGTACCGCTTCAGCGTCTCCTGGTCGCGGGTCCGGCCGACCGGCCGCGGCGCGGTCAGCGCGGCGGGCCTGGACTTCTACGACCGGCTCGTCGACGAGCTGCTGGCGGCCGGCATCGCGCCGCTGACCACGCTGCTGCACGCCGACCTGCCCCAGGGACTGGAGGACGACGGCGGCTGGCTCAACCGGGACACGGTCGAGCGGTTCGCCGAGTACGCCGCCCTGGTGGGCGCCCGGCTCGGCGACCGCGTGGCCGGCTGGGTGCCGATCAGCGAGCCGGCGGTGATGACGCTGCGCGGCTACGGCTGGGGCGACCATCCGCCCGGGCGACGGCTCATGTTCGACAGCGTCGGGGCGGTCCACCACGCGCTGCTGGCCCACGGCCGGGCGGCGATCGCGCTGCGCGCCGCGGGGGCGACGAGCGTCGGCTGCGCCAACAACCACGCGCCCATGTGGCCGGCCTCCGACGACCCCGCCGACGTCGGCGCCACCAAGCTGTTCGACGCGCTGTGGAACGGCGCCTTCCTCGAGCCGATGCTCCTCGGCCGCTATCCCCGCGACCTGGAGGCACTCGTCGAGGACGTCGCCGAGCCGGGCGACCTCGCGACGATCCGCCAGCCGCTCGACTTCTACGGCATCAACTACTACAGCCCGCTCCGGGTCGCCGCCACCGGCCCCGACGACGAGTCGCTGTTCCGGTTCGTGGAGGTGCTGGGCCGCCCCCGCACCGACAACGGCTGGGCGATCGTCCCCGAGGCGCTCCAGGAGTGGCTGATCATGACCCGCGCGCGCTACCGCGCGGCCCTGCCGCCCTTCGTGATCACCGAGGCCGGCGCGGCATTGGCCGGCACCGAGCTCGCCGACGGCACGATCGACGACAGCGAGCGCATCGCCTACCTCACCACCCACCTGGAGGCGGTCGCCAACGCGATGGCGGTCGGCGTCGACGTCCGCGGCTTCCACGTCTGGAGCCTGCTCGACTGCTGGGAGTGGAACGACGGCTTCCTCCCGCGCTACGGCCTGGTCCACGTCGACCACACGAGCCAGGACCGGCGCCCGAAGCGCTCCTTCGGCTGGTACGCCGACCTGGTGGCCGCGCACCGCGAGCGGCACCGCACGACCTCGGGCTGAACGGCTGACTGGAGAGCCCCCGGCGTGCGAGTGTTGCCCTGTGAGCGACGGGGAGGGCGCACAGGCCCGCGAGCACGCACCGCTGGCACACCGGTTCCCGGCCGGGTTCCGGTTCGGCACCAGCACGGCGTCGTACCAGATCGAGGGTGCGGTCGCCGAGGACGGCCGCGGACCGTCGATCTGGGACAGCTTCTGCGCGGAGCCAGGGCGGATCGTCGACGGCTCCAGCGGCGAGGTCGCCTGCGACCACTACCACCGCTGGCCCGAGGACGTCGCGCTGATGCGCACCCTCGGGGCGCCGGGCTACCGGTTCTCGATCGCGTGGCCGCGGATCCAGCCGACGGGCAGCGGGCCGGTCAACCCGGCCGGTCTGGACTTCTACGACCGCCTCGTCGACGGCCTGCTCGAGGCCGGCATCGAGCCGATGGCGACCCTCTACCACTGGGACCTGCCGCAGGCGCTCGAGGACGACGGCGGCTGGCTCAACCGCACGACCATCGACCGGTTCGCCGACTACGCCGCCCTCGTGGGGGAGCGCCTCGGCGACCGGGTGACCGACTGGGTGCCGGTCAACGAGCCCAATGTCGTGACCCTGATGGGCCATGCCGTCGCGATGCACGCTCCCGGCAAGGCGCTCATGTTCGACGCGCTGCCCGTCGGCCACCACCTGCTGGTCGCCCACGGCCGCGCCGCCATCGCGCTGCGGGCCGCCGGCGCCACCAGCGTCGGCTGCGCCAACAACCATGCCCCGATCTGGCCGGCCAGCGACGACCCCGCCGACATCGGCGCCGCCAAGCTCTTCGACATGCTCTGGAACGGCCACTACCTGGAGGGCATGCTCCTGGGCCGGTACGCCGACGACCTGATGATGCTGCTCGAGCCGCACGTGCAGGACGGCGACTTCGCGACCATGCGGCAGCCCCTCGACTTCTACGGCGTCAACTACTACAACCCGATGCGGATCGGCGCCGCCGGCGAGACCGCGGAGCTGCCGTTCGAGTTCCGCGAGGTGCTCGGGTACCCGATGACCGACTTCGGCTGGCCGGTCGTGCCGGACGCGTTGCGCGAGTGGCTGATCACCTTCCGCGCGCGGTTCCGCGCCGCCGTACCCCCGATCGTGATCACCGAGTCCGGCTGCTCCTACAGCGTCGGCCCCGACGAGCACGGCATCGTCGACGACCCCCAGCGCATCGACTACCACGCCCTCCACCTCGCCGCGGTTGCCGAGGCGATCGAGCGGGGCGTCGACGTCCGCGGCTACTACGCCTGGTCACTCATCGACAACTTCGAGTGGGCCGAGGGCTACACCCAGCGCTTCGGGCTGGTCCACGTCGACTACGACACGCAGGTGCGGACCCCCAAGCGCTCCTTCGGCTGGTACGCCGACCTGGTCGCCGAGCACGCCCGCTGGTCCGCGCGCGGCTGACTCCCCGGGGCCGGTCTGGACGGCGCACCATCCAGATCTGCCGTGAAATCGGGGGATCCCCTACGAATTCGGATGGTGCGCCGCGCCGACCGGCCCCGCAGCACCCAGCAGGTCGGACACCGACCGGTGCAGCTCGTACGCGCGGGTCGCGGCGGCCGTGCTCCGCTCGCCGTGATCCCGCACGCTCGCGGCCTGCTGCCCGATCTTCCGGTCTGTCGACTCGACCGTGGCCGCGCGGAGCCGAGTGAGCTCGCGCTGCTTGAGCATCGCGGCGCCGGCGAGCCCGCCGCCGGCGCACAGCAGCAGCACGCCGAGCAGCACGAAGCCGCCGGAGACGAGGCCGAGGACGCAGCTGACGGCGCCGAGGCCGAGCAGCGCCAGTCCCGCCGGCAGCATCCGGCGGTCGAGCGGGTTGCGGCGGTCGAACCCGGCCACGACCCGCTGCTGCCAGTCGCTGGCGGCGCCGTCGCGGCTCACGGTGAGGACCTCGCCGACGACCTCGACGGTCTGCGTCTCGGGCGGGGCCACGGCGGCCTGCTGGGCGAGCTCGTCGCCGAGGCCGCGGAGCACGGGCGCGAGGGCGCGGCGGGCCACGGCGTACCGGCCGCTCCCGACCGGCTCGGCCAGGTCGTGCAGCAGCAGGCTCAGGACGTCGCCGGCGGGGGTGTTCCAGCCGGGTGCTCCGCTCGCGAGGCGCTCGTCGAGGAAGCCCATGTCGGCGCGGACCGTCGCCATCCGGTCCAGGATGTCCGCCTCCCCGGGCGAGCCCTCGTCGACCAGCGAGCGCAGGCAGTCGGTCAGCGGGTCCTCGGGCTCGGTCGTCCCCTCGGCATCGCCCGCCGCGGTCGCCGTGGCTCCCGTGGCCGGCTCGGACGGCGCGGCCGCTCCCGCCGTGAGCACCTGGTGCAGCACCTCCAGCTGGGCGACGGCCCTCTCGGCGGCCAGGTCCCGGGGGCTGCCGCCGGCCCGCGCCTCGAGCCACGCCGCGACCTCGTCGGGACCGGCGCTGCCGGTGGCGGTGACCTGGCGGCCGAGGGCGTCGGCGAGCGCGTCGGCGAGGCCGGCCGGCAGCCGGTCGTCCGCCACCGCCAGCCAGACCTCCCGCTGCGCCTGGGTGACGGTCACGGCGTCCGGCAGTACGCCGGCGGTCTGCCCGGGCGTCCAGCGCGGGTCCCGGGTGAGCGCGCCGAGCAGGGTGAGGAAGAGCGCGGTCCGGCCGGGGTCGCGCTGTGCCGCCTCCTCGAGGAGCGTGCTGCCGTCGGTCTCGCCCCGCGCGCCGGCGGCGACGCCCCGCGCGGCGGGCACCAGCCAGTAGCCCGGGACGTCGGCGGGCTCCACCGATCCGCGCACCGTCGCGCCGCCGGTGGCGACCACGGTCGAGACGACCTCGTGGGCGTACCTGCGGCAGGCCGCCGCGTCGGCGTACTGGCCCAGCTCGGAGCGGATGTCCTCGTGCTCGACGAGCGCGACGAAGGCCCGGGTCAGCCGGTCGAGCTGGGCCTGGGTGTTGCCCTGGTGGGCGCGCATCTGCTCGGCGAGCCGGTTGCGCGCCCGGCGCTCGCTCGCGAGCTGGGCCTCCGCCTCCTCGATCCGCTTGTCCTGCCTGCGGTCGGTCCAGTAGTTGTCGCTCACCTGGATTCCCTGCCCCCAGCAGGCGCCGGGCAAACGGCTCAGGGGTGGGTCGCGGTGTGTGCCCCGGCCCGGGAGGCGTCCACGGCGTCGCCCACGGCAGGCACCAACACCAGGCTGACGAGGGGGAGCAGGACCGCGACGACGAGGGAGGTGCGTGGCGGGACGCGGACGCAGAGCACGGTCCCGGCCGCCGCGGCGAGCGGCGCGGTGGGCAGCGCCACGAGCAGGGCGAGGGCGGCGTCGTCCTGCGGCACGCCGGCCCGGGTGACGACGAACAGGATCGCCAGGGCGATGGGGAGGTACGTCGCGGCGGTCAGGCCGACGGTCACCGCGCCGTCGGCGACCAGGGCCTGCGCGAGAGCGGCGAGACCGGCGGCGAGCACGAGCCCGAGGAGCAGGGTGAGCCACAGCCCGCCGGCGCTGGTGACCCGGATGCCGGCGTACGTCGGCAGGAGCAGCGCGAAGCCCGCCATCAGCCCGAGGAGGAGGTGGGGCGCCGGGTCCGGGCGAGTGGTCACCGCGTCGGCCTGCCCGGACGTCGGCGCCGACAAACCTCGGCGTACCCTCCGAGCCATGCGCGCAGTCCAGGTCGTCACCACCACCGGTCCCGCCGACGTCGTCGTCCAGGAGGTGCCGGACCCGACGCCGGGCCCCGACGACGTGCTGGTCGAGGTGCACAGCGTCGGCGTCTCCTTCCCCGACCTGCTGCTGAGCCGCGGCCAGTACCAGCTCCGCCCGGAGCCGCCCTTCACCCTCGGCGTCGACTACGCCGGCGTCGTCGTCTCCGGGCCGGGGTTCGAGGCCGGGCAGCGGGTCGTCGGCGTCGGCGGGTACGGCGGCGCGGCCGAGCTGGTCGCCGGCCCCCGGCAGTCCACCTTCGCCCTGCCCGACGCGATCTCCTTCGACGAGGCCGTCGCGCTGCCGATGAACTACCTCACCGCCCTGTTCGCGCTCGACGAGCGGGCAGGGCTCCGCCCCGGCGAGACCGTGCTCGTCCACGGCGCCGCCGGCGGTGTCGGCACCGCCACGATCCAGGTCGCGAAGGGACTGGGCGCTCGCACGATCGCGGTGGCGAGCACGGAGGAGAAGGCGGCGTACGCGCGGGCGGCCGGCGCCGACGACGCGGTCCTCTTCGACGGGTTCAAGGACGCCGTCCTGGAGCTCACCGGCGGCAAGGGCGTCGACGTCGTCCTCGACGTGGTCGGCGGCGACGCCTTCACCGACTCGCTGCGCACCCTCGCCCCGCAGGGCCGGCTGCTCGTCGTCGGCTTCGCCGCCGGCGCGGGCATCCCCGAGGTCAAGGTCAACCGGCTGCTGCTCAACAACATCGACGTGCGCGGCGTCGGCTGGGGCGCCTACGCCTTCGCACGCCCGGACTACCTCCAGCAGCAGTGGACCCAGCTGGTGCCGATGATCGAGTCGGGCGTGGTCAGGCCGCCGGTCGGCAAGGTGTACCCGATGGCGGAGTTCGGGCAGGCCCTGGCGGACATGGACGCCCGCGCCGCCCTCGGCAAGCTGGTCGTCAGGGTTCGCTGACTGAGGACCGCGCCCCATGCGAATTCGTCCCGATTCGGGCGACATGACGACGAATTCGCACGGGGCGCGGGAAGGGTCAGCGGCGCCCGAAGTCCTGGGTCCACCACACGGTCCTGCCCTGGCGGACGGCGCCGATGCCGGTGTGGCGCATGCTGCAGTCGAGGATGTTCTGCCGGTGCCCCGCGCTGCCCATCCAGGCCCGGACCACGGCCTTCGGGGTGCGCTGTCCCACCGCGATGTTCTCGGCCAGGGCGCTCCACCGGTAGCCGGTGGCGCTGATCCGGGCGCCGAGGTCGGGCTCGCCGGGCAGCTGGTGGGACAGCGTCCCGGCCGCGGCCATCCGGGTCGAGTGCCGGCGGGCCGCCTTGCGCAGCTTCTTCTTCAGCACCAGGGGCCGGCATCCGGCGGCCGCCCGGTGCTTGTTGACCTTGGCCAGGACCGCCTTCTCGAGCTTCTTGGGGGCCGGCTTCGCCGCGACCCGTGACGCGGCCTGAGCGGGGTCGGCCGGAGCAGCGAGGTCGGTCGCGGACGCGGCCGGGCCGGCGAGGGGGAGGAGGAGTCCCAGGAGCAGCAGGACGACGAGGCGTGGGGGAGCCATGAGGCCCATGGTGCCAGTCACGGCGGATCAGCGCAGGCCGAAGTCCTGGGTCCACCAGAGCTGGTCGTCCTGGAGCGCCACGCCGACGCCCAGGTCGCGCAGCCGGCAGTTGAGGAGGTTGCGCCGGTGGCTGGGACTGTCCATCCACGCGTCCACCACGGCCTCCGGCGAGCCGAACCCGCGCGCGACGTTCTCGGCGACCAGCCGCCAGTCGCGGTAGCCCGCCCGGGTGATCCGGGTGGAGAACGCCGCCTCGCCGGGCAGCCGGTGCGACATCTCGCCCGCCACCGCCATCGACACGGTGTGCTTCCGGGCGGCCTTGCGCAGCTGCTTCGACGGCGCGAGCGCCCGGCAGCCGTGGAGGACCCGCTGCTCGTTGGTGAGCTCGAGGATCCGGTCCTCGAGGACCCGCTGCACCAGCTTGCGCGCGGGTACGACACCGGGCGAGGCCGGACGCAGCACGGCCGCGGCCGTCGTACCGGTGCCCGCCTCCGCCGGCGTCGACGGCGCGAGCAGCGCGACACCCAGCGCCAGGCACGGCACCAGGAGGCGGATCATGAGGTCCTGATCGTCCGGTCCCGCCCTCCGCCTGAGCACGCCGCCCGGAAACGGGACATTGGTCCCGGCAGACGCCCTCGCGCCCCACCTCGTAGGCTCGACTCCGTGAGCATCCTCGACGACGCCCGGCCGGGCATGGACCTCGGCATCCGCCCCCAGGACGACCTCTTCGGCCACGTCAACGGCACCTGGCTGACCGAGACGGAGATCCCCTCCGACCGCTCCAGCTGGGGACCCTTCGTCCAGCTCGCCGACCAGGCGGAGGAGGACGTGCGGGCCATCATCACCGAGCTGGCCGCGACCGACGCCGCGGACGGCGCGGACGCCCGCAAGATCGCGGACCTGTTCAACTCCTTCATGGACACCGACCGGGTCGAGGCCGCGGGCATCGCGCCGGCCCAGCCGCTGATCGACGCCGTCGCCGGGCTGCGCGACGTCCGCGACGTCGCGGCCTTCCTCGGCGAGTTCGAGCGGATCGGCGGCTACGGCCTGTTCGGGTCCTATGTCGACACCGACGACCGGCAGTCCGACCGCTACCTCTTCCACCTCGTGCAGGGCGGGCTCGGGCTGCCCGACGAGTCCTACTACCGCGACGAGAAGTTCGCCGAGATCCGGGACGCGTACGTCGCCTACCTGACCCGCCTGCTCACCCTCGGCGGCCACGCCGACCCCGAGGGCGCGGCGCAGCGGATCCTCGCCCTCGACACCGAGCTCGCCAAGGGGCACTGGGAGCGCGCCGAGACCCGCGACGTGCAGAAGACCTACAACCGGCTCACCGCCGAGGAGCTGAAGGCCCTGTGCCCGGCCTTCGACTGGGACGCCTATGTCACCAACCTCGGCGGCCAGCTGACCGGCCCGCACGCGACGATCAGCGAGGTCGTGGTCCGCCAGCCGTCGTACCTCGAGCACCTCTCCGGCGTCCTCGAGGCCGAGCCGATCGAGACCTGGCGCGACTGGTTCCTCTCCCGGGTGCTGCGCTCGGCGGCGCCGTACCTGTCGAGTGCGTTCGTGCAGACCAACTTCGACTTCTACGGCCGCACCCTGTCCGGTACGCCGGAGCTGCGGGCCCGCTGGAAGCGCGCGGTGTCCTTCGTCGAGGGCGCGATGGGCGAGGCCGTCGGCAAGGAGTACGTCGCGCGGCACTTCCCGCCCGCCAGCAAGGCGATGATGGACGAGCTGGTCGCCAACCTGCTCGCCGCCTACCGCCAGTCGATCAGCAGGCTGGACTGGATGACCGAGGAGACCAAGCAGCGGGCCTACGAGAAGCTCGCCACCTTCCGGCCCAAGATCGGCTACCCGGAGCGGTTCCGCGACTACGGCGCGCTGGTCGTCGTACCGGACGACCTGGTGGCCAACGCCCAGGCCGCCGCCGGCTTCGAGACCGACCGCCAGCTCGCCAAGATCGGCTCGCCGGTCGACCGCGACGAGTGGTTCATGCTGCCGCAGACCGTCAACGCCTACTACAACCCCGGCACCAACGAGATCTGCTTCCCCGCGGGCATCCTGCAGAAGCCGTTCTTCTCGCCCGACGCCCACCCGGCCGAGAACTACGGCGGCATCGGCGCCGTCATCGGCCACGAGATCGGGCACGGCTTCGACGACCAGGGCGCGCAGTACGACGGCGACGGCAACCTCAACGACTGGTGGACCGCCGACGACAAGGCCGCCTTCGAGGTGAAGTCCAAGGCGCTGATCAGCCAGTACGACGGCTTCTCGCCGCGGAACCTCCCCGGCGAGCACGTCAACGGCGCGCTCACCGTCGGCGAGAACATCGGCGACCTCGGCGGGCTCACCATCGCGCACACCGCCTTCCAGATCTCCCAGGACGGCGCGGCGTCGGTCGAGGACCGGGAGCGGCTGTTCCTCAACTGGGCCTACGTGTGGCGCACCAAGCGGCGGCTGGAGCAGGAGCAGCAGTACCTCACCATCGACCCGCACAGCCCGCCGGAGTTCCGGGCCAACATCGTGCGCAACCTCGACGAGTTCCACGAGGTCTTCGGCACCGCGCCGGGCGACGGGCTCTGGCTCGACCCGGGCGACCGGGTCCGGATCTGGTGAGCCGGGGCTGGCGGCGCTACGAGCGTCCGGGGACGGACGAGGTCGAGCGGGAGGACCGCGACACCGACGGGCGGCCGCTCCCCCAGGAGCCCGCGGCCGCGCCGGTCGCCGCGAGCGGGCGTCGTACCTGGCGCTGGGCGGGGCCCCTGGCCGCCGCGATCGTCGCGGGCGGGGTCGTCTTCGCCCTCACGCGCGGCGAGGACGCGCCGCCGCCGCTGCCCCGCGAGGCCCGCTACACCCCGATCATCACCGCCGAGGCGCTCGACGCGATCAGCGCCGCGCTGGTCCGGGAGACCGGTCGCGACGAGGTGCTCGACCTGTGGATCGAGGACCCCGCCGACATGCGGCTGACGACCCCGCCGGAGCGCGACGGCGACCTCGCCGACCTGTGGCGATGGGACGGGTCCGTCCTGGAGAAGTGGTCGGCCGAGCAGGCACGCGACCGGCTCCCCTTCAGCCTGGCCGAGATCGACCCCACCGCGGTGGTGGCGCTCGACGAGGAGGCCCGGGACCGCAGCGACGGCGACATCAGCAGCAGCCGCGCCCACATCGCGAAGCCGCTCACCGACCGCGACCACTGGATCTACCTGAAGGTCGCCGAGGTCGACCACGGCGGCGTCGTCCTGTGGGCCGACCTCGACGGCCGCGTCGAGAGCGACCTGATCAACGAGAGCTGGCGCGATGACTGACCCCGACCCGAGGAGGAACGCGATGGTCCACAGCTTCGATCCCGCCGTCGTCGACGCGGTGCTCGCCCACATGAACGGCGACCACCTCGACGACAACCTGCTCATCGTCCGCGCCCACGGCGTCCCCGAGGCGACCGCCGCCTCGATGAGCGACGTCGACGGCGAGGCCGGGACCTGGACCGTGATCGGCCCCGAGGGACCGGTCGGCGAGCGCCGGATCCGGTGGCCGGGCGGCCCGATCACCGAGCGGGCGGAGATCCGGCGCGAGGTCGTCGCGCTGTACGACGCCGCGTGCGCCGAGCTCGGCGTGGAGCCGCGTCCGCACTGAGCCGGCCCGTCGAAGCGCGTGGTTCCTCGGCGGTCCTCACGCTGTCGGCCTCGGGGTCGGGGTCCGTCGCGGGCCTGGCCGAGCCCGCTCTCGTCGTCAAGGCCAAGGCCGGCGCGACGTCGACCCGGGTCAAGAAGCTCAGGAAGCCGGGCGTCACCGCTGCCTGACCGACGACGAGCCGGTCCGCAGGAGCAGTGGCGTCGTCGGGTACGACGGACGGGCGGCTCGTCAGGCCGCGTCGACCATCAGGCGCAGCAGCTGCTCGCTGATGGCGGCGAGCTCGTCCTCCGCCATGCCGACGCCCTGGACCAGGACGACGGAGTAGACGACGTGGCCGATCAGCGCGCCGCCGGAGGCCTGGAGGTTCTCGCCGCCGGCGACGGTCCCGATGTCGACGAACGCGGCGTCGGCGATCCCGTCGAGATCGTGCCGCGCTGGGCTGTCCATCGCGGCCTTCGTGCCGTACTGGTAGGCCTCGTACCCGCCGTTCGCCTGGACGTCGACCGCGCTGAGCGAGCCGCTCAGCGCCCGCGGGTCCTCCTGGTCGAACTCGCACGCGTCGAACGGCCCGGTCTCGGTCGTGACCGCCGCCCCCACGGCCGCGGCGATCTGGTCGGCGGTGACGAGGTCGCAGAACTTCGGCAGGGTCGCGTCCGCCCCGGAGTCCGACGAGTCCGACGAGTCCGAGGAATCCGACGACGCCGACGGCGCTGACGACGCCGGCCCGGCGGCGGTCGGGTCGCCCTTGCCGCCCTGGGCCTCGCCGTCGTCATCGCACCCGGCAACGAGTACGGCGACGAGCAGCACGCTCGCGACAGTCCCTGAACGCCTCATCCGGTCCCCCTTCGGCTCGGCGGCAGACTCTTCCCGATCCGGTGCCCGCCTGACGGTAGGGATCGGTCGCAATTCGGGAACCGGCAGTGGCCGCGCCCGGACCGTGGGAATCTTCGGGTCATGGATCGCGACACCCTGCTCGACGAGGTGCTCGCGCATCTCGCCGAGGGGACCCCCGAGGCGGCCCGGGACGCCAGCCTCGCCGCGGCGTACGACGGCGGCGACCCCGCGGCGTACGGCCTCGCCGCCCTCGCCGACTTCTGGCTCGGCGACTTCGCCGACGCGACCCGGAACGCGACGGCCGGGCTGGCCGTGGCCGAGGACGACCGGGCCCGGGGCCTGTGCCTGGCCGCCGCGGCGCTCGCGGCGGGCGGCGACATCGCCGCGCCGGCCGTCGACCACGACGCGCTGGCCCGGCTGCTCGCGGCGGCCGACGAGCCGTCGTCGCGCTGGTGGTCGGCCGTGCGCTACGTGGCCGCCGAGGCCGCGCTGGTCGGCGCCCGGATCCGCGATGCTGCGCAGATCGACGGCGGCGGCCCGCCGCCCGGTGCGGCCTGGGCCGGACACCCGTTCGCGACCATCATGTGGGTCTGCCAGGCGCGGATCGCCGCGTTCTCCGGTCGGATCGGTCCGGCCGAGGAGATACTGCCGGCGGTCCGGGCGTCGGTCATCCCCGGTACCCGCCTCGAGCCGGTCGTCGAGTCCGTGGCGGTCCTGGTGCGGGGCAACGCCGGTGACGAGGAGACCACCCGGCTCGCCGCCGAGATCGCGGCGTACGTCCCCGCCGTACCTCGTGACTTCATCGACAGCGGCGCCCTGCTGCTGCTGTCGTACGGCGCGATCGCGCTCTACGACGTCCGCGGGGCCGCCGCCCTGGCCTTCCGCGCCGGCTCCGACGAGGCGCTGAGCCGCTGCACCCTGATCGACCGGGCCATCTGCTTCGAGATGTTCCTCCACGCCGCGCTGCTCGAGCAGGACGAGGGGGCGGTCGGGGCCTGGCTGGAGGCGCTCGCCGAGATCGACGGCCACCCGATCACCACGCCGACCGTCCAGCGCGCCCGCGCCCGGGTCGCCCTGGCCGCCGGCGAGGCGCAGGCGGCCATCGACCTGCTCGTCCCGAGCGTCGAGGCCTGCGTCGCCGACGAGCGCGGCGTCGAGGCGGCGGAGGGCAGGGTCATGCTCGGCCGGGCCCGGATCCTGTCGCAGGACCTCGGCGCCGCCTCCCGCGAGTTCCGCGCCCTCGTCACCGAGACCGACCGGTCCGGTCATGGCTCCGTACGACGGGCCGCCACCGCCGCCCTCGCCGCCTCCGGCCGCCGGCTGCCCCCGGTGGCCGGGGCCGGGTGGGAGGCGCTCTCGGCCCGGGAGGCCGAGGTCGCGCGGGCGATCCTCGCCGGCCAGGAGGTCGCGGAGATCGCCGCCTCGCTGTTCCTGTCCCCGCGCACCGTGCGCAGTCACGTGTCCCGGGTGCTGTGCGCCTTCGGCGTCGCGACCCGGGTGGGCCTGCTCGCCGTGGTCGGCGGGACGAGCGCCGCCTCCGGCGTCTCCGGCGTCTCCGGCGCCGCGCCGGCCGCCCCTGCCCGGGCGGCCACGCTGAGCCCGCGGCAGTCCGAGGTCGCCGCCCTCGTCGCCGCGGGCCGCACCAACCAGCAGATCGCCGGCGAGCTCGGCATCTCGGTCAAGGGCGTGGAGAAGCACGTCGGCGACGTGCTGCTGCGCTGGAACGCCGGCTCGCGGTTCGAGCTGGCCCGGATCTGGTGGTCGCTGGCCTGAGGCCGATCAGAGTCCCGCGGCCGATCAGAGCAGGGACCGGTGCTGCAGCTCGGTCACGCCGGCGATCGCCTCGAAGTCGGCGTCCCTGTGGAGCAGCGGCACTTCGTGGCGGATCGCGATGGCGGCGATCAGGCAGTCGACGCTGTTGCGCACGGTGCGTCCACTGCGACGTACCGCACGATAGATCGCGGCCGCGTCGTGGAAGTCGACGTCCGGCTGGACCGGAAGGGTGCCCACACCGACGATGGCCTTCTCCACACGGCGAAGAGACAACTCATCGGTCGGACCCAGGAGCAGCTCCATCTCGATCGGCGGGGTCGTCACTGCTTCCTCGTGCCGGAGCAGCTCGCGCAATGGCTCATTGCCGGGATGCCCGGGGCGCCGGAGGAAGTCGATCCAGACCGACGTGTCGACCAGTGTCACTCGTCCCATGGCGAGGGGTTGTTGCGGATCTGGCCGAGATCGCCGTCCCAGCCGGTGCCCTCCAACGCCAAGATCTCCTCCGGCGTGACCTTGGGACCGGCCGCCCGGCGCAACGCCAAGTCGACCGCCTCCCGCTTGGTCCGCAGGCCGTACTTCTTCATGACACGGGCGATCAGCTCGTCGTCGATGTCGATATTGGTGCGTGTCATACACATACGTTACACCTCCTGGTTCGGGTGCTGCCGACCGTAGACCACGGGCCCGACTCCGTGCCCGGTCGGCGCTGGGCCCTGTGGACGACGCGGTGCTCGCGCCGTCACCCCTCCTACGTCGGATGACGTATTTCGCGTGGTGGACGACTCGGATTGACTCGTCGGACGCGTCACGCCGGCAGCTCGGGACCGGTCGCGGGTCAGGACAGGGACGATGTCGCGAGGAGAGCACGGGCGGATGATGATGGGGACGGTACGACGGGGAAGCGCGCTGGTCGCTCTAGCCATGGTGGCTGCGCTGCTCGAGCTCACTGGCGCCGCGCCGCGGGCGCAGGCGACGCCGCTGCCGTTCGATGACCCGGAGCGGTTCTCCCTCGGGCCGAACCACACGCTGATCATCGGACTCGATGACATGCCGTACGGCGCCGGCGCCAACGGCTCGGGTCAGCTGACCCGGCCGGCGGGATCGCTGTCGAGCTCGGCAGAGCTGATCCCGCTGCAGGGCCTGCCTGACGGCGTCACGGCCACGGCCCTCGCCGCGGGCGAGTCCCACACGCTGGTTCTTGGCAGCGACGGCATCCCCTACGCCGCCGGCAGCAACTCGAACTACCAGCTCACCGGCGTCGGCGCCTCGGCCACGCTACGTCCGATGATCGGCCTTCCCGCGGGGGTCAAGGGGGTCGATGTCGCGGCTGGCTCGACGCACTCCTTGGTGCTCGGGGACGACGGCGTCGCGTACGGCGCCGGCGGCAATGCGGCGGGCCAGATCACCGGATCGGGCCAGCGTGGGTCGCTGGAGCCGCTGACCGGCCTGCCTTCCGGTACCCAGGTGACGGCGATCGCTGGTGGCCACCAGCACTCGCTGGTGCTGGTGAGTCAGCCCGGTCAGCCAGCCCGGGTGTACGGCACCGGCACGGACAACCTGGGCCAGCTCGCCGGCGCCGGCGACAGATCGACCTTGACCGTGCTGCCCGGACAGCCCGGGGATGGGATCTGGAAGATCACCGCGGGGCCCAACCGGACCGCGGTGGTGACCCTGATGGGCGAGGCGTTCCTGGCCGGCACCAGCGGCTTCACCCAGGTCACCGGTGGGCCTGCCGACCACTTCGCGGTGCAGGTCGGGCTGGGCACCGATCACACGGTCGTGCTCTACCAGATGATCAATGCGCCCCACCTGCGCACGCTGTGGGGCTACGGCAACAACAGCTGGCGTCAGCTCGGCAACGGCAGCGGCTCGCCGATCGCGGGGATGACCCAGCTCGACCTGGGCGGGGCCCCGGAGCCGCGGGCGATCGACGCCGGCCGCTGGGGCACGGTCATGGTGGATGCCGACGGCGTGCTCCGGGGGATGGGCCGCAACTCCGGTTTCCGGTTGACCGGTCCCACGACCGACGCCACCGGCCTCCGCGTCCTCGACCAGCAGCCGACCACGCCCGGCGACACGTCGCCCACCGCCAGCCCGAACCCCAAGGTCGGTCACATCTCGTCCCAGCTGGACTCCGGCACCTGGCTGCCCGCCGGGACGCCGGCGGTGAGCCGGCAGTGGCTGATCGACGGCCAGCCGATCCCTGGCGCCACGACCGGCTACTACACGCCGACCGTCGACGACCGCGGCAAGCTGCTCTCCGTGCGGGTCGCCGTCACCACCCGCTCCTTCTTCGCGCCGGCCACGGTGGAGACGACGCCGCAGGTCGTCGCCGGCGAGGGACAGATCGTCAACACCGCGCCGCCGGAGATCACCCCGGCGGGCAGTGTGCGGGTCGGTCGGGAGCTGAGAGCGCGGTACGACGCCTGGACCGGCTGTCCCAGCGCCAGCGCCACCAAGACCTACCAGTGGAAGCGCGATGGAGCGCCGATCCCCGGCGCGACCGCCGATAGCTACACGCCCCCGCCGGCCGATCTGGGCGTCAGCCTGACGGTCGAGGTCACCTGCAGCCGTCCCGGCTGGGACCCGGCCGCCGCGGCGTCGGTGCCGGCCGAGGTCCAGCTCGGCCAGTTCACGGTCCAGGCGGCCGTCCCGGAGCTCCCGGGGACCGTGAGCTCCGGCACGGTGCTCAGCCCGACCAACATCAGCACCTATCTGAACCCGGCCCCGGACAGCCGACAGTACGAGTGGCGGCTCGACGGCGTGCCGATCGCCACCGGCGCCACGCTGATGATCGACGAGGACACGATGCCCGTCGGCGCCACCATCGTGCTGCAGATCACCGCTTCGCGCGCCGCCTACGTCGACCACGTCCGGACGCTGCCCGCGGTCACCGTCGTCGAGCGCGCGCTGACCAACACCGGGCCGCCGGCGGTCACTGGTTCCGCTCAGGTCGGCAGCACCCTGGTCGGGTCGTCAGGCGCCTGGACTCCGGCGCCGGACTCACTCGCCTACGCGTGGTTGCGCGACGGCTCGGTGATCCCGGGAGCGAACGGAGCGTCTTACCGGTTGACGCCGCAGGACGCGCACCGCGGCATCGCGTTGCGGGTGACCGCCGGCGGAACCGGCACGACACCGGTCACCGCGACCAGTGCCGTCGTGACGGTCCGGCCGGGCCCTGCCCCGGTGTTCGCCAAGGCGAAGGTCAAGGTGAAGGGCAAGGCGCGGGTCGGTCGCAAGCTGTCGGCGAAGGCCGTGAGGATCGGCCTCTTCCAACCTGCGCCGACCGGCCTGACCTACCAGTGGCTGCGAGGTAAGAAGCCGATCAACGGCGCGACGGGCAAGAGGTACCGGCTCACGGCCGCCGACCGTGGCAAGCGGATCCGGGTGCGGGTCAGCACCGTGCTCGCCGGCTATGAGGTGGCGGTCGTGGTCACGAAGAAGTCGGCCAAGGTGAGGTAGAACATCGGCGGTCCCCGGGCCTACCAGTCCACTTCGCAATAGGCTCGCTCGGCAAGGAGGTCGCCGATGTCCACTGCCGAGGCCCGGGTACTGGACGCGCTCGCGCGTCTGGGTGCGGCTTCCACGGTGGAGGAGTTCCGGGCCGGGGCGTGCCACGAACTGGGGAAGGTCCTGTCGGCGGCCTGGGTCGCGATCGACACCGTGGCGTTGCGTCGCAGCGGTGTTCGCCACCACTCTTGGCCGGAGGACGCCTACGACGTCGACACGCGGTTGCGTCTGCATGTGCGGCACGGCCACGAGCACCCGCTCCTCGCCCGGCTGATGCCAGCGGCCCTGGCGGGGCAACCCGTCGGCGGGATACAGACTCTTCGCGACGTGGCCGCGCACGAGCGCAGGGCCTTCGAGGGGTCGGCGCTCTGGGCGCGGTTCTACCGACCGGCCGGCATCGAGGACCAGGCCGCGTTCGCGCTGGCGCCGCGGCCGGGTGAGCTGACCCTGTTGAGCGTTGCCTTGCACCGACCGTTGACTCCCGAACAACGTGCCGAGCTGGAATGCTGGCGACCGCACCTGGTGAATCTCGACCGCCTGATGCGCTGGCGCGAGGTCGCGGCAGCGGCGCCCGACGACGGTGAGACACGGCTCGTGGACGAGGCCCTGGCCCGGATCGCCGCCGCTCCGGACTTCGACGGCTTCGCGCAGGCCGTCTGCCGCGAAGTACTGAGCCTGGTACCCGGCCTGTGGGCCTCGTACAACCTCGGCCGGCTCGATCCCGCGGACAACTGGGCCCGCACCTGGCCGCCGGGAGTGCCGCGAACGGAGGGACGCGCACTCCTGGCCGCCGAGATCGGCGAGTCGCCCCTCGCGCGCCACATCGAGGCCACGGGTGGCCCGTGTGTGGCGACGCTGCGGGAGCTCGATCCCACCGGCAGGTTCTTCGGGAGCGAGCTCTATCGTTCGTACTACCGTCCTCACGGGATGATGAACCAGGCCGTCTTCGGCCTGCCGGGGCCGCACGGTGTCGTGGTGGCCGTGGTCGTCAATCGTGGCGATGAGGACTTCACGGCCGCAGAGCGACGGTTGCTGAATCTCCTGCGTGCACGGCTTCTCCCGCTGCAACGCGCGGTCACCGAGCAGGAGCGGGTCCGTGACCTCGAGCGCGCCCGCGCCCGCGATGGATGGGAGTGGGTGCGGATCGGCGCGGACGGCGTCGTCGTTGCGGCCGCCGACAAGGCTGTCGTGCTAGGACGCAGCGCCGGTCTCGAGCTCGCGGTGGGGGCGTCGGTCGCCGATGCCGACTGGTGGCCGAGTGAGGTGGCTGAGCTGAGCCTGCTGGATAGTTGGGCGCACACGGTGCCTGTGCCGGTCGCCGTTCCCGATTTTCGGGTGGCCCTCACCCTGCATGCCGCCGAGCCGGCGACGCTGTGGCTGCGCGGATCTGCCAGACCCACCGTGGAGGGCGCCATCCGGCTGGGACTGACCAGGCGTCAGGCGCAGGTGGCCGTCGAGATCACTGCAGGCGCCACCAACCAGCAGATCGCCTCCCTGTTGGGCATCTCAGCCGGCACCGTCCGCAAGCATGTGGAGTCCGTCCTGCGCGCGCTCGGCGTCGACTCGCGCACGGCGGTCGCGTCCGTGGTCATGCGCCAGGCCGCAGGCCGGGACGACTGAGGCAGCCCGAGCTGAGGCGGACGCGCGGTCCCTGTGGATGGCCGGACGCCGTGTCGGGCCGCGCTGGTAGACACGGGGCATGGACACCCAGGCCCCGACCGACGCCGCCGTCCGCGACCGCGCGGAGGCCCATCTCCGCGCCCTCGTGGGCAGCCCCGACGCCACGCTGTACGACGACCAGTGGGCCGCGATCGCCGCCCTGGTCGTCGACCGGCGCCGCGCCCTCGTCGTCCAGCGCACCGGGTGGGGCAAGTCGGCGGTCTACTTCGTCGCCACCCTCCTGCTGCGCGAGCAGGGGAGCGGCCCGACCGTCATCATCTCGCCGCTGCTGGCCCTGATGCGCAACCAGATCGCCGCCGCCGAGCGGGCCGGCATCCGCGCGGTGACGGTCAACTCCACCAACATGGAGCAGTGGGACGAGGTGCACCGGTCGATCGCGGCGGGCGAGGTCGACGTGCTGCTGGTGAGCCCGGAGCGGCTCAACAACCCGGGCTTCCGTGACGAGGTGCTGCCCCGCCTGGCCGCCACCTGCGGCCTGCTGGTCGTCGACGAGGCCCACTGCATCTCCGACTGGGGCCACGACTTCCGCCCGACTACCGGCGGATCCGGACCCTGCTGCGCGAGCTGCCCGACGGGATCCCCGTGCTCGCCACGACCGCCACGGCCAACCAGCGCGTCACCGACGATGTCGCCGAGCAATTGAGTTCGGCCGAGCGCGTCTCCGGCGACGCGAAAGCCAACAAGTTCCCGGAGGTCGCCTCCCGCCGCGCTGCCGGCCCGGGTGGAGAGACCCTCGTCCTGCGCGGCAGTCTCGACCGGGCCTCGCTGCGGCTGGGCGTGGTCCGGCTGAGGACCGCCGAGCAGCGGCTGGCCTGGCTGGCCGACCACCTCGCCGAGCAGCCCGGCAGCGGCATCGTCTACTGCCTCACCGTCGCGGCGACCCAGGAGGTCGCCGGCTACCTCCGCTCGCGGGGCCACCGGGTGGCGGCGTACTCCGGCCAGACCGAGCAGACCGAGCGCCTCGCCCTCGAGCAGGCGCTCGTCGACGGCGAGGTCAAAGCGCTGGTGGCGACCAGCGCGCTCGGGATGGGCTTCGACGCCGCGTTGGGCTTCGTGGTCAACCTCGGGGCGCCGGACAGCCCGGTCGCCTACTACCAGCAGGTCGGCCGCGCCGGCCGCGGCACGGTCGACGACGCCACCGTCGTCCTGCTGCCGGCGACGGAGGACCGCGACATCTGGGCCTACTTCGCCTCGCTCGCCTTCCCGCGCGAGGAGCTGGTCCGCGAGACGCTGGCGGTGCTGACCGAGGAGGGGCGCGCGCTGAGCACCGCCGCGCTCGAGCCGCGGGTCGACCTCTCGCGCAGTCGGCTGGAGACGATGCTCAAGGTGCTCGACGTCGACGGAGCCGTTCGCCGCGTCAAGGGCGGCTGGGAGGCCACCGGCCGGCCGTGGGAGTACGACGCGGAGCGCTACGCGCGGGTCGCCGCGGCCCGGAAGGCCGAGCAGCAGTCGATGCTCGACTACCTCGCCACCGACGAGTGCCGGATGCGCTACCTCCGCCGCCAGCTCGACGACCCCGCCATCGTCCCGAGCGTCGCCGCCGCGCAGGCCGACCCCGAGTGGCGGTGCGGGCGCTGCGACAACTGCGGAGGGCTGGACCTGTCCACCGAGGTGTCCCAGGCCGCGGTGGCGGAGGCGGCCGACCGCATCGCCCGCCCGGGCGTGCCGATCGAGCCGCGCAAGCTGTGGCCCACCGGGCTGGCTGCGATCGGGGTCAGCCGGTCCGGCCGGATCAAGCAGCCGGCCGAGGAGGGCCGGGCCATCGCCCGGCTCACCGACCTCGGCCACGGCGCGGCGCTGCGCGGGCTGTTCGCGGCCGACGCCGAGGACGGTCCGGTGCCCGACTCCCTGGCCCGGGCGATGGTCGCGATGCTCCAGGACTGGCAGCCGAAGGTCGACGCGATCGTGGTCGCCGAGTCCGAGCGCAAGCCGGCGCTGACTGCCGACCTCGCCGCCGGCCTGTCCCGCTTCCTCCGGATCCCGGTCGCCGGCCGGTGGGCCGTGGTCGACCTCGCCGTCGGCCCGGACCGCGGCGCGACCAACTCCGCCCAGCGGGTCGCCGCCGTGAGCCGGCGGTGCGCGCTCCAGCTCGACGATCCCGCGGCGGTGCGCGACGCCCGGGTGCTGCTCGTCGACGACCGGCTGGTCACCGGGTGGTCGCTCACCCTCGGGGCCGAGGCGCTCCACGAGGCCGGCGCCGCCGCCGTCCTGCCCCTGACCCTGGGGGTGAACGCCTAGCTTCGCCAGACGACCCTCGACAGAAAATAGAACAGGTTCTACCCTCGCCGCATGAGCGTACCCCGGTTCGACCGACCCCTCCGCGTCATCCAGTGGACGACGGGCAATATCGGCCGGCGCTCCGCCCACGCGATCCTCAGCCGGCCGGACCTGGAGCTGGTCGGGGTCTACGCCCACGGTGCGGAGAAGGTCGGCCGGGACGCCGCCGAGCTGTGCGGGTGGCCGGAGCCGACGGGTGTGGTCGCGACCGACGACGTCGCCGTGCTGCTGGCGCTGCAGCCGGACGCCTGCTGCTACAACCCGCTCTGGCCGGACGTCGACGAGCTGGTCGCCCTGCTCGAGGCCGGTGTCAACGTGTGCACGAGCGCCGCGTGGATCACCGGCGGCAAGCAGACGCCGGAGGACCGGGCGCGGATCGAGAAGGCGTGCCGGCAGGGCGGCTCGACGATCTTCGGCAGTGGTGCGCACCCGGGCATGACCAACCTGGTCGCCATGGCGCTGAGCGGGTCGTGCGAGCGGGTCGACGAGATCCGGATCACCGAGTCGGTGGACTGCTCGACGTACGAGTCCGCGGGCACCCAGATCGCGATGGGCTTCTCGCAGGACCCGGAGACGCCCGGCCTGGCGGAGTCGGTACGACGGGAGAGCGAGGTGTTCGCCGAGTCGGCCGCGATGATGGCCGATGCGCTCGGCGTGCGGCTGGACCGGCTGACCTTCGACGTCACCTTCACCCCCGCCACGGGCGACTCCGACCTCGGCTTCATGACGATCCCGGAGGGCACCGTCGCAGGAGTGATGGGGTACCACCGCGGCTGGGTGGGGGAGCGCAATGTGGTCAGCGTGGGCTTCAACTGGACCATGGGCAGCCACGTGGTCCCGCCCAAGCCGCTCGCCCACGGTCACGTCATCCAGGTCAACGGCCTGCCGAACATGCGGACCGTCGTGCAGTGCCTCCCGCCCGCGGACTGGGCCGAGCCCGGGTACATGGGCCTCGGCATGATCTACACCGCGATGCCGGTGACCAACGCCGTCCCGTACGTCGTGGCGGCGGCTCCCGGCATCGTCACCCTCGCCGACCTGCCGCCGATCACCGGTCGCGTGCTCGCCTGACCCGAGCCGCACGCGGCCACCAGCCTCCCGCGATCGGGGCGCGAACGAGCCTAGAGTCCGAAGCATGACCGACGACGCTCCCGCGAACGGCACCCCCGAGTCCCCGGCGGACCCGCCGGATCAGCCGGATCAGCCGGGCCAGCCCGGCCCGCCTGATCAGCCCGGTCCGCCGGCCCGGCCCGTTCCGCCCGTGCCGCCGGGCTCACCGGCGTCGCCGGAGCCACCGGTCACGGCGATCGTCGCCGACCCGGCCGACCCGGCAGGACCAGCCCCCGCAGGCCCCGCCGGCCCGGTGCTCCCGGCGACCGCCCCGGGCGACCACGGACCGATCGAGCCGGAGCTCCCGACCCGGGCGACCCGGGCGGGCAGCACTGCCGCGGTCGTCGCCATCGGTACCGGCCTGCTCGGCGCGGCGATCGTCATCGCCGCCGTCCGCAGTCGCAGCGATGGCGACGGCCTCGACTGGTCGAACTACGGCGTCGGCCTCGGCGCCACCGCCGTCCTGCTGGTCATCGCGGTGCTGGGCGCGCTCGCCGGTCGCCGGGTCGGCGGCCGGGCCCGTGAGGAGGTCGTCACCTGGCCGGGCACCGTCGGGATCCTCGGCACCGCCCTGATGATCGCGATCGGGATCGACCGCGACGACGACTGGGTCGCCTACCTGATCGGCGCCGCCGTCGCCGTCCTGGCCGCGATCGGGTACGTCGCCGCCCGCCGCGCCGCGTTCGTGGTCGTCGCCATCCTCGGCCTCGCGCTCATCTACGGCGTCGCGTTCGACGGGGTCGTCTCCGACAGCATCGGCGAGGGGCACCCCCAGGTCACCGGTGCGGTGCTGCTCTCCGTCTTCGTCGTGGTGGTCACCCTGGTCGGCTGGGCGCTCCCGAGCCGCGCGGTGTCGGGCGTGGTCGTCGGCGCGTTCGGGGTGGCCGGCCTGCTCGGCGTCCTGGCGTCCTTCGTGGTGATGCGGTACTTCTTCGGATTCTTCGGCGCGATGCCGGTGTTCGCCGACGATCCGTCGACCGCCGCGTCCGTCGACGTCGCCGGCGCGGGCTTCCCCGCGTCCGACGTGTGGTGGGTGGTGGTCCTCGGGGCGATCCTCACGGCGCTGTGGGCGCTCGCCGCGGCCGTGTCGAACCACTCCGGCTTCACCGTGCTCGCGATCGCGATGCCCGCCCTCGGCGTACCCCTCGCCTCCCTCGCGCTGGCGGCCGAGCACCCCACCTGGTGGGCGGCGATCACCGCGGCGGCCGGTGGCGTCCTGCTGCTGGGCGGCACCTTCCTGGCCCGCCTCCGCGGGCGGCGGACCGCCTCGGAGCTTCCTGTCGGCCCCACGGGCTAACGTCCCCATGTGAGCTTCGTTCCCGTCACCGGACCCGCGACCTTCCGGACCGGTGAGCCGGCGACGATCGAGTTCACCGACGCCGACGGGGTACGCCGCGTCGCGCTGCCCGTGCGCGCCGCGCTCCCGGTCCTGAGCCGGTCACGGTCCGTCGACGACGCCCACCCGAGCGTGCGGCTGCTCAGCGGAGCCGCGCTGCTCGGGCTGCGCCTGGTCGCGGCCGGCAAGGTCGCCCCCGACGACGCCGGCCGGGCGTGGCGGGTCGACCGGCTCGAGGCGCGCGACCACGAGGCGGTCGAGCGCCTGGCCCACGCCCGGGCGTACGACGACCTCCCGGCCGCGGACGCCGCCGACATCGTGCGCGGGATGCTCGACGCGGTGGCGGACACGCTGCCGCGCGCGGCGCCCGCCGGCCGCCGGGCGCCCGCGCCCGGCGACCCACAGCAGCCGGCGCAGCCAGGGCAGCCCGACCGGCCCAGCACGCCCGAGGAGTTCGCCGACCGGGTCCGCCGCCGGCTCGCCGAGCGCCGCCGAGAGCGTCCCGACCGGGGCGAGGGCGACACGGTGCTGCCCGAGCTGGTGCGGGTCTCGCTGCGGGTGGAGGCCGACGAGGAGGAGCTGGTCGCCGGCACGGTCCGGGTCGTGCTCCAGGTCCACGACGAGCGCGACCCGCTCCACGTCTGCGACGCCGCGCTGCTGTGGACCGCGGGGCCGGCCGAGCACGGCTTCGGCGGCCGGGCCCGGGTCCACGCGAGCATCGCGCTGCGGGCGGCCGGCGACGCGTGGCCCGTGCTCGACCGGCTCCTCGCGCTCGCCGTACCCGACCAGCTGACCCTCGACGGCGACGAGATCGCGAGCCTGCTCGACCATGTCGGCGCGCTGCGCGACGCCCGGGTCGACGTGCACTGGCCGCGCGCCCTCGGGCCGGAGCTGACCACCCGTGCCGTCCTCGACCAGCGCCGCGGCCCGGCAGAGCCCGGAGGGCGCAACCCCGAGCTGCCCCTGCAGGAGAGCCCGTTCTCGGCGGAGGGCCTGTTCTCCTTCTCCTGGCAGGTGTCGCTGCACGGCGAGGTCCTCAGCGACGCGGAGATGGCCGAGCTCGCCCGGGCGGCCGGCCCGGTCATCAAGCTGCGCGGCGCCTGGACCGTGGTCGACCCGACCACGGCGCAGCGCGCCCGCAGGCGGCTGATCCGCAAGGCCACCGGCGCCCAGGCGCTGGCCGCCGCGCTCACGGGCGTCACCGAGCTGCCCGCCACCGGCGAGGACCAGCCGGCCACGGCGGAGGTGGTCGTCGGCGCCAGCCTGCTGCGGGTCCGCGAGCAGCTGCTCGACGCCGCCACGCGCACCCCGCTCGCCGAGCCCGCCGGCCTCGACGCGCGGCTGCGCGACTACCAGCGCCACGGGCTGACCTGGCTCGCCGACCTCACCGGTCTCGGCCTCGGCGCCTGTCTCGCCGACGACATGGGCCTCGGCAAGACGATCACCCTGATCGCGCTCCACCTCCACCGCCTCGAGCGCGGCCTCTCCCGCGGCGGCCCGACCCTGGTCGTCTGCCCGGCCAGCCTGCTCGGCAACTGGGAGGCCGAGGTCGAGCGGTTCGCACCCGGCGTACCGGTCCGGCGCTTCCACGGATCCTCCCGCGACCTGGCCGGGCTCGCGCCCCATGCGAATTCGTCCCGATCTCCGGGGAAACACGACAAATCTGCATGGGGCGCGGGGATGGTGCTGACGACGTACGGCACCCTCCGCCGCGACGCCGACACCCTCGCGGCCGTCGACTGGGACCTCGTGGTCGCCGACGAGGCGCAGCACGTCAAGAACTCCCGTACGTCGACCGCCCGCGCCCTGCGCCGCCTGCCCAGCCGGGCGCGGGTCGCGCTGACCGGCACTCCCGTCGAGAACGACCTCACCGAGCTCTGGTCGATCCTCGACTGGTGCGTCCCCGGCCTGCTCGGCAGCCGCCAGGCGTTCCGCCGGGTCTGGGGTGCGCCGATCGAGTCGGGCGCCGAGCCCACGAAGGCCCGCCAGTTCGCCGACCTGATCGGCCCGTTCCTGCTGCGCCGCCGCAAGTCCGACCCGGGCATCGCGCCGGAGCTGCCGCCGAAGACCGAGACCGACCACCTGCTCGGCCTCACCCGCGAGCAGGTCGTCCTCTACGAGGCCTTCGTCAAGGACACCATGGAGCGGATCGAGCGCGCCGACGAGGAGACCCGCCGCGGTCTCGTCCTCGCGCTGCTCACCGGCCTCAAGCAGATCTGCAACCACCCGGCCCAGTTCCTGCGCCAGAACTTGGGGCCGAGCGCGTCTCCGGATTCAGGGGCGAGCAAGCTCGCGGCGGCCTCCTCCCGCCGCGCTGCCGGCGGGTCCGGCGCGGTCCGGCTCACCGGCCGCTCGGAGAAGCTGGAGCTCCTCGACGAGCTGGTCGGCACCGTGCTCGCCGAGGGCGGCGCGGTCCTCGTGTTCACGCAGTACGTCGCGCTGGCCCGCCTGGTCGAGCAGCACCTCACCGCGCTCGGCGTACCCCACCAGTTCCTGCACGGCGGCACGCCCGTGGCGCAGCGCGAGGCGATGGTCGATCGGTTCCAGGCGGGCGAGGTGCCGGTGTTCCTGCTCTCGCTCAAGGCCGGCGGCACCGGCCTCAACCTGACCCGCGCCGACCACGTCGTCCACTTCGACCGCTGGTGGAACCCGGCCGTCGAGGAGCAGGCCACCGACCGCGCCTACCGGATCGGGCAGACCCGCCCGGTCCAGGTGCACCGGATGGTCACCCGCGGCACGATCGAGGAGCGGGTCGCCCAGCTGCTCGACCGCAAGCGGCAGCTCGCCGACGCCGTCCTCGCCCGCGGCGACGCCGCGCTCACCGAGCTCAGCAACGAGGAGCTGCGTGACCTGGTGACCCTGCGCCGCCAGGCGCGCGAGCAGGCCCGGGACGAGGATCAGCGGTGACGGCGGATCCGCGCCCCGACCCGGCGCAGCAGCGCCCGCGGCCGGCGACGCTGCAGCCGGTCGACCTCGGCCTGGAGCCGGCCGGACCTCTCCTTGAGCCGGCGTACCCGGCCCTCGAGCTGGTCGATCCGGTCCTGCAGCGGGGCGAGGTCGTCGTACAGCCAGCCGGGCAGGTCGGTGCCGGGATCCGGCTCGACGAGGCCCTCGGGCGGCTGCCCGTCGACGGCCTTGCGGAGCACCACCAGGAACTCGCCGGCGGCGCGGCGCCGGGGCTTCACCGTCTCGACGTACCACGACACGGCGCCCAGTGCGCGCAGCTCCTGGATCTGGTGCAGGAAGTCGGTGGGCGTCCACAGCCAGACGTGGCAGTCGACGTACTCCCCGGCGTGGCTGCGCTCGACCTGGCGTCGTGCCTCGGCGAGGTTCGGGTGCACGCGCCGGTCGCGGCCGGGGAGGCCGTCCATCCGCGCGATCTCGTGGGAGTTGACCGCGAGGACGGATGCGGCGAAGTCGTGGAGGGCGCGGGTCCCGGGGCGGGAGTGGCCCAGCTCGTGGGCCTCGAGCGCCTGCCCGACCGTGGTCGGCGGCCGGTGCCGGTCGAAGGTGTAGCGCCGGTCCGGTACGGCGAGCAGCAGCGCGCCCCCGTCGGCGGTCAGGTCGGCGATCTGGTGGAGCCAGCCGACGAAGTCGGGGATGTGCTCGATGACGTGGGAGGCGATCACCCAGTCGTACGGCGCGCCGGGCTTCGCCGCGGTCGCGAGGTCGCGGTAGGTGCCGTCGACGTAGTGGGGGAAGTCGATCTCGGGGATCAGGTCGAGGTGCACGTTGGGGTCGTCGGCGTAGTGCTCGCGCAGTCCCGCGACGTCGAAGATGTCGACATAGCGGACGTCGTCGACGGCCTTGTCGCTGATCGCGGAGTCGAGCGGGCCGATCTCGAGGCCGCGACCGGACGTGAAGTCGTGGATCTCGAGGAACTTCCGGCGACGTATCGCCGTACGGCGCACGTGCTCGTCGCTGCTGCGATCCCGCTTGCTGAGGGTCTCCGAGTCCTTGCGCACGGACGTCACGGTAGCCGAGCGAGCAGCGCTGTGGGGTGGGCGGCGTGACGCGCACCACCTTCACCCGGCAGACGCAGCCGGCCCGGGGCGTTCGCACCTGGTGGGGCAAGGCCTGGCAGCGGGCGGTGGAGGAGGCGGCGTACTCCGACGCCGAGCTCCGCCCCGGCCGCTCCCACGCTCGCCGGGGGCACGTCGGCGCGATCAGCGTCGAGCCCGGCGGCCTGCTCGCCGCCTGCCGCGACGGCGACGACGCCTGGACCGTCGAGATCGGCATCCCGGTCCTCGACGACACCGCCCGCGTCGCGCTGGTCGAGGTCGTCGCCGCCGAGGCGGGCCGGATCGCCGAGCTGCTCGCCGGCAACCTCCCGCACGACCTCGTCGAGCATGCCGAGGAGGTCGGCGTCGAGCTGCTGCCGTACGGCGGCGAGCTGACCGCCACCTGCACCTGCCCCCACTACCTCGACCCGTGCCCCCACGCCGTCGCGGTCCTGATCCAGGCCGGCTGGCTGGTCGACACCGACCCGCTGGTGCTGTTCGCGCTGCGGGGCGTCGACCGCGACAGCCTGCTGGCCGACCTCCACGCCCGCACCGTCTCGGTCGCTGCACCGTCCGGGACGGCCGACGACACCGATCACGCCGACCACGCCGATCACGCCGACGACGTCGAGCTGGTCGTCGACGCGGCGATGCGCGCCCAGCGGCTGGTGGCGCTGTTCGAGGCCGGGGCGGAGCTGCCCGACGGGCTGGTCTGAGCTTGGATCCACCGATTTGCCGCTGCTGCGCGCCACCATCCGGGCGCGCTGGCGGCGTTAGCGACGCTCGATGGTGCAACCAGACCGCCGTCGCGCCGCTGCCTTGCCATCACACCCGCCTGGTGACGCTCGCGACGCGGCGAATCGGTGAATCCACGCTGAGCCGCAGTCAGGCTCAGTCGACCAAGGCGGCCGGCGTGATGGTCACCGGGAAGGGCAGCTCGGCGGTCCAGGACTCCTCACCCGTCACATCGGCGACCTCGACGTACTCGCCGTCGCGCAGCTCCCAGGCGATCAGCCGCAGCTTGATCGGGTCGATCGCCCAGTACGACGCGACGCCGGCCCGCTCGTAGCGCTTGAACTTGGTGTTGAGGTCGTAGAGCGCGGTGCTCGGCGAGAGCACCTCGACCGCGAGGAGCGGCGGGCCTTCGACGTAGCCGTGCGTGGCGATGGGCTTCGTGATCACCACGATGTCGGGTTGGACCGCGGTTTGATTGTCGATGATGTCGAACGGAGCTGGCAGCACCTTCAGGCCGGGCGGTCGGAGGCCGAAGAGAAGCGCCGAGAGATGCATGACGACGTCCTGGTGCTCTGGGGAGCAGCCGGCCATCTCGGTCAGCACGCCGTCGATGAGCTCATAGCGAGCGCCCTCGCCGGTCAGCTCTGCCACGTCCAGCGCCGTCAGCGAACGGCCGACGGGGATCCCGGTCAGCAGGTCCACATCCGGCGACAGGCTGATCATGACCCCCATGGTGCCTCACTTTCCCGTGATTCCCGAGTGTCTTCACGCCGTTCATCGTCAACGGCGAGGTCAGGTCGCGCCAGTGCCTTCACCGGACCTGTGGAGAACGCCTGTCACACCGGCGCGCCGGCCAGCGCGTCGAGATGCTCGTCGAGCGCATGCACGGCCGCCCGCCGGCGGCGCGGGTCCCGCATCGCGTGCAGCGCGAGCCCGTCGACCAGGGCGTGCAGCGCCGTCGTCTCCCGGCCGAGGTGACGGTCGGGCGCGACCAGGCCGGCGTCGCGGAGCTCGGTGAGGCAGCGCAGGCACAGCCCGCGGATGGCGTCGTGGGCGGCGTCGGCGAGCGCGGTCAGCTCCTCGTGCCGGGGGCCCTCCGCCATCAGCGCGAGGTGCACGCGCATCTCGACCGTGCGCTCGTCGTCGAGAGGGAGCAGCTCTCGCAGCGCGGCGACGACGCGACGCCGTGGGTCCTGCACGCCGGCGTGGCGGGCGACCCGGGCGGCCGCGCGCTCGTGGGCCAGGCGCATCGCGAAGGCGAGCAGCTCCGCCTTGGTGGGGAAGCTGTGCCGCAGGGAGCCGAGCACGAGGTCGGCCTCGGCGGCCACGGTCCGCAGTGACACCGCGCCCACGCCCTCGCGGAGCACCAGGCGCCACACGGCCTCGCCGATCTGCTGCCGGCGGGCGTCGTGGTCGATGGTGCGCGGCACGCGGCGATACTAGCACGACTGTGCTAGATTCCCCGGTGTTGGCACAGATGCGCTACGAAGGGAGCGGACCATGGTCGTCGCCGGGTTCATCGTCGCCTCCGAGATCGGCTTCTGGGTGCTGCTCGGCGCCGGCCTCGCGCTGCGCTACCTGGTCCGCAGGCGCCGGGCGAGCACCGTCGTCCTCGCCCTGATCCCGGTGCTCGACGTCGTCCTCGTCGGCGCCGTCGCGGTCGACCTGCACCGCGGCGCCGAGGCCGGTACGCCGCACGGCCTGGCCGGCGTCTACCTCGGCTTCTCCGTCGCCTTCGGCCCGGCGCTGGTGCGGTGGGCGGACATCCGGTTCGCTCACCGCTTCGCCGGCGGACCCGCGCCGGTCAAGCCCGCCAAGGGCAGCCCCGAGCGGATGGCCGCGACCTGGCGGGAGTGGGTCCGCGTCGTCGCCGCCGCTGCCATCGCATCCGTCGTGCTGCTCGGCCTGATCCTCCTCGTCGCCGACCACGACCAGGCGAGCGCCCTCACCGGCTGGGTGATCCGCGCCTGGGTCATCGTCGGCCTCTGGCTGGTGTTCGGGCCGCTCTGGGAGCTCCCGACCTCGCGCCGGCGCGATCAGCGCGAGGGCGCGAGGGCGAGCTCGCGCAGCTCGTCCTGATAGGCGGCGTACGCCGTCCGCATCGCCGCCGCCGGCCAGTCCTGCGGCAGCAGCGCGGCGGGCAGCAGCGGGTCGGTCGCGAGGTGGCGGACGACGTGCGCGGCGACCGCGAGCCGCGTGGCGGGCGCGCTCGTCCGCTCGAGCTGCCGCAGCAGCGTCCGGCCCTCCTTGGCCCAGGCGCTCAGGTCCCACAGCCGGACCGCGAGATCCCCGGGATCCTCGTCGGGCGTGGCGCTGAAGGTCGCCAGGACCGGCTCGTCGGCGTACCCCCGCGGCCGGCGGAGGTTCGCCGGCCGGGTCCAGACGCCCTCCCGCAGCTCCGCCAGCCGGTACGACGCCAGCCGCTCCCGCAGTGCCGCCCGCTCCGCGCCGGTGCGGCCCGCGACCACGACGACCGCCATCTCCCAGGTGCCGTCCCACGCGGTCTCGGCGTCGAGGACGGCCTCGTCCTGCCGGCGCTGGCGGGCGGCGAGCCGCTCGCCGAGGACGTAGTCGCCGCGGTCCCGCTGGAGGTCGCCCGCGGCGACGGCGCGGGTGAGCGCGACCCGGGTCGTCGCGGCGGGGATGCCGAAGTGCTCGCCCGCACGGACCAGCTCGGCCGCCGACATCCGGTCCGGGTGCGATCCCAGCAACAGGCTCAGCATCACCGAGCGCGCCGGGAGGGGGACGACGGCGGGCATGGCGCACAGTTTCCCATCGTTACAGATCTGGACACAAGTGTCGTGATAGACGTAATGTCGGGTGCATGGCCGACGAAGCACCGTGGCGCCGCGCCGCGACCGAGGGCGCGGACTCGCCGTACCGCGCCACGACGCCGCCGGCCGACGACGCGCCGTCGTACCGGACGCTGACCTACGAGGTCGACGGCCGGGTCGCGCGGCTGACCTTCAACCGGCCCGAGCAGGGGAACTCGATCACGCCGGACACCCCCGTCGAGCTGGCCGACGCCGTCGAGCGCGCCGACCTCGACCCTCGGGTGCACGTGATCCTGCTGAGCGGGCGCGGCAAGGGCTTCTGCGGCGGCTACGACCTCGCCGCCTCGGCCGAGGGCCTGATGGACGGTGCCATGGCGGGCGCGACGCCGCGGGAGGGCACCGTGCTCGACCTGACCGTGCAGATGCTCAACCACGACCCGGCCGGCACCTGGGACCCGATGGTCGACTACGCGATGATGAGCCGCTTCACCCGCGGCTTCGCGAGCCTGCTGCACGCCGACAAGCCCACGGTGGCGAGCATCCACGGCTTCTGCGTCGCCGGCGGCACCGATATCGCGCTGCACTGCGACCAGATCGTGATCGCGGCCGACGCCAAGATCGGGTACCCGCCCACCCGGGTCTGGGGCGTCCCCTCCGCCGGCCTGTGGGCGCACCGCCTCGGCGACCAGCGCGCCAAGCGACTCCTCTTCACCGGCGACACCCTCACCGGCGCCGAGGCCGCCGCGTGGGGGCTGGCGATCGAGGCGCCCGCGCCCGAGCGGCTCGAGGAGCGCACCGAGGCGCTGGTGCAGCGGATCGCCGCCATGCCGCTCAACCAGCTGATCATGACCAAGCTCGCGCTCAACTCCGCGCTGCTCGCCCAGGGTGTGCAGAACAGCCGGATGATCAGCACCGTCTTCGACGGCATCTCCCGCCACACCCGCGAGGGCCATGCGTTTCAACAGCGTGCCGCCGAGGTGGGCTTCCGGCAGGCCGTGCGCGAGCGCGACGGGGCGCCGTACGACGACCACGGACCGCAGACCAGCAACGTCACCGACAAGGAGTAGCGACGATGTCCAGCACCCACGAGGTCCTCAACCAGGTCCCGCCGCTCGTCGGCCACGACACCTCCGCCGACCCCGCGCTCCGCGAGGGCATCGAGCGCGAGGGCGCCGGCTGGGCGCTGCCCGAGATCGAGGAGGTCGGCCGCCTCGCCGGCACCGCCGAGGCGCAGGACTGGGGCCGGCTGGCCGAGCGCGTCCCGCCGCGGCTGCTGACCCACGACCGGTACGGCCGGCGCATCGACGAGGTGGAGTACGTCCCGGCGTACCACCAGCTCATGGAGACCGCCGTCTCCCACGGCATCCACGCCGCGCCGTGGGCCGACGACCGGCCCGGCGCGCACGTCGCCCGCGCCGCGAAGTTCTACGCCTGGAACGTCGATGCCGGGCACGGCTGCCCGATCTCGATGACCTACGCCGTGGTGCCGGCCCTGCGCGCCAACCCCGAGCTCGCGGCCCGGTTCGAGCCGCTGCTCACCAACCGCGCCTACGACTTCGGCCTGCGCGACCCCGAGACCAAGCGCGGCCTGATCGCCGGCATGTCGATGACCGAGAAGCAGGGCGGCTCCGACGTCCGCGCCAACACGACGACCGCGACCCCGCAGGCCGATGGCAGCTACCGGATCGTCGGGCACAAGTGGTTCACCTCGGCGCCGATGTCCGACCTGTTCCTCACCCTCGCGCAGGCGCCGGGCGGGCTGTCGTGCTTCCTGCTGCCGCGTGTGCTGCCCGGCGGCGACGCCAACCCGATCCGGTTCATGCGGCTCAAGGACAAGCTCGGCAACAAGTCCAACGCGTCGTCGGAGATCGAGTACGACGACGCGCTCGGCTGGCTCGTCGGCGAGGAGGGCAAGGGCGTCAAGACCATCGTGGAGATGGTCAACATGACCCGCCTCGACTGCGTGATCGGCTCCGCGTCGGGCATGCGGTCGGCGCTGGTCCAGGCCGCCCACCACGCTCGCCACCGCTCCGCCTTCGGCAAGCTGCTCATCGACCAGCCGCTGATGCGCAACGTGCTGGCCGACCTCGCCGTCGAGTCCGAGGCCGCCACCACCGCGATGATGCGCCTGGCCGGAGCCAACGACCGCGCCATCCAGGGTGACGCCGGCGAGGCCGCGCTGCGCCGGCTCGCGCTCGCCGCGACCAAGTACTACGTCTGCAAGCGCGGCCCGGTCCTCGCCAACGAGGCGCTCGAGTGCCTCGGCGGCAACGGCTACATCGAGGACTTCGACCTGGCCCGCATCTACCGCGAGCTGCCGCTGCTCTCGATCTGGGAGGGCTCGGGCAATGTCGCCGCCCTCGACGCGCTGCGCGCGATCGGTCGCGAGCCCGAGTCGCTCGACGCGTTCTTCGCCGAGGCCGAGCTGGCCGTCGGCGTGGATGCGCGGTACGACGACGCGCTCACCTCGCTCAAGAAGGAGCTGACGGACGCAAGTGACCTGGCCGACATCGAGCTGCGCGCCAGAAGAATCTGCGAGCAGATCGCGGTGATCTTCCAGGCCGGCCTGCTGATCCGCCACGCCCCTACCGCCGTCGCCGACGCCTTCTGCGCCACCCGGCTGGCCCGCGACTGGGGCAGCGCGTTCGGCACCCTGCCCGCCGGGCTCGACCTCGCTCCGATCCTGGAGCGGGCCGAGCCCGGCCGCTGAGCACCCGCGCCCCACGCGAGTTCGTCGCAGATCGGGCGGGATTACGACGAATTTGCATGGGGCGCGACGCCGAGGCCGGCCAGCGCCATCGAGGCGAGCAGCTCGCGCAGCGCGGTGTCGGGGATGCCGTGGCCGGTGCGGGGGGTGGAGTTGAGGAGCCCGAAGGTGGCCTGGGCGGCGGCGTGGGCCCGGGCCCGGTCGAGATCGCCGCGCAGGGCGCGGAGCTGGTCGGCCCAGAGGTCGACGTACGCGCGCTGGAGCCGGCGTACCTGCTCCCGGGCGTCCTCGGGCAGCGACTCCCAGTCCCGGTCCTGGACGATGATGAGCGGGCGGTGGCCGAGCGCGAACTCGACGTGCCAGTCGACCAGCCCGCGCAGCGCCGCGGCGGGATCGCCGCCGCCCGCCGCGACCCGCTCCCGGCCGACCTCGAGCAGCCGCTCGCTGATCGAGGTCAGCATCTCGGCGAGCATCGCCTGCTTCGACGCGAAGTGCTTGTAGAGCGCCGGACCGGAGATGCCGCAGGCGGCGCCGAGGTCGGCGACGGACACGCCGTGGAAGCCACGGGCGGCGAACAGCTCGGCGGCCGTGGCCAGGATCTGCTCGCGGCGGGTCGGCTCGGTCACCCCCGAAGGCTAGAGGAGCCGCCCTCCGACTCGTCCCCCGATGGGTCATGACGCGACCCCGCCGCCGCTGCTAGGCAGGAACACGGGCGCAAATGCCCCTACCGGACTCGGAGGGAGAAGGGCATGAGCAAGGCAGCGATGAGGTTGGGGACGGCGGTGATGGCTCTCGCGCTCGCGGCGGCGGCAGCCCCCGCGGTCGCCAAGGGAGGCGGTGGCGCAGGGGGAGGACTGCGCACCATCACCGCCCTCGACGGACCACGCGGCGTCGACGCCCTGGGGGGCGGCCGGACCCTGGTCACCGAGACGGGAGGCGACTTCAGCCTCGTCATCGAGCGCAAGCACAAGCCGCCGCGCGTCGTACCGCTCGGCAACCTGCCCTCCGACTTCCCGCCGGCGATCGCGCAGGGGCGTCACGGCACGATCTTCCTGCTGACCCGGGCGGACCGCCGCCCGAGGAGGCCGAAGGGGTCGAGGGATCCGAGCCGGCGCTGCGCAGCGCGGCCGAGCCGGAGGCCGGGCCGGCGGCGGGCGCGACGCTCTACAAGTGGCGGCCCGGCTGGCGCCAGCCGGTGGCGGTCGCCGACATCGCGGCGTACCAGGCCCAGGATCCCGACCCCGACGACCTGGAGGGCTTCCCGGAGGACAGCAACCCGTTCGGCCTGGCGGCCCTGCGGGACGGGACGGTGCTGGTGGCCGACGCCGCGGGCAACGACCTGCTCCGGGTCTGGCCCAACGGCCGGATCGTGACGGTGGCACGGCTCAAGCCGCGCGTGGTCGAGGTCCCCGCGGGCCTGCCCGACCTCCCGCCGGAGGAGGGCGGGCCGCTGCCGCCGGCGGGCACCCCGATCCCGTCCGAGGCGGTGGCGACGTCGGTCACCGTCGGCAAGGACGGCTACTGGTACGTCGGCGAGCTCCGCGGCTTCCCGGCCACCCCGGGCACGTCGCAGATCTGGCGGATCGCGCCCGGCTCCGTGAACGCCACCTGCGACCCGGAGCGCCCGCGGCAGGGACGGTGCCAGCGGTACGCCGACGGGCTGACCTCGGTCACCGACCTGGCGGCGGGCAAGCAGGGCATCTACGCGCTCGAGCTGTCGAAGGCGAGCTGGCTGTCCTTCGAGCTCGGCGTGCCCGGCGCCGAGGTCGGCGGCCTGTTCCTGGTGCGGAAGCAGGGCAAGCACCCGCGGATCGTCGAGCTCGCCCGCGACCAGCTGATCCTCCCCGGCGGGGTGGACGTCAGCGAGGACGGGGTGTACGTCGTCGGGCCGCTGTTCGGGCCGGGTGCGCTCTCGCGTCTCAGGTAGCGTCCGGGGGCGGGCGGGGATTGCACGCGAGGTTAATGATCGTTAACCTAATCGCGTGTCCGAGAACCCCGTGCCCGCCCTCCGGGACCTGGCCGCCGACCTGCGCGAGCGCCTGACCCGCGTGCGGCAGGGCGGCAGCGAGGCGGCCCGCACCAAGCACACCGATCGCGGCAAGCTCCTCGCCCGGGACCGGGTGGACCGGCTGCTCGATCCCGGCAGCCCGTTCCTGGAGCTGGCGCCGCTGGCGGCGTACGGCATGTACGGGAAGGCCGACGACGACTACGCCGTCCCGGCCGCCGGGGTCGTCGCGGGCATCGGCCGGATCGAGGGCCGCAGCTGCATGGTCGTCGCCAACGACGCGACCGTGAAGGGCGGCACCTACTACCCGATGACGGTCAAGAAGCACCTGCGGGCGCAGACCGTCGCCGCGGAGAACCGGCTGCCGTGCGTCTACCTCGTCGACTCCGGCGGGGCCTTCCTGCCCATGCAGGACGAGGTGTTCCCCGACAAGGAGCACTTCGGGCGGATCTTCTTCAACCAGGCCACCATGTCCGCGCGCGGCATCCCGCAGCTCGCCGCCGTGATGGGCTCCTGCACCGCCGGCGGTGCCTACGTCCCCGCGATGTCCGACGAGACCGTCATCGTGAAGAACCAGGGCACGATCTTCCTCGGCGGCCCGCCGCTGGTGAAGGCCGCGACCGGCGAGGTCGTCAGCGCCGAGGACCTCGGCGGCGGTGACGTGCACGCCCGGAGGTCCGGTGTCGTCGACCATCTCGCCGACGACGACGCGCATGCCCTGCGCATCCTGCGCGGCATCGTGGAAACGCTTCCAATTGGGCAGAGACTGCATGCTCAGGGCCCGGAATTGCACGGTTTGGTCCCAAACCGCAACAATTTTGACGCCGGCGTAGAAGAGCCGCTCGAGGCGCCGGAGACGATCTACGACGTCGTGCCGGCGAGCACCCGCACGCCGTACGACGTCCGTGAGGTGATCCGCCGCATCGTCGACGGCAGCCGGCTGCAGGAGTTCAAGCAGCTGTACGGCGAGACGCTGGTCTGCGGCTTCGCGCGGATCCACGGCCACCCGGTCGGCATCGTCGCCAACAACGGCATCCTCTTCTCCGAGAGCGCGCTCAAGGGCGCGCACTTCGTGGAGCTGTGCAACCAGCGCGGCATCCCGCTGCTGTTCCTGCAGAACATCTCCGGCTTCATGGTCGGCCGCGAGTACGAGAACCGTGGCATCGCCCGCGACGGCGCCAAGCTGGTCACCGCGGTCGCCTGCTCCGTCGTACCCAAGCTGACCGTCGTCATCGGCGGCTCCTTCGGTGCCGGCAACTACGGCATGTGCGGCCGCGCGTACGACCCGCGCTTCCTGTGGATGTGGCCCAACGCGCGGATCTCGGTGATGGGCGGCGACCAGGCCGCCAACGTGCTGGCCACCGTCGCCGGGCGCGAGGACGACGAGGAGTTCAAGCAGCCCATCCGGGAGCAGTACGAGACGCAGGGCTCGCCCTACTACGCGAGTGCGCGACTGTGGGACGACGGTGTGATCGACCCCGCCGACACCCGCCGAGTGCTCGGCATGGCGCTCGAGGTCGTCACCGCGGTGCCCACGCCGGACCCCTCCTACGGCATCTTCCGGATGTGATGGCGATGATCACGACCCTCCTGGTGGCCAACCGCGGCGAGATCGCCCGCCGCGTCTTCCGCACCTGCCGCGACCTCGGCATCCGCACCGTCGCCGTCCACACCGACCTCGACGCCGACGCGCTCCACGTGCGCGACGCCGACGCCGCCGTCCGGGTGCCGAGCTATCTCGACGCCGACGCGGTCCTCGCCGCCGCGAAGGAGGCCGGCGCCGACGCGATCCACCCCGGCTACGGCTTCCTGTCCGAGAACGCCGGCTTCGCCCGGGCGGTCACCGACGCCGGCATCGCCTGGGTCGGCCCGACGCCCGAGGTGATCGAGCAGATGGGCCGCAAGGACGCCGCCCGCGACCTCGCCGTCGCGGCCGGGGTTCCGGTCGTCCCCTCCTATGCGCTCGACGAGGACCCCGCGACCTTCGCCTACCCGGTGCTGGTCAAGGCCGCGGCCGGCGGCGGCGGCAAGGGCATGCGCGTGGTGCGCTCCGCGGCCGAGCTGCCCGACGGGATCGCCGCCGCGAAGCGGGAGGCCGCGAGCGCGTTCGGCGACGACACCATCCTGATCGAGAAGTACGTCGAGCGCGGCCGCCACATCGAGGTGCAGGTGCTCGGCGACAGCCACGGCCACGTCGTCCACCTCGGCACCCGCGAGTGCTCGGTGCAGCGCCGCCACCAGAAGGTCATCGAGGAGGCGCCCGCCCCGGCGCTCGACGACGACCTGCGCGAGCGGCTGCATCAGTCCGCTGTCGCGCTCGGAAGTTCGGTGGGCTACGTCAACGCGGGCACGATCGAGTACCTCCTCGACGCGACCACCGGCGACTTCTACTTCCTGGAGATGAACACCCGGCTCCAGGTCGAGCACCCGGTCAGCGAGCTCCACGCCGGGGTCGACCTCGTCGAGCTCCAGATCGCCGTCGCTGCAGGGGATCCGCTGCCGTTCGACCAGTCCGGGCTGCGGTTCTACGACCACGCGATCGAGGCCCGGATCTACGCCGAGGACGCCTTCGGCGGGTTCCTCCCGCAGGCCGGCGCCGCGAGCGTCGTGCACTGGCCCGAGGCCGCGCGCGTCGACCACGCGCTGGAGTCCGGACAGGTCGTGAGCACGTCGTACGACCCGATGCTCGGCAAGGTCATCGTCTCCGGCCGCGACCGCGAGACCGCCCGCCGGCGGCTCGTTGCGGCGCTCGACGACACCGCGATCCTCGGCCTGACCACGAACACCGGCTTCCTGCGGGCGCTCGCGGCAGGCGATGAGTTCACCGTGCCGGGGGGCATCGACACCGCCTGGCTCGACCGCCACGACATCCCGCCGCCCGACCCTGCGGAGGCACGGGAGATCGCCGCCCGGCTCTGGCTGGACGCGTTCGCCCCGCAGGCTGGTCCTTTCGCCGCCGACGGCTTCCGCATGAGCGCCTCCTCCGCGCCGGTCGTTGTTGGGTTCGATGAGCCAGCCACGCCAGCGGCCCGCGTGCCCGTCGACACGGTCGCCCGGGTCACCGTGCACCAGGTCGAGCTCGCCCACCACGGCCAGCGGTACGTCTTCGTCCGGCCCGATGCGGCCGCCGACCACGGAGCCGCCGCCGTGGACGACACGGTCACCTCCCCGATGCCCGGTACCGTCCTCGATGTCCGGGTCGCGGAGGGCGAGCAGGTCACGGAGGGCCAGGTGCTCGGGGTCGTGGAGGCGATGAAGATGGAGCTCGCCCTCAAGGCGCCGTACGACGGCGTCGTCGCCCGGGTCGGGGCGAGCACCGGCCAGCAGGTGGCGCTCGGAGCCGAGCTGTTCGTGGTGGAGGAGTCATGAGCGCCCTGCCGATGGTCGTCCCCGAGCCGGGCCTGCCGGAGCGCGTCACGATCTACGAGGTCGGCCCGCGCGACGGCCTGCAGAACGAGAAGGCCGTCGTCCCCACCGAGGTGAAGGCGGAGTTCGTCCGGCGGCTCCTGGCCGCCGGTCTGCCGATCGTCGAGGCCACCAGCTTCGTCCACCCGCGGTGGGTGCCCCAGCTCGCCGACGCCGCCGACCTGATGACCGGCCTCACCGCCGACCTCGGCGACGCCGCCCGGCAGCTGCCGGTGCTCGTGCCCAACCAGCGCGGCCTCGACCGCGCGGTCGAGCTCGGCCTGCGCCACGTCGCGGTGTTCGCCTCGGCCACCGAGACCTTCGCGAGCAAGAACCTCAACCGCACCCTCGACTCGCAGTTCGAGATGTTCGCGCCCACGATCGCCGCCGCGCGCGAGGCCGGCATGGACGTCCGCGGCTACCTCTCCATGTGCTTCGGCGACCCGTGGGAGGGCGCGGTCCCGGTCGACCAGGTGGTCGCGGCGGGACGACGCCTGCTCGACCTCGGCGTCGGCCAGCTCAGCCTCGGCGACACCATCGGCGTCGCGACCGCGGGCCACGTCCGCGCACTGGTGCGGGCCTTCGCCGACGCCGGTGTCCCCCCCGACCGCCTCGCCCTCCACTTCCACGACACCTACGGCCAGGCGCTCACCAACGTCCACGCGGGACTCCAGTCCGGTGTCACGACGTACGACGCGTCAGCGGGCGGCCTCGGCGGCTGCCCCTACGCGAAGAGCGCGACCGGCAACCTCGCCACCGAGGACCTCGTCTGGTTCCTCACCGGCCTCGGGATCGAGCACGGCGTCGACCTCGGCGCGGTCGTCGCGACCAGCACCTGGATGGCCGGCGAGCTCGGCCGCCCCAGCCCGTCCGCGGTCGTCCGGGCCCTCGCTACCGGCGACGACTGACACCCCTTTACCGTTGGCTCATGAGTGGTCGTCGGCGGGCGTGGGGCTGGGTGGCGGCATTGCGGGCCGGGGCGACGATGCCGTGGCTGGACTGGCCCGCCGACAGCACCGGTGAGGGCGAGGCGCTGGGGGCCGAGCTCCCCGGTGCCCAGCAGCTCGCCCTGCTGCGCCGGCTCAACCTGTACGCCGCGGCGGCCGGCCGGACCGTCCGCACCGCCACCGCCGACCGCGTCCTCGGCGCCGACGTCTCCGGGCGCGGTCGCAGCGAGCTGGCCCTGGTGGGGGTCGACGAGTCCGGCCAGTTCGGGCCGCGTCCCGTCGACCCCGACACCCTGACCGACGACGAGCTGCTGCGCGTCGCCGCCGCGCTGGTCGCCGACGACGTCGCGGCCACCGCCGCCGTGCCCGCGCCCGAGCCGACCCTGCTCGACCGGGTCCGGACCGTACGCCGGCCGTGGGTCCGCTCGTTCGTGGTGGTCGGCATGCCGTGGCGCGCCGACGCCGTCCGCGCCGATCTCGCGGCGCAGGGGCACCGTCCGGGCGGGCGCCGCCCGACGGCGTACCTCCTCGCCGACGACCTCGAGACCGTCCTCGTCCAGGCCTGGACCGCCCGCTGCTTCGACCAGGGCGGCGCCGGCTGGCGGGGCTTCGTGCGCGCCAACGCCGGCGCCGGGCACCTGCCGCCGCGGGCCGACCTCGCGCGGATGGCGCGCTCGGCCGCCTACAAGTACGGCGCCGAGCGGGTCCGCGTGGTCCTCGACGACCAGCTGCTGGCCGACGAGCTCGGCGTGGCGCGTCTCGGCGGTCCGCCGCGGCTGGGGGCCCATGCCGTCGACCTGGCCCGCCGGGTGGGCGAGCCGCTCGGCCTGCTCGTGCCCTCGGATCTGCGGCCGCGGCTGCTGCGCGCGACCCTCGGCGAGCGTCTCGACGGCCTCGGCGGACCGCCGCCGAGCCTTCCCCCGCGGTGGGACGGGTGGCTGCGCACGCAGGCCGAGCGCACCCGCCACGACCTCGCCGCGGCTCGCTACCCTGTGCTCGGCGAGCTCGATCGATTGCTGCCACGCCCGCTCCGGCACGACCCATCCGTGTCCGTGGCGCCGGTCGACGCCGAGGTGCTGGACCTCGCCCTGGGCCTGCTCCTCGACCCTGTGACCGTGGCCGGCAGTGTGAAGGAGGAAGCGTGAGCAGGCGGGTCCTCCTGCACGTCGGCACGCCGAAGACCGGGACGTCGTACCTCCAGGACGTGCTCTACAAGAACCGCAGCCGGCTGCTCAAGCAGGACGTGAGCTACCCGGCGGACCGCTTCGACGCCCACTTCCTCGCCGCGCTCGACCTGATGCGGCTGCGCTGGGGCGGGCTCGAGGCCGAGGCCGTCGGCGCGTGGGACAAGCTGGCCGCGGAGGTCCGCGAGCACGACGGCACCTCGATCATCAGCCACGAGATCCTCGCCTCCGCCTCGCGCAGCCAGGTCGCCCGCGCCCTCGCCTCGCTGGGCCACCGGCCCGGCGGCGACACCAGCGACGGCGGCACCGAGGTCCACGTGATCCTCTCCGTCCGCGACCTGGTCCGGCAGATCCCAGCGGAGTGGCAGGAGAACGTCAAGCACCGCGCCCGGTTCGGGTACACCCGCTTCCTGGAGCTGATCCAGGACCCGGAGCGGGCGCACCGCGTCGGCGCGTGGTTCTGGGGCGTCCAGGAGATCCCCGACATCCTCGACCGCTGGGGCTCCGACCTCCCGCCGGAGCGGGTCCACCTGGTCACCGTGCCGCCGACGGGCGGCTCGCCCGAGCTGCTGTGGGAGCGGTTCAGCGCCGCCTTCGGCCTCGACGACCTCGACCTCAAGCTCACCACCCGGCGGGCCAACCCGAGCCTCGGCGTACCCGAGTCCGCGCTGATCCGCCGGATCAACCGGGTCGCCGCCCGCGACCTCCCCCCGCAGCACTACCGGCCGCTCGTCCGCGAGCTGCTGGCGCACCGCACCCTCTCGAAACGCACCAAGTCGGCGCGCCTCGGCCTGCCGCCCGACCAGTACCCCTGGGTGCACGAGCTCACCGACAGCTGGATCGCCGAGCTGTCGCGGCGCGGGTACGACGTCGTGGGCGACCTGGCCGACCTGCGCGGCGCGCCCGCGCCCACCGGCAAGTGGGTCGATCCCGACCACCCGCCGGAGAAGCAGGTGTCCTCCGCCGCCGTGGACGCGATCAAGGCGCTGCTGCTCGACAACGCCGAGGCGCACGCCGAGAACGAGCGACTCCGCCGCAAGCTCGAGGCCGCCCGCCGCGAGCTGGTCCGCGCCCGGACGCCGCGGCTGATGCGGTCGATGGAGTGGACCGTGCAGAAGCTGGAGGGCAGCGGCAAGGGCCGCCAGGCGCTGGACGTCTACCGCAAGGCGCGCAACCGCGCGCCCAGGTGACGCCCGCCCCCTGGCGGTGATGCGCGCGCCGACGGCCCTGACGGCCCCGGCGCCGCGGGCAGGCGCCTGGCCGCGGCATGCCCGGACGACTGTGTTCGGACAGACGGGTCGAGCCCGGGTTGGCCGATCCGACAAGGTCCGTCCACTCGGCGACGGCGGATCCCGAGCTTGGCTGATCCCCCAGGCGGAGCGTGATCAGCTTGGCGATTCGGCCAACGACACCCACTGAGGGCCGTGACTAGCCTGACGCGCACCGAGTCCGACCGTCGGGAGGAAATGATGAACGAAGGACATCTCGGCAAGGCCAGCGTCGCGGAGATCCAGGGGGTTGTCCGGTTCGAGGAGGAGGTCTTCGACAACCTCACGAACCGTCTGCTCCGTGAGCTGCGCGGCGCGGCCCAGCGGCGCACCCTCAACGTGTCGCAGCTGGAGCACGCCCTCCAGACCGCGACCCGGGCGATGAACGCGGGCGCCGACGACAGGTACGTCGTCGCCGCCCTGCTCCACGACATCGGCGACTCGCTGGCGCCCACGAACCACGGCGACATCGCCGCGGCGATCCTCCGTCCCTTCGTCGACGACCGGACGTGGTGGGTGGTCAAACACCACCCGGTCTTCCAGGCGCAGTACTACTACCCCCTGCTCGGCCAGGTCTGGGCCCCGCCGGCAGCCATCCTCGAGCACGAGTTCGCCGCCGACACCCAGGAGTTCTGCGAGAGGTACGACGAGCCGGCCTTCAGCGAGACCTTCACGGCCAAGTCCCTGGAGTACTTCGAGCCCGTACTGAGGCGCGTCCTCGCGCACCCCATCAATGTGCCGCCCGGCATGTGACGACTGAGAGGTCACCCGGAATGAAGAAGTCAGTCCTGATCACCGTCTCGGCCACCCTCGTCGCCACCGCTCTCGCCGCCTGCGGCGGCTCGGGAGGAGGCGACGCCGCCGGCGTCAAGGTGTGCGTGAACGAGTACGTCACCCTGCCCATCTTCAAAGAGGGGCTCGCGGGCCTGAAGGAGGGGATGTCCGCCTCCGGCTACGGCGAGGACGAGGTCACCTACGACATCCGCAACCCGGAGGGTGACGCCGCGACCCAGCAGACGATCGTCAGCCAGTTCCTGCGCGACTCCGACTGCGATGTGCTGCTCGGTCTGGCGACGCCCGGGGCGCAGGCCTTCCTGCAGCCGGGCCGGAAGGCGCCGCTGGTGTTCTTCGCGTCCTCGGCGCCGGTCGAGGCCAAGCTGGTGTCCTCGCTGGAGGCGCCCGGGAACAACACGACCGGTGTCAGCGACCCGCTTCCGGTGGAGCTCGAGCTCGACGCGATGCTGGCGATCGCGCCGGACGTCACGCGGGTCGGGCTGATCTGGAAGAACGGCGACTCGTCGGGAGACGCCCTGGCGGCCCGCGCGGTCGCCGCAGCGAAGAAGGTCGGGATCGAGGTCGTCGAGTCGCCCATCGCCAACCCCTCCGAGACGACGCAGGCGGCCCGCCTCCTCGTGGGCAAGGTCGATGCGATCCAGGTCGCGGGCGACGGCCCGACGGTGAGCGGGGTCGCCGGCATCCTGAAGGTCGCCGAGGACGCGGGCCTGCCCGTGTTCGGCGGGACCACCGAGTCCGTGGAGCAGGGCGCCCTGGTAGCCGGGGTGTACGACTACGGCGCCCTCGGTGTCGAGGCCGGCAAGCTGGTGGCGAAGGTGCTCGACAGCGACGATGCAGGCAAGATCCCGGTCTACCTGCCGGAGGAGAGCGCCATGTCGGTCAACGAGGCCGTCCTCGAGCGTCTCGGCCTGCGGGTCCCCGACGGCCTCGAGGTCGAGTACGTCGGGACGTCCTCGTGACAGCGGCGTTCACCGCCTTGGAGATCGGGGCCCAGTACATTCCGCTGGCCCTGGGGATCTACCTGAGCCTCATCGTGCTGAGCCTGCCCGACCTCACGATCGAGGGCTCCTTCGGGCTGGGCGGTGCGACCTGCGCGGCCGTGCTCCAGTCGGGTGGCTCGCCGTGGCTCGCCGTCGCCGCCGCCATGGCGGCCGGCGCCGCGGCCGGTCTCACGACCGGGTCACTCCATGTCTTCCTGCGGATGAACACGCTGCTGGCGTCGATCCTGGTCACCGCCGCCTGCTGGTCCATCTGCCTGTTCGTGATGGGCGGCGCGAATGTCGCGCTCATCGGGGTGGAGACGCTGTTCACCAAGGCGCAGGGCCTCGATCTCGGGCTGACCGAGGCCAACATCCTGGTCGGGGGACTCGCCTCGCTCGCGTGCGTCGCCTTCCTGCTGTGGCTGTTGTCGACCAGCTTCGGCGCGTCCGTCCGGGCCACGGGACTGAACATCCAGACCAGCAGAGCCATCGGCATCCGCACCGAGATGCGGCAGATGGCCGGGCTCGGTGTCGCGAACGCACTGGTGGGGCTCTCGGGGGCACTCGTCGTCCAGCAGCAGGGCTTCATGGACGTCTCGATCCAGGTCGGCACGCTCGTCGTGGGCATCGCGGCCCTGGTCATGGGCCGGACCATCATCCGCAGCGACCGCCCGGTGCTTGCGCTGGCCGCCGTCGTCCTGGGCGTGCTGGTCTACCGCTTCATCGTCGCCTGGACGCTGGAGAACGGCGGCTCGGCGAACAGCCTGCGGATGGTCACCAGCATCGCGGTGATCGTCGTCCTCGTCGCCCGCAGCCACGGGTCGTCCTGGGCGCGCGGCATCTCGGCATCCGCGCGGGCCCAGCGTCGGCGGATCCAAACCGACTACCTGGAGGCCGATCGTGTCAGCCCCATCCTCTGACTCCCCGTCCAGCCTCGACGTCCGGGGCTGCAGCAAGTCGTTCAGCGGCTCGGGCCGCGACACGATCCGTGCGCTCCTGGGCGCGAATCTCACCGTCCGGCCCGGCGAGCTGGTCGCGATCCTCGGCTCGAACGGCGCCGGCAAGTCGACCCTGATGAACGTCGTGGCCGGCGGCCTCGTCCCCGACGAGGGCAGCGTCTGGGTGGCGGGACGCGACGTGACGCGCTGGCCGTCGTGGAGGCGGGCCCGGCATCTGTGGACCATCCGCCAGGATCCCGAGGTCAACGTCATGGGCCGGTTGACGCTCGAGGAGAACCTCGCACTGGCCCAGGCCTTCACCGGCCGCCGGCGGCCTCTGGGGCGGCTGCTCACCAGGGAGCGCCGGGAGCGGGGACGCGCCGCGCTCGCCGGGCTGGGCATGGGCCTGGAGGACCGCCTGTCGTCGCTCGGGGCCGAGCTGTCCGGCGGCCAGCGTCAGGCCGTGGCCGTGGCGATGGCGAGCGTGGCCGCGCCGACCGTGCTGCTCGTGGACGAGCACGCGGCCGCACTCGACCCCCGCAGCGGTCGCATCGTGATCGCGGCCACCGGCCGCCTGGTCGTCGAGAACCGGCTGGCCTGCCTGATGATCACCCACAACCTCGACCAGGCGGTGGAGCTGGCGGACCGGGTGGTGATCATGCACCAGGGCAGCATCGCCGCGGACTTGCGCAACCCCGGTCGGGCGCTGACCGCCGGAGATCTCCTCGCGCGCTTCGAGGAGGCGACGGGCGGCGACGTACCGGATGTCGTCAAGCTCGCCACCGACGGCGCCGGGCGCCGGTGATGCAACCGGGGGTCTCCGGCGTCCGCCTCGCCCAGCTGGTCCGTGACCTCGGTCCACTGGTCCGCGACGTCGTGTCCGGCGCGGAGGACCGCGATCCGCTGATCCGCTTCGCGGAGATCGTCGACGGCTCGCTCTGCGTGGTCGAGCCGTCGACGGTGCTGCTCGACGTCGGCGACGGCGCGGCGGACGATCCGTCGGTCGCTGAGGCCCTCGGCGTGCCGGCCATCATCGCGAAGCACAGCGCGGAGCTCCGACGCCGGCTGCTCGCCTCGCCCCGGCTCGGCCGGGCCCACGTCGTGCTCATCGAGCCGCAGGCGTCGTGGTTCCACGTCGCCGGCCTGGTCCGGGAACGGCTGGGCCTGGGCACCTTCGCCGGGACGACCGGTGGGGACAGCGAGGCCTTCGGCACCGACCTGTTCGAGGTCGCCAACGCCGTCAGCGAGCTCGTCGCCGGGCCGGTGACCATCGAGGATCGCGACTTCACGGTCATCGCGTTCTCCCAGCGCAATCAGGAGGTGGATCCGGCGCGGGCCGCCACCGTCCTGGGCCGCGCCGTACCTCAGGAGTACCGCGACCTGCTCGACGCCGCCGGCGTCCACGAGCGCCTCGCGGAGGCGGAGTCGCCGCTCTACCTCGAGCTCGACGGACTCCGGCCGCGCCTCGCGATGCCGGTGTGGTCAGGCGGCGTGCTCCTCGGGTCGATGTGGGCCGTCGTCGACGGTCCGGTCGGACCCGACCGCGAGGCGGCCTTCGCCGACGCGGCACGCGTGGTGGCGTTGGCCCTCCTGCGCCGCCGGGCCGAGGGGCGCGGCGGCCGCCGGCTGCGTGCGGAGCTCCTGGCCGACCTCCTCTCACGCACGCCCGACGCCGCCGAGGCCCGGACCCGGTTGGGCCTGGCCGATCGGGAGTCCCGCGTCCTCGCCGTCGACCTGACGGGCATCGACGAGGAGGGCCGCTATCGCATCGCCGACGCGGTCGCGCTCCAGCTGACCGCGGCGAGCCCCACGGCGGCCGTGACGACGATGGACGACCAGCTGTACGCCGTCGTGCTGACCGACCAGTCGGCCGTGCGCATCGACGCGCTGGCGTCCCGCATGCTGCGCAGCATCGCGATGCCGGCGGGCTACGTCGCCGTGGGCCGGAGCGCTCGCACCCTGGACGAGCTGATCTACTCCCGCAGGGACGTGGACCGTTCGATCCGGGTCCGGCGCAGGATGGGATCGGGCAGCGAGGTGATGTTCCCCGAGGAGAACACACTGGGTGCGGTCCTGATCGCCGCCGAGGACTACCTGCAGTCGGAGGGGGTGGATCCGGTCGACGGTGTCCTCGGGCGGCTGCTGGCCTACGACCGCGACAACGCGACCGATCTCCTGGTCTCGCTGGAGGCCTATCTCGCCGCGATCGGCGACGTCGCGACGGCGGCACGGCGACTGCACGTGCATCCCAACACCGTGCGCTACCGCCTGCGGCGGGCCGCCGAGGTCGGCGAGTTCGACCTACAGGATCCGGACACCGTCCTGCTGACGTGGCTGGGCATCCGGAGGCTGCAGATGACCGGTCCGCACTCACGAGCGCGACGTTCGGGCGGCACGGTCGACAGGAGGAGTGATGACGATGGGCAGTGAGCGTATCGAGCGGGTCGGCGTGATCGGCGCCGGGAGTACGGGCCTGGCGGTCGCGTGGTTCCTGCAGCGGTCCGGCGTCGAGGTCGACGTCCTGGACCGCTCCGGGGTCGCCGCGGGATCCTCCCGGGGCAATGCCGGTTGGCTGACCCCGGCCCTGGCCGGGCCGCTGCCGGAGCCGGGGATCCTGCGGTACGGCGCGCGGGCGGTCCTGGACCCACGGTCGCCGCTGCACGTGTCGCTCCGTCCGTCGCGCGACCTCTGGTCCTTCCTCGCCCGGTTCGCCCGGAGCTCCACCCGGGCCCGCTGGGCGGATGCGATGGAGCATCTGGCGTCGATCAACGCGGTCGCGCTCGACGCCTTCGACGAGCTCGCCGACGCGGGAGTGAGGGTCGGCGCCAGCGACGTCGACATCCTCGCCGTGGGCCGCACCACCGACGATCTGCGCCATCTCGCGGCGGAGGTCGCGGCCGCGGCCGAGGCGGGACTGGACGCGAAGGCGGACGTGCTCACCGGTGCGGCCGCTCGGGAGCTGGAGCCGCAGCTGACCGACGAGGTCGGCGCCGGGTTGCTGCTCCGGTCGCAACGCACCATCGATCCGGGCGACTTCTGCGAGCAGCTGGCGCAGGACGTCGTCCGGCGCGGTGGGAGGATCTTCCCTGGCGTCGACGTGGTGTCCGTCCACGACGACGGTCGCGAGGTCGAGGTGCTCGACCGGCTCGGGCCGCCCCGGCGCTTCGACGCGGTCGTCGTCGCGACCGGCGCCTGGCTCAACCGTCTGGTTCGGCCGTACGGGGTCCGGGTCCCGGTGCAGGCGGGTCGTGGCTACAGCTTCACGATGCCGGACCGTCCCGCCGTGAGCCGACCCGTCTATCTCCCCGCCCAGCGGGTGGTGTGCACGCCACTGGCGAACGGGACGAGGGTGGCGGGCACGATGGAGCTGCGCGCGCCCGACGCCCCCTTCCGGGAGGCCCGCATCCAGCAGATCGCCGCGGCGGTCGCGCCCTATCTCGAGGGCGAGCTGGGTGGACGGGCCGACGAATGGTGCGGGTCGCGCCCCTGCTCGGCCGACGGCCTGCCGCTGGTGGGGCCTACGAGGTCGCCGCGGGTCTTCGTCCACGGCGGCCACGGCATGTGGGGCATCACCCAGGGGCCCGCGACCGCGCGGTTGCTCTCGGACCAGATGCTGGGCCGGCGCTCCGAGGTGCTGCGTCCGCTCAGCCCGATGCGATGACGAACGGAGACGGGACGTGAGAGCCGTCGACCTGCCGGAGCTCAGGGTCGCCGGCGCGCCCCTGAGTCACGCGGTCGTCGTGGGCGGCCTGGCCTACTGCTCCGGACAGGTGCCACTGGCGCCCGACGGAACGCTGGTGACCGACGACGTGGCCGCGATGACCCGTCAGGCCCTGGCGAATCTCGGTGCGGTGCTCCGCGCCGCGGACAGCGGACTGGACCGGGTCGTGCGGACGACGGTGTACCTGACCGACTTCGCCGACTACCCGCAGATGAACCTCGCCTACGCGAAGCTCCTGGCGCACCGGCCGGCGCGTACCTGCGTCCAGGTCGCGGGGCTGCCGCTCGGTGCACGACTCGAGATCGACTGCGTCGCCGTGTGTGCCTGATCAGGCACACACGGGTGGGCCGAGGTCAGACCTTGGCTCGCAGGGGCCGGAACTCCCGCCCGGCGTAGCGCCCCACCCGGAACGTGCTCCAGCCGTCGGTCACCGCGCCGACGGCGCCACCGACGAGCGGCACCCGCTTGCCGACCGTGGTCGCCATCCGCTTGCCGATCACCCGCCCGACCAGCTCGCCGGCCAGCACCGTCGAGACGGTGCGGTCCAGGGTGGGGTCGTGCTGCGGCGCGGTCGCGATCGCCATCGGCGGCGCGGGCAGCTGCTTGCGCTTGACCATCGATCGCACGGTGTCCTCGCCGAGCACGCAGACCAGGATCGCGTTGCGCACCCGCGGGTCCTCGAGGTCGTAGCCGCGCAGGTGGGCGATGCCCGCCACCATCCGGCACTGGATGAGCGCCAGCCCGGTGATGCTCGCCGGCGCCACGATCGCGGCGGTGATGAGGCCGCCCAGGTTGGTCACCAGGCCCTCCGCGCCGGCGTACGCGACATGGTTCTCGATCAGTTCCCGCACGGCCTTGTCGACGTTGCCGTGCTGCTCCTCGAGCTGCACGCGCGCGGCCTCCGCCGCCGGCGGCAGCGGACCCACCCCGACCAGCGCCCGGTGCAGCGCCTCCCGCACGAACGACTGCGTCAGCCCCGGGGCCAGCTGGGTGACCTTCGGCGCGAGCTGCCGGGCGGTCTGCAGCGCCAGGCCCTTCTTCAGCGAAGCCATGCCCCGAGCCTAGCCAGCGCCTGCTCACCAACCAGATCTGTCGCTCCGGCAGGCGGACCACGACGGATTCGGGAGGTGCGCGGTCGACACCGGCCACCCCCTACGCTCAGCACGTGCCCGTCGAGCCGCCGCCCACGCAGTGGGACCTCCCGAGCCGTGCGGAGCTGGCGGCGCTGCCGGTGCTCGACGAGCCGGACGACGACGAGGACGGCACCCACGACGGCAGCGACCTGGTGGCGGTGGGGCGGACCTGGAGCCGGGGACGCTGCTGGCGGCGTACCGCAGCGGGCTGTTCCCGATGCCGGAGGGACGCTCGATCGGCTGGTGGTGCCCGGCGTACCGCGGCGTGCTGCAGCTCGACGGGCTGCGGGTCTCTCGCTCGCTGCGGCGCTCGGCGCGCGACTTCGAGATCCGCGTCGACACCGCCTTCGACGAGGTCGTCGCCGCCTGCGCCGACCCGCGCCGGCCGCACGGCTGGATCGACGGCCGGATCGCCCGTGCGTACGGCGATCTCCACCGTCTCGGCTGGGCGCACTCGGTCGAGGCGTGGCGGGACGGCCGCCTCGCTGGGGGCCTGTACGGCGTCGCGATCGGCGGCCTGTTCGCCGGCGAGTCGATGTTCCACCACGTCACCGACGCCTCCAAGGTCGCGCTGCTCGGTCTGGTCGAGGGGCTCCGGTCCGACCCCGCCGGCGCCGCCGGCAACCGGCTGATCGACGTCCAGTGGGCCACCCGGCACCTCACCGGCCTCGGTGTGCGGCAGATCACGCGGGCGTCGTACCTCGCCGCTCTGGAGGGCCTGCTGGCGGTGCCGACCGCGGCGCTCTGGGGCGAATAGCGGGACCCGCCCCGGGCACTGCGAGCCGTACGCGTGCGGCCCACGCCGGTCACGGGCCCGCAACCTGCTGTTCGCCGGGCCTGTGAATAGTCTGAGGCGGGTGGGGCAGGGTGACCGCGGGTCGCCTGCTCGGCCGTGCCCTGGCTCGTCGCACGCCGAGGCGCCCACCCCCTAGGAAAGGAAACGACATGACCCCGATCAAGCGCCCGCTGGCCGCCGCCGGCGTGGCCGCCCTGCTGGGCCTCACCCTGACCGCGTGCGGTGGCAGCTACCCGGCCGACGCCTCGACGAAGGACTTCTGCGGCGGCGTCCAGGACGTCCTGACCGCGACCACGTCGGTGGCGGGCGAAGAGCCGACCGAGGACGAGTGGGAGGACCTGCAGGACGCCTACGAGGACCTGGGCGAGATCGGTACGCCGAAGGAGATCGGCGACGACGAGCGCAACGGCTTCGAGGTCATCGTCGACACCATCACGGACCTCGACTACGACGAGGCGAAGAAGTCCTTCGGCGACAAGGACGGCTCGGACGCCATCCCCGGCGTCTCCAAGGACGACGAGAAGGACGCCGACGCGTTCTTCGAGTACGTCGAGAAGACCTGCGCCGACCAGCTCGGCAGCTGACCACCCCCGATATTCCCGATGAAAGGCAACACGATGACCCTCCTGAAGCGCCCGCTGGCCTCCGCCGGCGCCGCCGCCCTGCTCGCCCTCTCCCTCACCGCGTGCGGGGGAGGCGCTCCGACCGACGCCTCGGTCGAGGACTTCTGCAAGGCCTCGCAGAACACCGAGGCCGGCCAGGACTTCTTCCAGGCGATCCAGGACGAGGACTGGGACAAGGTCGAGGACCTCGTCAAGAAGCAGGCCGAGGAGCTCGAGAAGGTCGGCACGCCCGAGGACATCCCCGACGACGCGCGCGAGGGCTTCGAGATCCAGCTCGACGCCGCGAAGAAGGTCGACGCCGACGACATCGAGAAGGCGTTCAAGGACGACAAGGACCCCTTCGAGGCCGAGATCTCCAAGGACGACCAGAAGAAGGCCGAGGCGTTCAACACCTACCAGTCGGAGACCTGCTCCGACGCGGACGGCGGCTCGACGGAGCTTCCCAGCGACCTGCCGACGGACCTCCCGACCGACGACATCCCGACCGACATCCCGACCGACCTGTCGGACCTGCCGAGCGACCTGCCGACGAGCCCGGAGGAGCTGGAGAGCTTCCTCTCCGACCTCCCGTCCGAGATCCCCACGGAGTGACCTCGGAGTGACCTCGGAGTGACCTCGGAGTGACCTCGGAGTGACCTCGGTGTCACCCGACGGCCGGTGACGCGACGGCCCCGCCGACCTCGGTCGGCGGGGCCGTTCTCGTCGCGTGCGTCCGGTCGCTCAGACGACCGTCGGCGGCTGGTCGCCGTCGGCGACCATCGCCCGGCCCGCCCGCTCCCAGCCGAGCATGCCGTCGACGAGGTTGACGACGTCGTACCCCTGCTGGGCGAGATAGGCCACCGCCCGCGCCGAGCGCCCGCCGCCCTTGCAGACCACGAGCGTCTGCGGCGCCTCGAGCTCCACGAACTCCCCGAGCCGCGCGGGCAGCTCCATCAGCGGGATGTGCAGCGCGCCGTCGATGCGGCCGGCGGCCCACTCGTCGTCCTCGCGGACGTCGAGCACCACCAGGCCCTCGGGCAGCGGGTCCGGGACGGCGTCGATCTCGATCGAGGGGATCATGGCTCCACCCTAGGCGCCGCCGTGTGGAGCGCCGCCGCGACCGCCTCGACCGCGGGCGTGCGGGCCTGCCGGGTCAGCAGGAAGACCTCTCGGCCGAGCGGTCCATCCGCCAGCGGGCGTACGGCGACGCCGGCGTCGCGGCCGTCGAGGGCGAGGTCGGGGAGCAGGGCGCCGGCCCCTGCGGTGCGCGCCATCTCCAGCAGGATGAGGAAGTCGTCGGAGCTGTGGCGCACGTCGGGCTCGAAGCCGCCGTACTGCCGGCACACCCGCAGGTGCATCGCCCGCTGACCGGTCCCCGGCTGGCACGCAGCCCACACCAGCCCGGACAGCCGCGAGATCGGGACCCGCTTCGAGCGGGCCTCGGGGTGGTCGGCCGGGAGCACGATGTGCAGCCGCTCGCGCAGCAGCCGCTCGCGGTGGAGGTCGGCGTGCACGAGGCGCGGCTGGTCGTCGTACTCGTCGCCGATGACGAGGTCGTACTGGTGCAGCCGCAGCCCGGGCGCGGTCTGCTCGACCTCGGCCTCGGTCACCTCCACGCGTACGTCGGGGTGGCTGGCCGCCAGCGCGCGGACCGCCGGCGCCACGATCCGCAGCAGCGCGGACTGGAACGCGGAGATCCGCACCACGCCCGCCGCGCGGCCGGCCGCGACGGTGGCCAGCTCGGCCTCGGCCGCCTCCACCCCCTCGAGCAGCGTGATCGCGTGCCCGACGAGCACCAGGCCGGCCTCGGTGAGCCGGACGTTGCGCCCGGTCCGCTCCAGCAGCGGCGTGCCGGCCTCGCGCTCGAGGACGGCGAGCTGCTGGGAGACGGCGCTGGGGGAGTACCCCAGCGCGGCGGCGGCCGCATGGATCGTGCCGCGGCCGTGCACCTCCCGGAGCAGCCGGAGGCGGTGCAGGTCGAGCATCTGTTCAGCATATCTGCACGATCGGCCATAGGAATCCGTGATGGACGTGAACGGTTGCCGGGCTCGACCATGGCGGGGTGGGTGCCCTGTCCTGCTTGCTCTCCGCCGCCGGCTTCGGCTTGATGGCGGTCTTCGCCAAGTCCGCGTACGACGAGGGCGTCTCGGTCCCGGCGCTGCTCCTGGTGCGCTTCGGCCTGGCCGCCGCCGTCCTCCTCGTCATCGCGACCGGCACCGGGGCCCTGCGCGGCCTCACCCGCCGCGCCGTGCTGGTCGGGCTGGCGATGGGCGTCTTCGGGTACGCCGTCCAGGCGTCCTTCTACTTCTCGGCCCTGCAGCACCTCGACGCCTCGCTCGTCGCGCTCGTCTTCTACGTCTACCCGGTCACGGTGATGGTGGCCTCGATCGCGATCGGCCGCGAGCGGGCCTCCGCCCGCCGGGTCGCCGCCCTCGTGGTCGCCCTGAGCGGCATCGGGCTGGTGCTCGCCGGGGCCGCGACCGGGCAGTTCGACGCGCTCGGCGTGCTGCTGGCGCTCGGCGCCGCCGCGACGTACACCGGCTACATCGTGATCGGCGACCGCATCACCGCGGGCACCCCGCCGGTCGCTCTCGCCGCGCTGGTCTGCACCGGCGCGACCGGAGCACTGCTCGCCGTCGACACCGTGCGCGGCATGCCCGATCTCGGCTTCGGCGCCGCCGGCTGGGGGTGGCTGGCCGCGCTGGTGCTGATCAGCACGGTCGGTTCGGTGCTGCTCTTCTTCGCCGGCCTCGCGAAGGTCGGTCCGTCGACCGCGGCGATCCTGTCCATCCTCGAGCCGGTGGTGACCGTGCTCAGCGCGGCGGTCGTGTTCGGGGAGGTGCTGACCGCGCCGCAGTGGCTCGGCGGGCTGCTCGTGCTCGGTGCGGTGGTGCTGGTGCAGCTGCCGGGGCGCCGCGCCGCCCGGGAGAGGTCACTTCAGCAGCCTGCTCATCCGCCGGTCGGCGAGGGGCTTCCCGCCGGTCTGGCAGGTGGGGCAGTACTGCAGGCTCGAGTCGGCGAAGGACACCTCGCGCACGATGTCGCCGCAGACCGGGCACGGCTTGCCGGTCTGGCCGTGCACCGCGAGATGTGACTTCTTCTCCTTCTTCAGCTCGCTGGCCGCAAGGCCGCGGGAGCGCTCGACGGCGTCGCCGAGGGTGTCGCGGACGGCGGCGTACAGGATCGACAGCTCGTCGTCGGACAGGCTGTCGGCCGGCTTGAACGGCGACATCCGCGCGGCGTGCAGGATCTCGTCGGAGTAGGCGTTGCCGATGCCCGCGATCGTGCCCTGGTGGCGGAGCACGCCCTTGAGCTGCTTGCGGCCGGCGTCGGCGAGGATCCCGGCGAGCCGCTCCGGTGTGAAGTCGTCGGTGAGCGGGTCGGGGCCGAGGCTCGCGATGCCGGGTACGTCGAGCGGGTCGCGGACGAGGTAGAGCGCGAGCGACTTCTTGGTCCCGGCCTCGGTGATGTCGAGCCCCGGCGTGACGCCGTCCCGCTCGTCGAGGACCACCCGGACGGCCAGCGTCGACTTGGTGCTGGGGCGCGGCGGGAGCGCGGGCACCTCGTCCTTCCACCGCACCCACCCGGCGCGCGCGAGGTGGAGCACAAGGTGGAGCCCGCTGGCCTCGATGTCGAGGAACTTGCCGTGCCGTCGTACATCGTCGACCAAGGTGCCCTCGATCGCCGACAGCGGCGGGTCGTAGGTCTTGAGCGCGCTGAACGCCGCGATGTGGACGCGGGTGAGGGCGCGCCCCTCCAGCCGGCCCCGCAGGTCCAGGGCCAGGGCTTCCACCTCGGGCAGCTCGGGCACGAGCCCAGCGTAGTGGGGCCGGCGCGGCGCGGTCAGCGGGCGAGCAGCGCGACGCTGAGGCTCAGGAAGCACACGAGCCCGACCAGGCCGATGCCGAGGACGACGGCCGCGACCGTCCGCATCCCGGGGGTGTGGTCGACGGAGCCGGACCGGTAGGCGAGGGCGCGGATCATCCCCGGCGGGAGGGTCCCGGCCGTGACGATCAGCGCGACCGACCACGCGAAGACCACCGGATCCATGCCCTCCGCAGTGCCCGCCGGCGCCCGGGGCAGACCGGCGATCCGACACGCTAGGGATGTCTAGGGGAGTCGCTAGAGAGCCCGATAGCGTCGGATCATGGACCCGATCCGCAATCCGTACGCCCCCGGCGCCGGGCAGCGCCCGCCGGAGCTCGCCGGGCGCGACGAGCAGCTCGCGGCGTTCGACGTCGTGCTCGAGCGGGTCGCGCGCGGGCGCCCCGAGCGCTCGCTGGTGCTCACCGGGCTGCGCGGCGTCGGCAAGACCGTGCTGCTCAACGCCCTGCGCTCGGCGGCGGTGCGCAAGGGGTGGGGGACCGGCAAGCTCGAGGCCCGGCCGGACCAGTCGCTGCGCCGGCCGCTCTCGTCCGCGCTGCACCAGGCCGTGCGCGAGCTCGGGCCGGTCGCCCCGGAGCCCGGCGAGGCCGATCACGTGCTCGGCGTGATCCGCTCCTTCGCGCAGCGCGACGCGGGCGCGGACGCCAAGCTGCGCGACCGCTGGAGTCCCGGGATCGACGCGCCCGCCGTCCGTGGCCGGGCCGACTCGGGCGACGTGGAGATCGACCTGGTCGAGCTGCTCACCGACGTCGGCGGCCTCGCGGCGGACGTCGGCAAGGGCGTCGCGGTGTTCGTCGACGAGATGCAGGACCTCGGCGCCGACGACGTCTCCGCGCTGTGCGCCGCCTGCCACGAGCTCAGCCAGAACGGCCTGCCGGTGATCGTCGTCGGCGCCGGGCTGCCCCACCTGCCCGCCGTGCTCTCCGCCAGCAAGTCCTACTCCGAGCGGCTCTTCTCCTACCAGCGCATCGACCGCCTCTCCCGCGGCGCCGCCGACCGCGCCCTGGTCGCCCCGGCCGCCGAGGAGGACGCCGCGTTCACGCCCGACGCCCTGGCCGCCATGTACGACGCCACCCGCGGCTACCCCTACTTCATCCAGGCCTACGGCCGCTCCGTGTGGGACCTCGCCCCGCGCACCCCCATCACCGTCGACGACGTCGCCGTCGCGGGTCCCGAGGCCGAGGCCGAGCTGGCCGTCGGCTTCTTCGGCTCCCGCTACGAGCGCGCCACCCCGGCCGAGCGCGACTACCTGCGCGCGATGGCCGACGCCGCCGTCGCCGCGTCGGACGACGGCGTCGAGGACCCGGTCGGCTCGGTCGCCACCGCCGACGTGGCCGGCGTCCTCGGCAAGAGGCCGCAGTCGCTCTCGCCCGCGCGCGACTCGCTGCTGAAGAAGGGGCTGATCTACTCCGGCGAGCGCGGGCGGATCGCGTTCACCGTGCCCCACTTCGGACGGTACCTGCGCACCCAGGGCTGACCGCGGCCCGGCTGGGGCCGCTAGGTTAGCCTCGCCTCATGTCGTACGGAGAGGTCGTCAGGACCGAGCGTCTCAGCCCCCACCTGGTCCGGGTCGTCCTCGGCGGCCCGGGACTCGACGGGTTCGCGTCGACCGGCGACGCGGACGAGTACGTCAACTGCTTCTTCCTGCCCGACGCCGCGCCCTACACCGTGCCGTTCGACGACGAGGCGGTCCGCGACCTGCCGCGGCCGCAGCGGCCGTTCCCGCGCCGGATCACGGTCCGGTCCTGGGACGACGGGCGGGGCGAGCTGGTGGTCGACATCGCCACCCACGGCGAGGTGGGGTACGCCGGGCGGTGGGCGCTGCACGCCCGGCCCGGCGACCGGCTGCAGTTCCGCGGTCCCGCGGGCGGCTACCGGCCGCACGCCGACGCCGACAGCTACCTCCTCGTCGGCGACGAGAGCGCGCTGCCGGCGATCGCGGCCTGCGCCGAGGCGGTGCCGGCCGGCCGCCCGGTGGTCGCCGTGGTGGAGGTCGAGGACGAGGCCGACGAGATCCCGCTGTCGTCGCCCGGGAACCTCGACGTCCGGTGGGTCCACCGCCGGGGGTGCACGGACGCGCTCGAGGACCTGCTGGCCGACGCGGTCGCGGAGCTCCCGCGGCCGGCCGGCACGGTGAGCGCGTTCGTGCACGGCGAGGCGGGCGCGACCCGCGCCGTCCGCCGGGTGCTGCTCGGCGAGCGCATCGTCGACCCCGAGCGGCTCTCCTGCTCGCCGTACTGGCGGCGCGGCCAGGACGACGAGGAGTGGCGGGCCGTGAAGGCCGCGTGGGTGCGCGAGACGAACGCCGAGACCTTCGCGTGAGACGCCGATCGCGGGATCCGCTTAGGTTCGGCTAACCTATCTGCATGATCGTCTGCCAGTGCCGCGTCGTCACGGACCGTGACGTCGACGTCGCCCTGGCCGACGGCGCCCGCACGGTCGGCGCGGTCTGCCGTACGACGGGCGCGGCCCAGGACTGCGGCTCCTGCATCTTCTCGGTGAAGGCCCTGGTCCAGCAGCACCACGCGGAGGAGTGCGCGCACCTGCGGGCCGACGGCGCCGCAAGCTGATCGCGTTCTGAGTCTGGCCTCACCCCGGGAGGCGTGTGCCAGCATCGGCGACAGGTCCCCATCGCCGGAGGTGTGTCGTGCAGCCAGTCGATCCCCGTGTCGTCGATCTCCTCAACGAGGCGCTCACCTTCGAGCTCACCGTGACCAACACGTACTTCCTGCATGCCCGGATGCTCGACAACTGGGGTCTGCCGAAGCTCGGGAAGGTCTTCTACGACCTGTCCATCGACGAGATGCGGGACGCCGACGACCTGATCAACCGGATCCTGATGTTCGACGGCCACCCCAACGTCCAGCGGCTCAACGCCATCCAGGTCGGCGAGAACGCCGAGGAGATGCTCGACCTCGCCCTCGCGAGCGAGCGGGCCGCGGTCGCCCAGTTCAACGCCGCCGCCGAGGAGTGCCACCAGCTCGGCGACCACGGCACCGCCGCGGTCTTCGAGGAGATGGTCCGCGACGAGGAGAAGCACGCCGACTGGTTCGAGAGCCAGCTCGACGCGATCAGCCGGGTCGGCGCGCCGCAGTACCTCGCGCAGCACATCGGCGCGGGCGAGGGCCCGGAGTAGCCGGGCTCAGCCGGGCTCGGCTCAGCTCGGCTCGCGCTGGGCGGTGCCGGCCAGGCCGAGCCGGACGTGCTCGGCGTGGTCGAGCGCCTGGTCGAGCAGCTGTGCGACGTGGTCGTCGTACAGCTCGTAGACGATGGTGCGGCCCTCGCGGTTGCCGGTGACGAGGCCGAGGTTGCGCAGCACCCGGAGCTGCTGGGAGACGGCCGGCTGCTCCATGCCGATCGAGTCGACCAGGTCGCCGACGGTCCGCGGGCCGCGGCGCAGCCGGTCGAGGATGAGCAGGCGGCTGGGGGTGGCGAGAGCCTGCAGGGTCGCGGCGAGCGTCTTGGCCTGCTCCGGCGCGAGTCCTTGGGGCCGGTCGCCGCGGTCGCCATGTCCCATGGACCGCATCGTAGTGGCGGACCGCCGTTCCACAATTGGATGCACATATGTGCATGTGTTTGTATATCGGTATGCGCCGCCCGCACGACCACGACGGTCACCACGATCCCGGCCACGACCACGACCATGACCACGGCGGGGCCTGGTCGCGCCTGCGGCATGCGGTGGCGCCGCACTCCCATGACGCGGTCGCGATCATCCAGACGGCGGACGAGAGCAGCAGCGAGGGGATCCGGGCCGCGTGGATCGGGCTGGCCGGGATGACGGCGACCGCGCTCGCGCAGGTGCTCATCGTCGCCGTCTCCGGGTCGGTCGCGCTGCTCGCCGACACGGTCCACAACCTCGGGCACGCCGTGACGACCATCCCGCTGATCATCGCCTTCCGGCTCGGCCGGCGCCCGAGCACCGAGCGCTACAGCTACGGCTTCCGCCGCGCGGAGGATCTGGTGGGCCTCCTCATCGGCCTGGTCGTGGCGCTGTCGGCCGCGCTGATCCTGTGGGAGGCGGTCGCCGCGCTGGTCCATCCGCGGGAGCTGGCCAACCTCGGCTGGGTCCTCGCCGCCGGCCTGGTCGGGTTCGTCGGCAACGAGCTCGTCGCGGTCCACCGGATCCGCACCGGCCGCCGCATCGGCTCGGCGGCCCTGGTGGCCGAGGGCCAGCACGCCCGCGCCGACGGGCTCACCTCGATCGCCGTCGTGCTCGGCGTCCTCGGCGTGTGGGCGGGCTTCGACCGCGCCGACGCCGTCGTCGGCCTCCTCATCGGCTTCGCGGTCCTCGTCCTCCTGGTCAACACGCTGCGCACCGTCGTACGACGGCTGATGGACGGCGTCGAGGACGGGGTCATCGACGCGATGGCCGGCGCTGCCGCGGCCGTCGAGGGCGTCGCCGGGGTCGACCGGGTGCGGGCCCGCTGGACCGGGCACCGGATCGAGGGCGACCTGATCGTCCGGGTCGATCCCGAGCTGACGGTCACCGCGGCGCACGGCGTCGCCGAGCGCGTGGAGCACGAGCTGCTGCACGCCACCCCCAGCCTTGAGGCGGTCGTCGTCCACCTCCACCCGGTCGCCGACGCCGCCACCGAGGCACGACTGCACGAGCTGACCGCCCACCACGCGAGCGCCGCGGCGCGGGCGGCGTACCGCGCCGCGCGGCCCACGACCGGCGGTTGATCCCTACGCTGTGGCCATGACCGTCGCTCCGAAGGACGTGCCGCGGCCGCCGTCCCTGCTCCGCAGCGTCCTGCCGCCGACGCTGTTCATGCTGCTGTGCGGCATCGTCGGCCCGATCTTCGTGATCGTCGGCCTCAGCGTCGACGAGCCCGGGACGGGCTGGCTGCTCCCGCTCGGCATCGCGATCACGGTGCTCGACGTCGTCATCGGCCTGGTCATCGGCGGCCTCCGCCACCGCTCCGCCCTGCGCAGCCACCGGCTCCGGCAGCGCGGGCGGCCGGCCCGGGCGCAGGTGCTGTCCTTCGAGCACACGAGCGTGCGGATCAACGAGCAGCCGCTGCTCAAGCTGCGCCTGCGGATCGAGGGCGAGGACATCGCGCCCTTCGAGGTCGAGAGCCGCCAGGTCGTCCCCGACGTCCGGATGCCCCTGCTCTACGGCGGCGAGCTGCCCGCCCTGGTCGACCCCGAGACCCGGGAGTGGGAGGTCGACTGGTCCTCCGCGCGCCCGATCGCGCCCGGCGTCGTACCCGTCGCGGCCGCCGACGCCCGGACCCCCGCCGAGCGCCTGGCCGAGCTCGACGACCTGCTCAGGCGGGACCTCGTCAGCCGGGAGGAGTACGACGCCGCGCGGGCCCGGATCCTCGGCGAGCTCTGATCCGGGGCCGCCCCGCCGAGAAAATCATTCGCGCCCGCGACCACGCCCGCCGTAGGCTGGTCGCATCATGCTGATCGACGCCTGACCGACTCGCGCCCGCGGCCCCGCCCGGTGAGTCCATCCCTCCCGCGAAGGCCTCGTCATGTCAGCACCGATCATCGTCCACGATCTCACCGTCGCGTTCGGGCGCCGGACCGTCCTCGACGGCATCGAGCTGGTCGCCCAGCCGGGGCGGCGGATCGGCCTGATCGGGGAGAACGGCGCGGGCAAGTCGACGCTGCTGCGCGCCGTCGCCGGCGACCTGCCGGAGACCGCGCACGTGACCGGCACGATCGAGCGCCCCGCCGACCTGGCCCTCCTCACGCAGGAGCCGCCGTTCCACGACGCCGACACCGTCGCTGACGTGCTCGCCACGGCGCTGCGACCGCTGCGCGAGGCGGTGGCGAAGGTCGAGACGCTCGCCGACCGGCTGGACGATCCCACGGCCGCCGAGGAGTACGCCGCCGCGCTCGACCTGGCCCTCGCCCACGACGCCTGGGACGCCGACCGGCGGGGGCTGCTCGCCGCCGAGCAGCTGGGCCTCGACCACCTCGCGCAGGACCGCCGGGTCGGCAGCCTGTCCGGCGGCCAGCGCACCCGGCTCGCGCTCGCGACCCTGATGACCCGGCGTCCGCAGTGCCTGCTGCTCGACGAGCCGACCAACCACCTCGACGACGATGCGGTCGCGCTGTTGGTGGCGTTCCTGCGCGACCTGCCGGGCGTCGTCCTGCTCACCAGTCACGACCGCGTGCTCCTCGACGAGGCCTGCACCGACCTCGTCGACCTCGATCCGGTGGGGACCGGGACCGACGGCCGCGGCGGGCGGAGGTACGGCGGCGGGTGGACGGCGTACGCCGAGGCGCGGGCCGCCGCGCGGCGCCGGTGGGAGGAGACCTACGCCGCGCAGCAGGAGGAGCTGGGCCGGCTCCGCGAGGCCGCCCGGATCGACAAGGGCGCCATCGCGCCGGGCCGGGGGCCGCGCGACAACGACAAGTTCATCCACGCCTTCAAGGGCGCGAACGTCGACCGCGCGCTGGCCCGGCGCAAGCGGGACGCCGAGCGGCGGCTCGAGGAGGCCGAGCGCGACCAGGTCCGCAAGCCGCCCGTGCCGCTGCGGCTGACGACGGCGCTGACCGCCGCGGACGCCGCCGGGGGCCGGGTGGTCACCGTCCGCGACCTGGAGGTCGCCGGCCGGCTCCGGCTGCCCGCCCTCGACGTCGACGGCGGCGAGCACCTGCTCGTCACCGGCGCCAACGGCACCGGCAAGTCCACCCTGCTCGGCGTCCTCTCCGGCCGGATCGTCCCCACGGCCGGCCTGGTGCAGGTGAGCGCCCACCGCCGAGCCGAGCTCACCCAGGACCCGCTGTTCCCGGACCTCGCCGCCAGCGCGCAGGCGACCTACGCGGCCGCGGTCGGCCCGGAGCTCGCCGTACGCCGCCCGCTGCGCAGCCTCGGCCTGCTCCATCCGCGCGAGCACGCCAAGCCCGTCGTCCTGCTGTCGGTGGGCCAGCGCCGCCGGCTCGCGCTCGCGATCGCCGTCGCGACCGAGCCCGACCTGCTCCTGCTGGACGAGCCCACCAACCACCTCTCGCTCGCGCTCGTCGCCGAGCTCGAGGAGGCGATCGGCGCCAGTCCCGGGGCGGTGGTGGTCGCCTCCCACGACCGCTGGCTGCGCCGGCGGTGGGACGGCGCGACGCTCGAGCTCGCCCGTAATCAGTTGCGTTGACGAGATAGTTGCTTGGACGCAATAATCGGGCAGGTGGCGGAGCGCGACGATCTCGTCCGGCTGCTGGAGACCTTCTTCCGGCGGCTGTTCACCTCGGCGGAGACCGAGGCGCTGGACGCGCTGGCGAGCCTGGAGCTGTCGTTCACCCAGATCCGGATCGCGATGCTGCTCGGGTGCGCCGGCGCGCCGGTGCCGATCAGCGAGATCGCCTCGCGGGTCGCCCTCTCCGTGGCCGCGGCGGGGCGGGCGGTCGAGCGCATGGTCGAGCTCGGCCTGGTCGAGCGGCGCGAGGACCGCCACGACCGGCGGGTCCGGCTCGTCTCGCTGTCGGACCAGGGGCGCGCCCTCGTGGAGGAGCACTTCCGGGCCCGCCGCCAGGCGCTGCTGGCGTTCATCGACCGGCTGCCCGAGGACGACGTCCGGGCCTTCGCCGCCGCGCTCGAGCCGATCCTCGCCGGCGACTACCTCCGGCCGGCGTCCGTCCTGTGACCGGCGTCCGCTCACTCACCGACGGGCTCCGGGGGAGGTTCGGCCGATGGGTGGTGGAGCTCGGCGTCCTGGTCCTGCTGTTCGCCGCCTACAACCTGATCCGGGCCGGCTGGGGCGACGACCCGGTGACGGCGTTCGCCAACGCCCGGCGCGTGGTGGGAGGCGAGGGCTGGATCTTCCGGTCGGTCGAGCTACCGCTCAACGAGTGGATCCTCCGGGTCCCGGCGCTGGCCGTCGCGGCGTGCTACTTCTACGCGCTCATGCACTACGTCATGACCCCGGTCGTGCTGCTCGTCTCCCGGCGGCACGGCGGCTGGCACTACTGGCGCGGCTACTGGTCGATCGTGCTCGCCTCGGCGTTCGGCCTGGTCGGCTACGCGCTGCTGCCCACCGCCCCGCCCCGGCTGATGCCCGAGCTCGGGGTGGTCGACGTCATGCGGCGCTTCGCCGACTACGGCTGGTGGGGCGCCGCGGCGTCCGCGCCGCGCGGGCTGGGCGACGCCACCAACCAGTACGCCGCGATGCCGTCCCTGCACTTCGGCTGGTCCCTGTGGTGCGCCGTGCAGATGTGGGGCCTCGGTACGCCGCGCTGGCGGGTCGCTGCCGTCGCGTACCCGGCGCTCCAGGCCCTCGTCGTCCTCGCCACCGCCAACCACTTCCTGCTCGACGTCCTCGCCGGCGGCGCCTGCGTCGTGCTCGCCTACACCGTGGTCGAGCTCGTCGGACGCAGCGTCCGCCGACCGCTGACGATGGTCGCCTCGCGCTCCTCGTCGTGATGGACCGCGGCGGCCAGCCCGGCCGCCGCGAAGAGCTCGACGGCCGTGGGGGCTTGATCGACGGAGACCTCGGAGAGCACCGTGCCGCCCGGCCGCAGCCAGGCGGGGGCGAGGGCGGCGACCCGGCGCAGGACGTCGAGCCCGTCGGCGCCGCCGTCGACGGTGCCGCGTGGCTCGTGGTCGCGGGACTCGGGCGGCATCAGCGCCACGGCGTCGCTGGGCACGTAGGGCACGTTGGCGGCGAGGACGGCGACGGTGCCGCGCAGCTCGGGCGGCAGTGGGTCGGCCAGGTCGCCGACGACCGCGGTGCCCCCGACGGACGCGAGGTTGCGGGCCGCGCAGGCGACGGCCACGGGGTCGAGATCGGCGGCGTGCACGGTCAGGCCGGGCACCCGCCGGGCGAGGGCCAGGCCGAGGGCGCCAGTGCCACAGCACAGGTCGAGCACGGTGTCGCCGGCCGTCAGCAGCGGGGCGGCCAGCTCCACGAGGTACGCCGTGCGCTGCCGCGGGACGAACACGCCGGGCTCCACCGCGACTCGGCCGCCGTCGAAGGCGACCCAGCCGACGACGTACTCCAGGGGCTCGCCGGCCACCCGGCGGGCGACCAGCTCCTCGAGGTGCGCGGGCGAGGCCGCGGCCTCCTCCAGGAGTGCCGCCTCCTCCTCGGCGAAGACGCAGCCCGCGGCCCGGAGCCGGGCGACGAGTGAGGGGGCGGTCACGGGGCCAGCGTGTCAGCCGCGCGGCATCAGCCACCAGCCGGCGAGGTAGAGGAGGATCCCGGCGCCGCCGGTGAAGACGGTCGCGGCGACCATCAGCAGCCGGACGACGGTGACGTCGATGCCGAAGTGCGCGGCTGCACCGGAGCAGACGCCGGCGATCATCTTGTCCTGCTCGCGGCGGGTGAGCCGCCGCGGCGTGGAGGGGTTGTGGGGGTTGTGGGGGGCGGGGTAGCTCTCGTAGTTGCTCATGCCTCCACGGTGCCTGCTCCGCGCTCACGGCACATCGGGGAACGACCCCGGTCGGACCCCGATCCCGACCCTGAGCCTCGATCCGCGGATCGAGGCTATGAGACCTGCCACAATCGGGGTGTGCCCACCGTCCGACCGCAGGTGGTCGCCCACCGCGGCGCCAGTCACGAGCTCGCCGAGCACACCCTGGGTGCCTATCTCGCGGCGCTCGACGAGGGCGCGGACGGGCTGGAGTGCGACGTCCGGCTCACCGCCGACGGCCACCTCGTCTGCGTGCACGACCGCGACCTGCGTCGTACCGCCGCCAACCGGGGGCTGGTCTCGACCATGGAGCTCGCGGACCTCTCCGAGCTCGACTTCGCGGCGTGGAAGAACCCGTGGGCCGACCTCGACGACGAGGCTCCCGACGAGGACGAGACGCTGCGCGGCGTCCTGACCCTGCGCAAGCTGCTGGAGACCGTCGCCGACTACGACCGCCGGGTCGAGGTGGCGATCGAGACCAAGCACCCGACGCGGTACGGCGGGCTGGTGGAGAAGCGCCTGGTCGACATGCTCCGCGACTTCGGCTGGGACCAGGCCGGGGCGCCGGTGCGCGTGATGAGCTTCTCGTTCACGGCGCTGCAGCGGGTCGAGCGGCTCGCGCCCGAGGTGCGGCTGGTGCAGCTGCTCGACAAGCCCAACTACTGGCCGATGCTGCGCCGCGTGATCGGCCGCGACTGGATCGTCGGGCCGGGCATCAGGATGCTCCGCGAGCACCCGCGGGTCGGCGAGTCGATCGCCCGCGGCGGCCGCGAGATCCACGTCTGGACGGTCAACCAGGAGGAGGACCTCGAGCGCTGCCTCGACCTCGGCGTGACGGCGGTCATCAGCGACCGGCCGCGGCTGATGCTCGACCTGCTGGACCAGCGGTTCCCCGCCGACCAGTAGGTTTCCGCGCATGGCGAAGAAGAACCGCACCAAGAACTCCGGCTCGACGGCACCGGCGGGTGAGGTCGGTCCCCGGCAGCCCTGCCCGTGCGGCTCCGGCAAGCGCTACAAGGCGTGCCACGGCGCGCCCGGCGGCGGGCAGGTCTTCGTCAAGCGGCCCTTCGAGGGGCTGGCCTCGGAGTGCGACATCGTCGCGATGCGAGAGCTGGTGCCGGCCGCCACCGCCGTACTGCCGCTGACCGGCGAGTACGCCGACCGCGTGGTCCGGATCTGCACGCTGCTGCCGATGGCGGCCCCCGCCCTGGTCCGCGACAGCGGCGAGGTCTGGCTCGGCCTCCAGGTGCAGCACAACTTCGGCGACCCGGCCCGCGACCTGGGCGCGGTGCTGGTCGAGGCGCTGGCCGCCGAGCCCGGCGCCGGGATGGTCGGGCTCACCGCGCCGCCCGCCGACGGCCCGCGGCTGCAGGACCTGGTGGCCGACGGCCCGCTGGCCGTCGAGGTGCACGAGGGCTTCGACTACTGGGTCTCCGACATGGAGTCCAGCTCCGAGCTGGCCCAGGCCCTCGAGCAGGCCGAGGGCGCCGCGGCGCCGACGGCCCGGCTGACCGAGGTGGACGCGGCATACTGGACCCGGATGGGCGCCAAGGAGCACCTGCGCTGGGTGATGCCCGAGCCCGAGGACGCCCTCCTCGACGCTCTCGCCCGGCTGCACGTCTCCGGCGACGACGTGATCGTCCCCGACGCCCGGTTCGTCGGCATGTTCCGCGCCCACGGCCTCCTCACCCCCGTCTGGGACCTCCCCGTCGGCACCGGCCCCGAGCCGCTCGAGGCCGCCGCCACCGCCTTCAAGGCCGAGCTCGACGCCGCCCTCGCCGACACCTCCGACCTCACCACCGAGCAGCGCTCCGCTCGCAACGGGCTCGCCAACCGTCAGGTCACCATTCGCTGAGGGGTGCAGGAATCGCCACTTCAGTGGTGATTCCTGCACTTCTTGACCGTTGCAACGGCCAGTAAGCGCGGGAATCACCACTGAGGCGGTGATTCCTGCACCCGGACCCGGAGCCGCGAGGAGGATCAGACGCCACCGCTGCCGGCGTCGTCGACGACGAAGACGATCTTCATGGCCTCGTCGGAGGCCATGAGCGCGAAGGCCCGCTCGTACTCACGGATCGGGATGCGGTGGCTGACGATGGCGTCCAGCTGCAGGCGACCTGCCAGCAGCATGTTCTCGACCTGGTACCAGGTCGAGAACATGCGCCGGCCGAAGACGCCGCGGATCGTCAGTCCCTTGAAGACCACGTCGTTGAGCAGATCGACCTCGACGGGCTCGGTGGGGACACCGAGCAGCGCAGCGGTTCCGCCGCTGCCGACGGAGGACAGTCCCTGACGGATCGCGGTGGGGTTGCCGCTCATCTCGAGGAGCACGTCCGGGCCGGTGCCCCCGGTCAGGCGACGCGCCTGGTCCGGCCACTCGGGATCGTCGCCTGCGAGGACCCGGTCGGCGCCCATCTCGAGCGCGAGCTCCCGGCGGCGCGCGCTGATGTCGGTGGCGACGATCGTTCCCGCCCCGGCAGCGCGGGCGATCGCGATCGAGATCGCGCCGATCACGCCGGCGCCTGTCACCAGCACGCTCCTGCCGGCGACGTCGGCGCTCATGACGGTGTGCATGGCGTTGCCGATGGGATCGAGGATCGCCGCGATCTCGTCGGATATCGCCTCGTGCACCGGCCACACGTTGGCCGCCGGGAGGACGACGAAGTCGGCGAAGCATCCGTCGACGCTCGCCCCGAGGACCATGACGTTCTGACAGACGTGACTGGCGCCCGTGCGGCACGGCTTGCAACGTCCGCAGGTGAGGTGGCCTTCGCCGCTGACTCGCTGGCCGGTGCGCAGTCCCGTCACACCGTCGCCGAGCGCCGCGACCCGCCCGACGAACTCGTGGCCGACCGTGACCCCCGGGGACACGTGCCGCGCGGTCCAGGGCGCCGACTCGAAGATCCCCTTGTCGGTTCCGCAGACGCCGGCGTGGGAGACGGCGACCAGGACCTCGCCGGGGCCGGGGTGTGGCTCGGGGGCGCCGG